>CAXTSG010000010.1:13750-14122 GCA_964246825.1 uncultured Acidobacteriaceae bacterium | reverse complement strand
GGCCGCGGCCTTCAACGCACCCGTTTCCGCGATTCTGTTCGTCATTGAGGAGGTCATCGGCTACTGGAGCGCGGCCGTGCTCGGCTCCATTGTGCTAGCCGCGGTTTCCGCGGTTTCCGTCGCGCGCATCTTTTGGGGCGCGGCCCCCATGTTCCGTATTCCCTCCGTCACACTGCAAGACCCCCGCGAGCTGACGGCCTATGCCATTCTGGGCGTGTTCGGCGGGCTTTCCGCTTTTGTTTTTGCTAAGGCGCTCGGCACTCTGCGCCCCCGGCTCCGCGCCATGAGCAGCAATGCGCAGCTGTTTCAGCCGGCCGTGGCGGGCCTGCTGGTAGGCGGCATCGGCTACTTCGGCATGCCGCAGGTCATGGG
>CAXTSG010000010.1:0-13740 GCA_964246825.1 uncultured Acidobacteriaceae bacterium | reverse complement strand
AGTTCACCTGGCAGTTCCTGCTGGCGCTGGTTGTTTTCAAGATGCTGGCTACCACGCTTTCCTTTTCCAGCGGCACCCCCGGCGGCATGTTTGCCCCGGCGCTCTTTGTGGGCACCATGCTCGGGGCCGCGGTCGGCACGGTGGAGCACACACTGCTGCCGCATGCCTCGGGCGCGGTCGGCTCCTATGCCATGGTCGGCATGGGCGTGCTGTTTGCCGGCTTTCTGCGGGCGCCGCTTACCTCCGTCTTCATGGTTCTGGAAACCAGCGGCAACTACTCCATCATCCTGCCGGTCATCCTGGCCAATACTATTGCTTACTTCATCTCGCGCTCGCTCCAGCCCACGCCTATTTTCGAGCTTTTTACCCATCAGGACGGGCTGGACCTTCCTTCAATGGAAGAGCAGAGGGAAACGGTCGGCCTGCGCCTGGAAGATGCCCTGGTGCCGCTGCGCCTGCCGGTGCTCCACAGCCGCGAAACGCTGAAAGCCGCGGCGGTGGAGCTGTCGCTCGCGCCCGGCAGCCCGGCCCTGGTGGTGCAGATGGCCGAGGACGGCTGGTACGTGCTGCCGGTGGGCGAGTTCGCCACCCTCGCCATGTCCTGCCCCGGAGACACCACGCTCCAACGCGCCCTGCCCCCGGAGCGGACCCCTCTGCTCTTCCCTGACCTGCCGCTCGACACCGCGCTGCGCTACTTTTCGCGCTGGCCCCTGCTGCCGGTCAGCAATCGTGCCGGCAAGGGCAGGCTGGAGGGCATGGTGACGCTGGAGGATGTGCTGGCGCGGTATCAAAAATCTTAGGACGAGCCTACTTTTTAATCATCGTTCCAAGAGGTTCAATCTGCAAACTTTTACCACTTGATTTCGGTAAGGACACTCCAGGGATGTGGCCGCGGGAGGGGGAAGAAGAATCCAGGTCACTCCATAAGGTGACAGCTTCCTGAACCGTTCCTCATCTGTCTCCGAGGCGATGTTCTCCTGCGCATCGAACTGGTTCGTCCATCGTTCCGCTAACGAGGGCGAAAGAGTAGCGACCCCGCCGTCTTTATCATCCGCTAACATCGACCGCTCCGCGGCGGCGCGGAAGCCTTCCTGGCCCTCGGTGGGAAGTTCGATCATGTGCGGATTTCCGGCGAAAACAGCATCGCCGGGAGTATTCCTTCTAATCCACAGAAATGCTTGATGCCATGGATTGACCGCCTGCACAAAAGGACTTTCCACATGAGTCCGTCTCTGGAAAGCCTCTTTTTGCGACCAGAACAGGGCTGCCGCTACAAGGATGGGAAAACACACAGCGATGCGTCGCCCATCCCTCCACAGCGATCCGAGCCAGCCCCCCAGCATCACCGTGCCTGCCAGGTAAATCGGCAGAAAGATGCGCATCATTTGAGCCCGGGCTAGAAGAAGCGATTGGGAAGGACCTACAAACACGGAACACAGGGCGGTGATGAGCACGCCTGAAACCACAATCGCCGCCAGGAGACCGCGCCGCCGGTCCTCCTGACGCAAACGGTTCCAGGCGTAGCCGCTGAGAGCAAGGGGAGCGGCTATCCCGAGATACTCAAACCATTTCCACTGCCCGAGGAAGAGATATGTTCTTGTCCATACAACTCGCTGATACTGCAGGCTATCCGGCCTTGCATGGGAAAGCGCATCCGCCGCGGCAAATGCGATGGTGAAACAACCTGCCGCCGCTAGAAGCAGGAGGATTCGGGACTTGCCGCCGGGCTGCATGCAAATCCACAGCAGCGCTTGAAACAAAAGAAAAGACAATCCCAGGACGGGATGAAGAAGGCATACAAGGATAGCGATGCAGCAGGCAGGCAGGGTACGGCCGCGGAGCTGCGCTTCCAAAGAAAATAAAAAAACCGGCGTGGCAAAGGACCGGGCTGTCAGGTAAGGGTCCATGAGGGACAGCGATGTGCCGGCTACGGGCAGAGTAAATGCCGCCGCCGCGAGAAGGCAGGCCGAGAGAATACATTCTAATTGCCCAAACAGCAGACGCGCCAAACGGTAAACCGCGAAGATATACAGGGCCGCGGAAACTATATAGGCCGCAAACAAGGTCGAGTCAACCGACGCGCCGGTGCGGGTTGCAATACCCGCCATAAGTGGTTCAAAGATTGAGGAAGTCGCATGCACCTTGAGAAAAGGAAGGTCTACTTGCGTGTAGAGGTGAGGGTTGTGCAGATACTTGATACCCGCGACATACAGCGCGGCATCATCGGCATATGGATGATACCCGTGAATACCGAGAACAACGACAGCCGCAAACAGCAGGAACAAGAGCTTGCCCAGTTGCTGCGCTCTAAGCCTGAGCTTTGCTTCAGCGGCTGATTTCTTCCTCGCGGGTGAGGCACCCGCGGCAGGCTTTTCTATTTGTTGAACGGCCACGTCGCGAAAACTCCTCTAAAAGCGGATGGGCATGCCTGCAATGTGGCCGCTGCTGAACGGGGTGCTGGTAAGCACGGCAAGGCTCATCGTACCACCGTCATTGCTTTCGCTCCTGCGGTCCTCCGAAACCATGCTGCCGCAAGTGAAAGTGTTGCTGGCGCAGGTTTGATCCACGATCTTGCTTGAGTTAAGGTTGAAAGTTGTTAACCATCTTCCAACGAGTGCTCCTGGGTGGGCTGCTGCTGTTTGCTCTGGTCACGGGGCTCAGCTTTCTTGTGCGCGGATCGTTTGTTGCGCTCAGCGCGCTGGATGAAGAGCAAAAGGGGATGGACCGCGCGGTCGGCAGCCTGGCTGCGGCGCAGGCTTCGGTGGCGCGCGAGCAGATTCTTCTGGAGCGCTCGCTGCTGCCGGCCTCGGCATCTACCGCCCCGAGCGAGGACGAAATCCGCACCCAAACCGAACGCGCGCAAGCGCGGCTTACCGCTGCCCGCGCCGCCCTTGCCGGCGTGCCGCAGTCGCCGGGCATCGACCCCGAGCTCCTGCTCCACCACCGCATCCTGACGCGGCTGCGCCCGCCTGTTCCCGGCGCGGAAGCACACGCACTTTCCGCGCGCGATCTGGAAGGGCTGGACCGCGGCCTTTCCGCCAAGCTGCAAGCGCTGGAAGACCGGCGCGCGCGCCTGATGGACGACCTCCAACTGCGGCGCGGAAGCCTCAGCGCCCGCCTCATCAGCGCGTGCGGCGCAAGCAT
This sequence comes from uncultured Acidobacteriaceae bacterium, assembly GCA_964246825.1. Classification (GTDB taxonomy): domain Bacteria; phylum Acidobacteriota; class Terriglobia; order Terriglobales; family Acidobacteriaceae; genus EB88. Next base: position 10,596 of record CAXTSG010000010.1, on the reverse strand, counting down.
CCTGACGGCGCTTGCGCTGCTCGCGGCCATGCTTGTTTTTACCACGCAGCCCCTGCGCCGGGCGGCCCGCGCGGCGCGGCGCATCGGCCAGGGCGACTTGCAGGGGCGCATCGACTGGCCGCGCTCCGACGAGCTCGGCACCATCGCCACCGAGTTCAACCGGCTGGCGATCCGTCTGCGCGACCTGCGCGAAACCGAAAGCGGCCGCCGTGAAATGGAGTTGCAGCTTTCCGACGCCATTGTGCAGTCGATTTTTGAGCCGGTCATCGTAACCGACGGACGGGGCCAGGTGCTGAAGTTGAACAAGGCCGCGCGCGAACTGCTGGGCGAAGCCGCCGGCGACCGCATGGCGCTTGCCTCCGCGCCGGGCGGCGACCGCATCCTCGCGGCCATCCAGACCGCGATCAGCCTTCAGCGCACCGTCAGCGGCGAAGCCGAGTCCGCGCTTGCGCCCATGCGCATCGGCGAAGCGCAGCGCAACTACCGGCTGCGCACCACGCCCATGCGCGACAGCGACTTTCACCTGCTGGGCGCGGTCACCGTGCTGGAAGACGTGACGGAGCTCCAGGCGCTCGACCGCTTCAAGACGCGCTTTCTCGCTATCGCATCGCAAAAACTCCGCGACCCGCTCCAAAAGCTGCGGCTCGCCATCCACGCGCTGGCGCGCGGCTACGCGGGCGAGCTGCGTCCTCTACAGGCCGATGTAGTGGAGGGAGCGCAAAGTGAAGCCCAGCACCTGGACGATCTGATGGCCGACCTGTTTGCCGTGGCGGAGCTTGACAGCGGAGGGCGCGCGCTCGCGCTGGAGCAAATCCGGCCTATCGACATTCTTCGCGAGGCCAGAGCGAACTTTTCGGCAGCCGCAGCCGAACGCGGCATTGCCCTGGAGATGGAAGCCTATAGCGATCTTCAGCGCGTGCAGGCCGACCGCCGCGCGCTGCGCTCGATTTTTGAAAACCTGCTCAGCAATGCCATCCGCAACACCCCAAGCGGCGGCCACATCCGGCTGACCGCGACGGAAAGCAAGGACGCGGTACACTTCAGCATTTCCGACACCGGACGAGGCATTGCGCCCGAGCGGCTCCACATGATCTTCGGCCGCTTCAACTCCGACTCCGCCGAAGGCACCGGCCTGGGACTCGCACTGGTGCGCCGCCTGGTGGAAGCCCAAGGCGGACAAATCTCGATAGAAAGCCTCCTCGGCACGGGCACCACCCTGACCTTTACACTTCCGGCAGCCTCGCTGCATGTGGGCACGCGGCATCCGGTCGAGGTTGGCTAAGCCATGGCCGAGCTTCGCAAGGTGGAGGATGTTCCCCTGGAGCCGGCCGCGCCGGAACCGGCACGGCTGCGGGTGTACATCGGCGCCGCGCCCGGAGTCGGTAAAACCTACGCCATGCTGGAGCACGCGCAGCAGCTGCGCGCCGCCGGCGTGGATGTTCTGATCGGCTTTGTAGAAACGCACGGGCGCAAGGAGACCGCCGACCAGGTGCGCGGGCTTGAAGCGGTCCCCCTGAAAAAAATCCAATATCGCTCCGTCACCCTGGAAGAGATGGACCTGGACGGGATCCTGCTTCGTCGGCCGCAGACCGTTCTTGTGGACGAGCTGGCGCATACTAACGTGCCCGGCTCGCGCAACCGCAAGCGCTACGAAGATGTTCTGGAAATCCTGGACGCCGGCATCAGCGTGGAAACCGCCGTCAACGTGCAGCACCTGGAAACCTTGAATGACGCCGTGGCGCGCTCGGCCGGAACGACCATCCGCGAAACCATCCCGGACAGCTTTCTGCGCCGCGCCGATGAGGTCATCAACGTCGACCTTTCCATCGACGAGCTGCGAAGCCGCCTGCGCGAGGGCAAAATCTACCGCCCGGAAAAGGTGGAGCAGGCGTTGGCGAACTTCTTCCGCAAGGGCAACCTCACAATGCTGCGGGAGCTGGCGCTGCGCACCACGGCCGAGCAGGTCAGCGTGGCCGCCTCGGAATACCGCCGCGCGCAGGGTCTGGAGCAGGCCCCGGTGCCGGAAAAAGTAATGGTGTGCCTTTCGCACCGACCCGGCACGGAGCGGTTGATCCGCACCGGTGCCCGTATCGCCGGGCGGCTCGCCACCAACTGGTATGCCGTGTACGTGCAGGGCGCGCGCGGACACCAACCGCAGGGCGACCCGCAGGCGCCCGAACGGCTGGACGAGTATCGGCGGCTTGCTAAAAGCCTCGGGGCGCAGATTATCACGCTTGAAGACAAGCATGTGGGCGAGGCGCTCATCGCCTTTGCCAAGCGCGAGTCTATCTCCCACGTCGTCTTCGGCCAGGCCACGCGCTCACGCCTGGACCTGCTGCTGCGCGGCTCGGTTATTTTTGACTTCCTGAACGAAATGCGCGACACCACGGTGCAGGTGGTGCCCATGAAAGGCCGACGCGGCTAAAGGCTTGTCGATGCAGTCGAGCGGCGGCTCCATGCCGGGCGCGCCGCTGTGGTATTTTCAAGTCTGGCACCGTGTGAGCTCGTAGCTCAGTAGGTAGAGCAATGCACTTTTAATGCATGGGTCCTGGGTTCGAGCCCCAGCGAGCTCACCATCATGCCTCATTCAGATTTGCGTGAAACCCCGACACTCCTGTATCGGGGTTTTCCGTTGCGGCCTACCTTCCGAAGGCTTGCGCCGCGGCCTCCGCAACGCCCTGGTCCTGCTCCTTGCTGCCGCCGCTTACCCCTACCGCGCCCACAACCGTACCGCCGCGCTTCAGCGGAATCCCGCCCGCAAAGATCATGATGCGGCCGTGGTTTGAAGCATGAATGCCGTAGAACTGCTGCCCCGGCTGAGCATTGTCGGCCAGGTCAATGGTCGGCAGATTGAAGGCGCGCGCGGTAAACGCCTTGTTGATCGAGATATCGATGGAGCCGAGCCAGGCACCCGCCATCCTGCCGAAAGCCAGCAGGTTTGCCCCTTCATCGACCACCGCGATATTCATCGGCTGCCCCAGCTCGTTTGCCTTTGCCTCCGCGGCGGTAAGGACCTGCCGCGCTTCTTCCAACGTGATGCCCGCTGCTTCGTTTGCCATGGTTCTCCTTTGTGCATTGCTCACTTACTCGGTAGAGCGCCGAATCGGCTTCGACTCCAGCATGTGCTTGTCCGGCCGCTCCACCGGCTCCCGGTGTACGGCGGGCCGGTCGCCCTCCACCACGGCCCGCATCCAGTAGCAGCCGTCCGCATCCACTTCGATGCCGTGCGTTTCCCGCTCGAAGCCCGGAAAGCGCCGCCCGAACTCTTCCATTGCGATAATCAGCTTGACCACTGGACTTTCCTTGTCGCCGAGCCGCTCGCCCGGCATGCTCATCGGGATTCCCGGGGGGTACGGCACCAGCATGACGGCGGCAATGCGCCCGGCCATTTCTCGGAACGGTACCTTTTCTGTTTGATTGCGCAGCATTTTTTGATACGCCTGCCCCGGCGTCAACACCGGGTCAAAGTCCTCATCGCAGGCCGCGTTGACCAGCCCGGAAAGGTTCAGCTCCGTCATGGCCGCGTGCATCTGGTCGGAAAGCTCCCGCAGCGTTACGTTCTTGTAGCGCGCGGGATAGCGCGAAACCAGCTCCGGCATGGCTTCCGTCAGCTCGGCATCCGTATCGTACAGCCGCTTGAACTCGAAAAGATTTTCAAGCAGCGCGCCCCACTTGCCCTTGCTGGTGCCGACCGAGAACAGCACCAGCACGGAGTAGTCGCCGGTGCGCGCGATCTCCACCCGGCGCCCGTCGAGAAACTCCGTCAGGATCGCGCCCGGGATGCCCCAGCCTTCAACCGTGCCCTGCGCGTTGCCGCCCGGCATCAGGATGGTTACCTTGGTCGGATCCAGCATGCAGTAGCCGTCCTCGATGTCGGCATCCTGGTAGCCGTGCCACTGCTCGCCGGGCTTCAGCGTCCAGCACTCGGGACGGGTAATCAGCATACGGTCGGGCGCTTCTTCCAGCAGGTAGCGCTCGCCGGTCTCCGGGTCGCGCACCTGCTCCGGCTGAAAGATGCGAAAGAACCAGCCGTCGCCGTTAGCCTCGGCCGCGCGCAGCCGATGCGCGACCGAGCTCATGGCCTTGCGGAAGCTTATCGCGTCCTGGATGGTTTCGTACATGAGCGTGTGCCCGGCGGGTTCATCCATCATGGCCGCGGCCACATCCAGCGAAGCAATGAGCGGGTAAAACGGCGAGGTCGTCCCGTGCATCATGAACGACTCATTGAAAAGATCAAAGTCGAGCGGCGCGCGGTCCGAAAGTTTGACGTGCACCATGGAGCCCATCGAGAACGCGGCCAGCATCTTGTGCGTCGACTGCACCGCGAAGATCGCCGGGCGGTCCGGCATCTCGTCCGGCACGCCCATGGCGTAGCGCCCTCGATAAATCTCGTGGAACTTCGCGTAGGCATACCACGCCTCATCAAAGTGCACGCGCGGCACCGTCTGCGCCAACGCCTTGACTACCTTATTGACGTCGTAGCAAAGCCCGTCGTAGGTCGAGTTCGTGACCACGGCATAGGTCGGCTTGTTGGAAGTAGCGCCCTGTGTAAACGGGCTCTTCGCAATGAGCTCGGCAATGGACTCAGGGCTGAACCGCCGCAGGGGCACCAGGCCGATCATGCCGTAGCCGTTGCGCGTCGGCTTGAAGTAAACAGGCCGCGCGCCGGTTACAGTCAGCACATGAGCGATGGACTTATGGCAGTTCGCGTCAGCCAGCACCAGGTCGTCCTGCGCGATGACTCCGTGGCCGACAATTTGGTTCGACGTAGAGGACCCGCCCAGCACAAAGAAGGTCCAGTCCGCGCCGAAGATGCGCGCGGCATTGCGCTCCGCATCGCCCGGCGGCCCGATGTGGTCGAGCCAGGAGCCGAGCGGCGCGGTCGAAATGCCGAGGTCCGAGCGCAAGAGGTTTTCGCCGAAAAACTTGTGAAACTCCATCCCGACCGGGTGCTTGAGGTAAGCGACGCCGCCCATATGGCCCGGCGCGTCCCAGGAGTAGGCACCCTGGTCGGTGTAGCGCTTCAGCTCCTTGAAGTAGGGCGGCAGCAGCTGCTCATGGTAGCGCTCCACGGCGAAGTCCACGCGGTTCGCGATAAAAGCCGGCGTATCGCCGAACAGGTGAATGTACTCGTGCACCTGCCGCACCACCTCCAGCGGCAGCTCGCTCACCAGCGTGCGGTCGGCGATAAGAAATATGGGAATTTTCTTGTTGCGGCGGCGCACCGCGCGCAGAATCTGGAGCGCGGCGCGCTCGTCAAACTGGTTGTCGCCCTCCAGGTCCCAATCCAGCAGGATGGCCGCGTGCGCCGGGTCCGACATCCCCAGCGAGAGGCCATCCTCCGGGGTCGACGTGCGGACAACTTCATACCCTTCTTCGCGGATCGCGTTTACCAGGCGCTCCATGGCCCGGTCTGAAACCGAGTCGGTGCCCCCGAGCTCGCTCGCGATCAACAACACCCAACGCCCTTCGTTCATGTCTCTATGCTATCGCCCCGGCGTGAATGGGCGCTTACAGGGTCAAACAAGGCTTGGAGGCGAGATGAAACGGCAGGTTCAATGAGAAAGGTACCAATACCTGCGGAAGAACGGTCAGTAGGGCAGTACTTCCAGGCCGGGGATCATCTAAAAGTGCGTTACGTTCCTCGTAAGTACACCAAAGCCAAGCTCCAGTGCTGTGACGCCGATCAGCAGATCAGCCAGCCCGATATGAAGACCCTTGGCAGTATTCTCTTCGTGGAGGCGCCCGGCTTTTAAAGCAATTGCGGCGGTTACGGTGTATACGGTGAGCGTAGCCATCACTTTCTGTATGAATTGAAAACGTGTACTCCGCCGAGCAGGCGAGTCGGCCTGAACAGCCCCGTGTGCAAGCTCAGTAAGTGTAATAATTGATATACAGAGGTCCTGCCCCGGGTAGCGACTGACAACAATCGTAAGCGCCTGTCTTGCACTTGCACCGGCTCTCTCCTGTGCAATCAGAACATTGGAGTCAAGGAGAAAGCTCACACTTCAATCCCACGCCGGAAGATTGAGGGATTTATTATAGAGAACAGCCGCTGCTTCCACATCGCGAGCAAAACCCTCATCGATGATAGCCGGCGAGTGCTCCGGGAGAAGCGCAATGCGCTCTTCCATCGAGAGACTTCTTGTTGCAGGGGCGTGGAGCACTGCAATCGGGATACTGCCGCTCTTGATCACTACTTCCGCGCCCGCGCGAATATACGCGAGCAGCCCGGCAAAGTCGCGGGCTGCCCCAATGTCGGAAATGTGGATGGTCGCCATGGCTTGATCATACTTCCGTTTTAGTGGAACGGCATCCGCTACTGCGCGCCCTTAAGCCCGGCATGGATCATCGGCAACCCGGTCGCGGGCCGGTGCGCCGGTTGGGCGTCCACGTTCGCGGCCATGGCGTAATCAGCCCCGCTCCCTGAGGCCACGTCCACATTCCAGCCGTCCAGCATCACCAGCGGTATGTCTCCGCGCAAGTCTGCCGCCGCTGCGTCGATCGTCACGGTTCGGCTTTCACCGGGCGCAAGCGACACGTAGTTCTCCGAGTAGAACACCGGCAGCACGCGCTCGCCGGTGCCCTTGCGCCGCAGTTGAAGGTGCGCCATCAGCGCCATGGTCTTGCCGGGGTTGGTTAAAGTCACATCCAGCAGCATGCGGCCGTCGGCGTCGTGCCGAGCCGCCGTCGCGGTCAGCTGCACCACGGGCAGCTGGTTCAGCGGCGACAGGTCTTCCCCGTGCGAGGGGCTTGCCTTCCAGTACAGGTTGCGCGAAAGCATCCTGCCGTCCGCCGCATGCAGCTCCAGCCGCACAAAGTACACGCCCGGGTAGGCGTCAGGCGTTGCCGCGTCGGCCAGGGTTATTGCCGAATCCGCCGGCGCGTTGACCGGGTAATCGTGCTCTCCCAGCGATTTCCCCTGGAGGTCGAGCACCTGCACATGCGCCTTCGCGCCCGCTACCGGCTGCGGGAGGTTATTGATCACCTGCACCGTGTTTTCAGCCTCGTTCAACTGAATATGCACCGGCTCCGCCGCCGACTTGACCGCGAACAAGGACGCATTCGGCTCCATGTCGTAGTGGTAAAGCTGCCACACAAAGCTCGGCTGCGCCGGGTGGCTCATCCAGGTCAGGATGCCGGTGTACGGCTGGAACAGCTTCGCGTTGCGCCCTTCGTACATGGCACGATACGCCTCGTAGTTCATCATCTGCGCCTTGCGTACAAAGTCGGCCAGATTAGCTACGCGGCCGTAGCGGCCGGCCAGCACATACGGGTAGGTGTCGCCGTGCTGCGCGCCGTGGGCAAAGTCGTGCTCGGCCCAGTCGTCGTTGATCGTTTCCCAATCTTTCTCCGGCATCATGCCGTGGATTGACTCCAAAGTCGGCACCGACACGCTGCCGGTTTCCGTCTTGAACGGCGCGTCATAAATATAAAAAGCCCGCGGCTCGCGCCAATTGTACGGGCCGCCCGAGACCACGCCGCGCCCGGCGGTCGAGCTCGGCTGGTAGAGCCGCACCGGGTCCAGATCCGGGATCATTTTGCGCAGAACATTGTCGATTTCGGGCGGCGGATAGCCTTCATTGCGCGCGCACCATAGCGCGATGGATGGATGATTGCGGAAGCGCACGATTTTGTCGCGGACGTTAGCGAGGTACGTAGACAGGTCATCGGGGTTGGGCCCGTCGCTCGGGTTCGGCTGGAAAAACTCGTCCCAGATCAGGATGCCGTACTTGTCGCACAGTTCGTAAAAGTCCTCGCCGGTGCTTTGGCCCACCCAGTTGCGAATCATGTTGAGATTGGCAAGCTGGTGCATGTGGATTTCCGCATCCAGCCGCTCGCGGGGGATGCGCTTGAGCGCTTCATCGAGCCCCCAGTCGCCGCCGCGGATAAAGATCTTGACTCCGTTCACGGAAAGAGTCAGCGCGTCGGAGTCCGGCGCGATCTCGCCTTTGGGCACCGGCGGCACTCCCGGAGCTTCATAAGTGATCTTGCGGATGCCGAAGCTCGTATCGCGCTCGTCGGACACCCTGCCGCGCTCCACAAAGCGCAGGCGCAGGGTGTACAGGTTCTGCGGTCCGTAGCCGTTCGGCCACCACAGCTTCGGGTTTGCGACGCGGAGCGCCGCGTACTTTGCCGGATCGAAGCTGACAACCTCCCTGCTGTTCGGCGCCAGCGTCACCGGCGCGGAAAAGCGCACCTCGCCGAAGGAGCCTTCCAGCACGCCCTTCTGCTGTTTCGCCGTCACGTTCTCCACGGTTGCTGAAATGCTTACGTCGGCGGAGTCGGTACGCGGCAGCGGCAGGTCGGTCGTCACCAGGGGGTCCTCCACGGTGACCGGCCCCGAAGCCGAAAGCCACACCTTCTGCCACAGCCCGGTATCGCGGTCACGGATGGGCGGCAGCCAGTCCCAACCGATGGTGGAAAGGAAAGTCGGCCCATCAATGGCCGTGATGCCGCCGTTGAGCCCCATGCCGTTCGCGATGGTGTGCTCGTGCGGTACGCCGGGGTGCGGCTGCGGCGATACTTTGATCGCGAGCACAGCCTGCTGCCCCGGCTTCACCAGCTTTGTAAGGGGAAAGCGCCCGCGCAGAAACGCCCCGCGCGTGGAGCCGAGCTCGACCCCGTTGAGCCATACCTCCGCCGCGAAGTTCACGCCGTCCAGGTGCAGCGTGACCTCGCGGCCCTTATACGCCGCCGGCACGGTGAGCACAGTGCGATACCAGTAGGGCGTCCTGTTCAGGCTTTCAGGGATGCGGTCCGGACGATTGTTCTCGCCGTACAGCGGCTCCGGGTACACGCCGTCGCGCACCATGGCGGCGAGCACGGTGCCGGGCACGAAGGCCGCGAGCCAGCCCTGCGGACGGTAGGCCGCGGTGGACACCGTGCTGCCGCTATCCGGCACCTTGGCGCTGTCCTGGAGCTGCCAGCCGCTGTTCACATCAACCATCGGCGGCAGGCTTTCTTGAGCCTGCGCGGGCGCGGTACCGGCTGCAAGCAGCGCGGCAGCAAGGAGGCAGGAAATGTGCTGAGAACGAAACAATACGGCTCCTACATTGAAGAACAAGCGATGAGAACCAAAACCCTGGTGAATAGAAAACGACGGGTACTACCGCCGCGTGAAGTGAACCGCCGACACTGCCCTCAGCCGCTCTGCCGCGCCTTCGGCCGTGATGTCCCGCTGCGGCATGCCCAGCATCTCAAAGCCGACCATGAACTTCTTCACCGTTGCCGAGCGCAGCAGGGGCGGGTAAAAGTGCGCGTGCCACACAAAGCCGGGATGCGGCGCACCGTCGCACGGCGCGCCGTGGAAGCCCATGGTATAGGGAAAGCTCGTTTCAAACAGGTTGTCGTAGCGCGTGGTGACCTGCTGCAAAATGTCCGCGAGCCCGGCGCGCTGCCCGCTTGAAAACTCCTGCAACGTGCTGACCGGCTCGCGCGGCAGCACGAGCGCCTCAAAGGGCCACACCGCCCACCACGGCACCATACAGAGAAAGTTTTCGTTCTCGCAGACGACGCGCACCTGCTCGCGCTCTTCCAGCGCCGCGTAGTCGCCCAGCAGGGTTGTTCCGTGCGCGGCTGTGTATGCAGCCTGTGCCGCCGCTTCCGCGGCAGGCTCGTCGGGTACGTGCCCGGTCGCCCAAATCTGCCCGTGCGGGTGGGGATTGCTCGCACCCATCATGGCACCGCGATTTTCAAAAATCTGCACATAGCGAATCGACGGATCCGCGCTCAGCTCCGCCGCCTGCGCCGCCCAAGCATCGACCACGCGCTCCACGTCGGTGCGCTCCATGCGCGGCAGCGTCAGCGAGTGGTTCGGGTGAAAGCACAGGACGCGGCAGCGGCCATGCTCCTCCTCGGCCCGCAGCAGCGGCGATGCGGCGGCGGGAAGCTCGGCGGCCTGCGGCAGGATGGCCGCATAATCGTTGTCGAAAACATACACATGCTCGTATGCGGGGGTTTGCGCGCCGCCGGCGCGCGCGTTGCCAGGGCACAGGTAGCAGGCAGGGTCATAGGCGAGCCCGCCGAAGGCCGCCGCCGTGCCTACCTCGCCCTGCCAGGGCCGCTGCGTCCGCTGCGGCGAGACCAGAACCCATTGCCGCCGCAGGGGATTGTAGCGCCGGTGCGGCGCATTCAACAGCAAGGGCGCGGACGGAAGATCATGGATGCTTGCAGGTGCGGACACACTCTCTCCAGGGCGAAAAGCTCGCAGGCTGTCGGCGCTCGGATTGCCCCCGGCGCGAACCCGCCTTATTCTAAGCGCTGCCGCTCCTTTTCGTATGCCTTTGCCCCGGTTACCGTCGATTGCTTCGCTCCACGACCATGCCGTTCGGCTGTGGCATGAGTCGGCCGGGGCTCAGGCTGCCGTTTCCGGCGAACTGCAAATAACAATCCTGGCGCAGCACCGAGCGAACTACGAGCTTTGGCACATCGAAGATGCCGCCCGCGCGCCGGGCATTGCGGATGCCGAGCTTGCGGCGCACAAGCGCGCGATTGATCGAGTCAACCAGCAGCGCAACGACCTTGCCGAACAATGCGACGTACTGCTGCTGCGGCTGCTTGCGCCTTTCGGCCTGCCGAAGACCGGGGCCGAGG
>CAXTSG010000009.1:19717-24290 GCA_964246825.1 uncultured Acidobacteriaceae bacterium | reverse complement strand
CTTCTCATCCCGGAGACGGAAGATAGCGTCCGCGCCCCACTTGTTCGGATCATTCGGGCGGCAGCGCGCGCCCAGTCCCCCGCCCCACTCGTCGGTAAACACCACTTTTGAGCCGTCGTTCGAGAATGAGGCCGAGTGCCAGTAGGAGTAGTTCGGGTCGTTGACGGCATCGACCCGCTTCGGGTGTACCGGGTCTTTGATGTCAAGCAAGATGCCATTGCCCGAGCAGGCACCGGCCGCCAGGCCCATTGCCGAGTAGACGGTGATGTCATGGCACTGATTTGTGTCTTTCGGCTTTTGTGCATCGGCGTCGTGACTGCCGCCGTTATTTAAGCCGTTGAGCGCGCCTGTGCGCGCGTCCATGAAGACCCGAGGACTGGAAATGATTTTTGCTTCCTGCGGCGCGGCTACCGGCACCTGAATGACATCAATGCGAAACAGCGCCGTGTTCTGATCTTTCTCCGGCGACTCGCCGGAGCAGCCGGCCAACTCCTCCGGCTGGCGGACAAACGACGTGCCGGAAACATAGAGGTACACATTGTTTTTATCGTTCGGGTCCGTGACGAGCGTGTGCGTGTGCGAGCCGCGGCAGGTTTGCACGGCGGCTACCTGCTTCGGGTTGCGGATGTCGGAGATGTCAAAGATGCGGACGCCGCGAAAGCGGTCCTGCTGCGCCGCGGGCAGCTGATGCTCCTTCTCGTGGCCCGCGGCCGGGGGCGGCTCCGGCGCAAAGCCCTGCGTGCCGCAATCGACCCGGCCGTTCGGCATCTCGACTGACATGAACAGGAGGTTGCCGTAGACCGAAACATCTCCCTGCCCGCCCGGGCACACGAGCGAAGTGACAAGCGCGGGCTTTGCCGGGTCGGCGATGTCGTAGATATTGACGCCGTAGAAGTTGCCCTGGAACAGGTGGCTGCCCTGGAAGGCGAAGTCGGAGTTGGCGTAGGCCAGCTGCGCGATGACGGGACGAAGCGCGCCCGGCATCTTCGCGGGATCGCTGACGCCGAGCTGCCCCAGAGTTTTGGTTACCCGTGGGTCGTCGGGCGAGGTTGCATCCAGGCGAAAAGCATCGGGCTTGCGCAGGGTGTCGAGGTGCTTCATCCCCATGGCGACCTCGCCCGCGTCATACATGCCGGGCTTGAGCGTATAGCGCGGGTCGGCCGTGCTGGAGCCGGTCATGCCCGGCGGCAGCGGCGGTGCCGGCTTCGGCGCGAACTCACCCATTTCATCGGTCGGCGTCGGCTTAGCCGCGGCCTTCGCGTCGGGCGCGGGCTGCTGTGCCCGGAGCGGGTAGACGCCAGCGCAGAACAAAGCCGAAGTGAGAACTGCCGAAGCTGCTTGCAGCGTGCGAATGCGCGTCATTGTTTCTCCTTTAACATGCGTTCCATAATGCGGATTTCGGCTCGCTGCGTATTATCCGCGTCCGTCGCAAAATCGAACAGGTCTGCGTCTTCGCCTGCGCCGGCGGCCGTGAATAAGTCATGCACCATCACGAGAGCGCCGTTATGATGTTGGATCATCCCGGTCAGAAAGAGCTGATCAAACGCAGCCCCATGGGCCGCGCGCAGAGCCTGCATTTGTTCGGGCGTCAGCATGCCGGGCATGGAGGCCGTCGGTTTTCCGTTCCTGTCCATCTCCGGCATGCCCGGCATGGCCATGGAAACCGGCTCGCCGCGCGCAGTCAGCCATCGCTCCATAAATCCCATTTCATCGGTTTGCGAGCTCCGGATGCGTGCACCCAGCGAACGTACCTGCCGGTTCTCGGTGTGCGAAGGAATGAGCGCTGTCATTTCGACTGCTTGCGCATGGTGCATGATCATGCCCTGCATAAAAGAAACATCCGCCTCGGAGCGTGGCGGCGCTTCGGCTCGGGTACCCGGCGGCAAGATCCTGCTCGGCTCGCCCGGAGCCCCGGGCTGCACCACCACGGGCGGCAGGCTCTGAGAAAGGCAAGCCGCGGGCAGGAGCAGGACGCCGGCAAGGAGCACGGAGGCTTTTCGGCGGCAGAGCACCATCCACGCCTGAGTAGGAACGGCAATCATGAATGTTGCCACGCTACCACAGCACGGTTGGAAATACAGGGGGAAAGTACGCGGCTTGACAGCCCTGGCGCAGCGGGAATATGTTACCGGTCGCGTCAAGAGCACACGCGATTTACCAATCCCCCTTAAACGGAAGAACCCCATGCGCGCACGACTCCCCCTCGCAGCAGGTACCTTATCTCGCAGCCTTTGGCTGGTCGGACTTACATTTCTCTCCGGGCAGCACCTAACGGCGCAGACCTTTACGGTTGATTTTTCCCAGTGGACCTCCGCTCCTTTTGTTAAAGACAAGTTCGGGGTGTATCAAACGCCCTTGAAGACCCAGCAGGCCATTCAAGGGGCTTCCCGGTTCCTCAGCGAGGCGGAAGCGCAGGACATCCGCTATGAAACCGGTATCGGCAAGCCCGGAGCCTTGGCCTACGGACAGGTAAGCGGGGCTATCGGCAGTCTCCAGTACGACTTTTCCTCGATCGACGGACTGACGCAAAGCTGGCGGCTCGCGGGTACGCATCCACTGCTTGCTGTCACGTACGATCCGCTGCCGCTGCAGCCGAACACCGCCGCGAATGCCTGGGAAGATGTGCCGGATGATCTTCCTTCCTGGGGTGCGATCAATACGGCTTACTCCAGCCACTTGCTCCAGCGGGGTCTTTCCGGCGTCTTTTACGAACAATGGAACGAGCCGGACCTGCCGGACGGCAGCGGCGGCAAGGTCTTCTTCAACGGCACAGCGACGGATTACGGCCATGTTTTCCAGAGCGGACTGGCGGGCGTGCGCGGCGGCGATCCTGACGCCCCGGTCGGCGGCCCTGCCATCGCTTATGACCTTACCTACCTGGATGCGATCTGGCCGCAGCACCCGGACTTTGTTTCTATCCACGCCTACGCCAACTACAAGGCGCAACTGGATAACCTGCGGGGCCGCAACGGCGATGTCGTATTTACCCCGACCATGCCGATGTTTCTAACCGAGTACAACTCCTACACTACTTTCGGGACGAACCAGCCGGACAGCCTCCATCCGGCGGCCCCTGCGTTCTTCAACGACGTGAACGGGATGCTGAATATCTCGGACGCGGCCAAGGTGTACTGGGCGCAATGGGTTGATAGTTCGCTCGGTATGCTGACCGACGACCTGCACAGAAAAGCGATCTACAACGCTTACAAGATATATCAAACGATGCTGCCCGTAGACCGGTCGCCGGTAGCTCCTGCCGCTGCCAACAACATCGGAGCCATGGCGGGCTCTGACCCGCACAATGCATCGATTGTGCTGTACAACACCGGCTCCACAGACGCTTCTGCTACCGTGCAGCTGAACAATCTTCCCTTCTTCAACGGCATCGGCGAGGTCTACCTGATTGATCAATACCACGCGAGCTATCTTGACGGAGCGCCGGAAAACCTTGCCGCAAGCCAAACCTGGCAGTTCGGCGGCAACAACACTTCACAAACCGTAACAGTCAAGGCCGGAGGCGTGGCGCTCGTAAAGCTGCGCGATGGAAGCGGCCGCTCTCTGCTCGGCGAGAACAGCCTCGGCACGCTTGTGCAGAGAAAGTACGACTTCTTCAACCGTATCTTTACGTTTGAGGATGATGCCTTCAACGACCTGGATCCCCGCACCTCCATTGCGCGTCTCGGCATGGCGACCACGACCAGTACCAGCAACTTCGGCGTAGCGGTCTCGGGCAGCGTCTACGACAACCCCGTGCAGCAGTTCACGGTTACGGTCAACAAGCAGGGGCCGTTTTCAAAAAACGATAACAACAGTATCTTCGGGCTTCGCATCGACTATCAATCGACCGGGGGCACTTACACGCATAGCGTACTATTCCACAACGGCCTGTATAACCCGACACGGACCTCGCAGCTGCCCTGGGGCGAAGGAACCGCCGTACCGGACCAGGCGGTAGCGGAAGCAAATATGAACACCGGGCAGCCTTTTACCGTAAACCTGGCACAGTACGCTCCGGCCAACTGGAACGGTAAGCGGGTGATCGTCTCGCCGCTGATGCAGAACGCCGGCTACGGCTCCTATGCACGGATGATCCTGCGCCCTCTCGCCCTGCGCTGCTTCGGCGTAGGCGGCGGACAGCTTTTGGAGGCGAACCCGGCTGCCTGCACCACCGCTGCCGCGCCGTCCGCGCCGAGCACACTCGATCTTTCCCACGTCGGCGATCCGCTGCCACTGCCCTATTATTTCGCCGGCAACAGCGGCCCTCTCGACACACGCGTTGCCGGCCTGACCCCCGGCAAAACTTATAACCTGCGGCTGCACTTTGCCGAACTGCAATACTCCGCGGCCGGGCAGCGGGACTTCAACATCCTGCTCAACGGCAGCACTGTTTTTCAGAACTTCGACATCATTGCGGATGCCGGCGCGGCGAATACAGCTGTGGTCAAGCAGGCGGCGGCGACAGCGGGCGCGGACGGGACTATCCATTTGCAGCTGATGCCGGGCTCAGCCGGATCTCCGCTCCTCAACGGCCTGGAGGTTTACTAGAAGCAGATCATCAGAAACCTGGTGATAT
>CAXTSG010000009.1:0-19707 GCA_964246825.1 uncultured Acidobacteriaceae bacterium | reverse complement strand
CTGGAGGGCGGCCGCCCCCCCCACAACTGTGAGTAGCAGAGAGTCGTTTTGCGCCCTGCAAACAAGAGATTGCTGTCCGGCTATAGAGCACGAAAGTTACAAGCTTGATGCTTCAGTCTTGACAACCATGCCGGGCGTGGCGGAAGTTAATCGCGCAGAACAAGAGTTCGCGCGTTCGCACGAAGCAGAAATGTACCACTTTGGAGGCACTACCGATGTTGCAAG
Source organism: uncultured Acidobacteriaceae bacterium (assembly GCA_964246825.1). GTDB lineage: Bacteria > Acidobacteriota > Terriglobia > Terriglobales > Acidobacteriaceae > EB88. Next base: position 19,482 of record CAXTSG010000009.1, on the reverse strand, counting down.
GACCTATAGGCCGCTCTCTGCGGCACACGCTGCTGCGCCTTCCGCTCACTGTGGGTGGGATCACTTTGGCTGCTGTCAGCCTTCAGCCTGCCGCTCATGCGCAAACAACAAGCGGAAGCATCTCGGGCAACGTCACCGATCCGAGCGGGGCTTCGGTGGCCAATGCTCCCATCACGGTCAAGCAGGCTGAGCACGACTTTACACAAACCGCTACCACGGATCGCCAGGGACATTTCGCTTTTCAGGAGCTGCCTCCGGGCCGGTACACGCTGGACGTCACGACCACCGGGTTCAGGAGCTACACCCAGGAGAACATCGTGCTGGAAGCCGGGGCCAGCATCAGCCTCGGCGTGCTGCCGCTTGAGGTGGGCTCGGAAAATCAGGTTGTGAAAGTGCAGGCGCAGGGGCTCCAGCTGGAAACGGCAAACCCGCAGATGTCCACGACGCTGAATAACGAGCAGATGGAAAACATTGCTGTCGACGGGCGAAGCTACCTTGCGCTTGTCCAGCTGGTTCCCGGCGTGGCGACAGTGCCCAACGTGGAAACAGCAAGTCATAGCGGGTTGGGCAACATCTCTGTAGACGGCAATCGCAATACAACCAATAACCTGACGATTGACGGCATCGGCAATGTAGATACCGGGGACAACGGCGATCAGCTTGTGACCATCAGCCTGGACAACGTGCAGGAGTTCACGCTGGTAACGAATAACTTCCAGCCGGAGTACGGGCGTTCTTCCGGTTCGCAGATTGTGGTCGTTACCAAAAGCGGTTCGGCCCAGTACCATGGCGAGGGGTATATCTTTCATCGCAACGACTCCTTGAACGCAAACAACTGGTTCAACAACCGTCAGGGCCTGCCGCGGAATAAGTTCCGCTACAACGATCCCGGTTATAACATCGGCGGTCCCATCCAGATACCCGGTAAGTTCACCCGGCTGAAGGACAAAGCCTTCTTTTACTTCGGAGAAGAGTTCCAGGAGCAGCTCAATCCTCAGGGCCTCCGCAATGTGCGGGTACCGACGCCGCTGGAGCGCACGGGGGACTTCTCTCAAAGCCTCGATAACAACGGCAATCCCTTCCCTTATATTCGGGACTACACCACCGGTAAACCGTGCAGCAGCATGGATACCACAGGATGCTTTCAATATGGCGGGGTTATCGGCAAGATTGATCCGGCCAGGCTTTCTCAGGTCGGGCTTGCGGTGCTGGATGCTTATCCCGCTCCGAACGCGGTTGGGAGCAACTATAACTTCGTTTCGGGCGTGTCCGACCAGTATCCGCGGCGCGAGGATGTCATCCGCGTTGACTTCAATCCTAATGAAAAGCTGCGCATGTTCTATCGCTGGCTGAACAACAAGGATTCAGTTTCCAGCTACTACGGCTCTTTTGTACTCGGAACCAACGTTCCGACAACGCGTATCCAGGACAGTCGGCCTGGGTCGGGCATGGCCTTCGGCGTCACGTACATCATCAGTCCCACCATGGTGAACGAGGTGCTTGCCGGCTACGGTAAGAACCACATCAAGATCAATCCCACCACAAATGCGCTCTCGCGGACCGCTTTAGGTTTGCAGGGGCTCCCGGTGCTTTATCCTTCCGTCATTCAGCAGGATATTATTCCCGACTTTAACTTCGGCGGGCGTTTAGCCAATACCAGCTCGCTGACAGGAAACGCCCCTCCCTTTAACAACGGCAATGCCAGCATTGAAGCCATCGATAATTTCAGCAAGACCTGGGGACAGCACTCGGCCAGGTTCGGCTTCTATTTCCAGCATAGCCGCAAGGACCAGACAGACCGCGGTCCGGCCGACGGCTCCTACAGCTTTTCCGACGACACCAGCAATCCTTATGACAGCCAGCAGGGATTTTCTAACGCCGCGCTCGGCATATATGACAGCTTCACTCAGGAGAGCGCTTTTATCAACGGCCAGTTCCGCTACTCTAACTTTGAGTGGTATGGGCAGGATTCCTGGAAGGCGACCCAGCACCTTACTTTAAGCTACGGTGCGCGCTTTTACTGGGTGCAGCCGCAATATGACATCAACAATCGAGAGTCCGGATTCGATCCGGCGAATTTCAACCCAGCCAATGCTCCGCGGCTGTATCAACGAGGGCTGGACGGCACCGGAAATCAGATTGCCGTTGATCCCGGCACGGGCCAAACGCTCCCGGCCTATGCCATCGGCGCGATTGTACCGAATACGGGTGACCAGTTAAACGGCATCGTGATCGCGGGTAAGAATATCAACCGCTACTTACAGCAAAGCCGCGGCGTCCAGTATGGACCGCGCGCCGGCTTCGCTTACCAGGCGAGCCCGAAGACTGTGTTCCGCGGCGGCGCGGGTATCTTCTACGACCGAGTTCAAGGAAACAACGTGTTCGGATTCGATACAAACGTGCCGAATGTCTTCACTCCGACGCTGCACTACGGCCTGATCAGCCAGTTGAATCCGAGTACGGCCCTGCTCAGCCCCAGCAACGTAGGCTCGCGCCAATATACCGGCAAGCTGCCGACCACCTATGACATCGATATGGAAGTGCAGCAGGAACTTCCCTATCAGTTCCTTTCCGATATCGCCTTTGTACGAACAACATCCAGCCAGCTGCTCCAGCTGGCCAACCTCAACGGCATTCCTTACGGGGCAACTTTTCTGCCGCAAAATCAGGATCCGGTAAAGCAGCAGCTGAATCCGACGGCAACGCTCGGGTCAAATGCCAAGGATGAAAACTTTCTCCGTCCTTACCCGGGCTACGGAGACATACCGCAAATCCAGAGCGGCGGCTCGTCCAACTACGACTCTTTACAGGTAGCACTCAACCGGCGCTACGCAAGAGGGTTATTTCTCGGTGTGGCCTATACCTGGTCCAAGGCTCTCGGCGTCACTTCGAACGATGGCGATTACATCCGTATTGATGGACGCACGCGAGAGTTTAACTATGGGCCTCTCCAGTTTGATCGTCGCAATACCTTTGTCACTAACTATATCTATGACTTTCCCAGTATCTTCCATGGCAAGTCCCTGCTGCACACCGCTGTGGATGGCTGGCAGGTTTCCGGCATCACCACCTTCCAGTCAGGAGCTCCCTTCATGGTCACGGCGGGGGTAAATGGCTACGGAAACCAGAACCTGACGGGTTCCTACACCGAGGGCACCCGCGTCAGCATCATCGGCAACCCGTTTGCCGGCACCAGCCATGACCCCTACCACCGGCTCAACCCGGCTGCCTTCCAGGCTCCCCAGGTCGGCGACCCCGGCATTGGGAACGAGGGACAGAACCAGTTCACCGGCCCCGGCATCAACAACACAAGCCTCGCCCTGCAAAAGCAGTTCACCGTGAAGGAACGCTATAACTTCCAGCTGCGCGTGGATGCTTTCAACGCTTTCAACCATACGCAGTTCAACGGGATCAACAGCGGCCTGAACTTCGGAAATCCGGGAAGCACGGCTGCTCTCAATGCCGCGAACAATCCTACACAGATCAACGGCTTCGGCTCGGTCTCCGGGGCGAACGATCCGCGTATCTTGCAGCTTTTGGGCCGTTTCACGTTCTAAAAGAGCAGGAAATTCATGGCGCGGCGTTTTGCCTGCTTCTTGGGCATGCGCCGCGCATACTGCTGTGCCGGGTGCTTACCATTGAAAGCTCGTAAGGACCGGCGTACCTTTACGCCTGGGAAGTACAGTAGCTGGAAAGATGGAGATCGCATGACAAGGATTGTTTTGACTGCCTCATTGGCAGCCATGCTGGGTGCCGTGTGCGGCGCGGCGCAAGAACCGAAGCCTGCCTACCTCAACCCGAATCTGCCGGCAGAGCAGCGGGCGGCGGACTTGGTTCACCGGATGACGCTGGAAGAAAAAGCCACGCAGCTTGTAAACCAGGCAAGAGCCGTTCCGCGGCTCAACATCCCGGCGTACGACTGGTGGAGCGAGGCGCTGCATGGGGTCGCGGTCAATGGGACGACGGAATTCCCGGAGCCGATCGGCCTGGCCGCGACCTTCGATCCTGCGACGATCCATGAGATGGCTGTCGCAATCAGCACGGAGGGCCGCATCAAGCATGTGCAGGCGGTGCGCGCCGGGCACAGCGACATCTTCCAAGGCTTGGATTTCTGGGCGCCGAACATCAATATCTTCCGCGATCCGCGCTGGGGCCGTGGACAGGAGACCTATGGGGAGGACCCTTTTCTAACGGCGCATATGGGTGTCGCCTTTGTGACGGGCATGCAGGGCGATAATCCGCGGTATTACCGGGTGATCGCGACGCCCAAGCACTATGCCGTACACAGCGGGCCCGAGCCTACGCGGCACACGGCGGATGTAACAGTCAGCAAGCACGACGAGGTCGATACCTACCTGCCGGCTTTTCGCGCAACCGTGACAGAGGCAAAAGCGGCCTCCGTCATGTGCGCTTACAACAGCATCAACGGCCAGCCGGCGTGCGCGAATGAATTTCTTCTGGATGACCAGCTGAGGGGTAAGTGGAACTTCCAGGGCTATGTGGTTTCAGACTGTGAAGCTGTGCGCAATGTTTTCAGCGGACACCATTACACGACGACGCAGGCCGAGGCTTCCGCTGTCAGTTTGAAGCGCGGCATGGACAATGAGTGTATCGACTTCACCAGCAAGGTTACGGATGACCACGATTATGCGCCGTACCTTGATGCCGTGAAGCACCATCTGCTAACCGAAGGCGACATGGATACGGCTTTGACGCGGCTGTTCACCGCGCGCATGAAGCTGGGCATGTTTGATCCGCCGGAGATGGTGCCGTACACAAAAATCGACGAGAAGGAGTTAGACAGTCCGGAGCATCGTGCACTCGCTCGTAAGTTAGCCGAAGAATCGATGGTGTTATTGAAGAACGACGGCGTTCTGCCCTTGAAAACCGAAGGGATAAAGATAGCCGTGATCGGGCCGCTGGCTGAACAAACCAAGGTGCTTTTAGGCAACTACAACGGAACCCCGAACCATTCGGTTTCCGTGCTGGAAGGGCTGCGGGCGGAGTTTCCGCAGGCAGCGGTAAACTTTGTCCCGGGCACGGGATTTCTAAATAAGGAGACAACTCCGGTGCCGCCGCGGCTGTTGAGCGCCGCTGGGAAGCCGGGCCTCGAGGCGAACTACTCGGAGGCGGGCACGGATGCAGGGCTGCCGGCCGCGCCAAAGGTACTTGCCACGCGCATGGAACCGACCGTCGGGGCTGCCGGCTCGCTGCCGCCCGAGGTTGCGGGCAAGCAGGCAGTTGTTGTTCGCTGGAGCGGGACGCTGACGCCTTCGGCCGGAGATACGGGCGATTACAACCTCGGCTTCGATGGGCGGGGCTCCTTCCGCGTGAAGCTTGACGGCAAGGTGGTGGCCCAGGCCAGCGAGGCGGACGGCACCTATGCCGGGGCCAAGACCGGCAAAATCCATCTGGACGCGGGTAGGGCCTATGCGCTGGAAGTAGCTTATCGGCCGGCCTTAAGCGCCACGGCCGCGCCGCATCTGGTTTGGTCGAAAATCGATTTGCGGCCGTCGCCCGAAGCTATTGCCGCGGCAAAGAACGCGGACGTTGTTGTAGCTGTCGTCGGCATCACCAGCGAGCTGGAAGGCGAGGAGATGCAGGTGAGCGAGCCCGGCTTTAAGGGCGGCGACCGTACCAGCCTGGACTTGCCGAAGCCTGAACAGGACTTGCTGGAAGCGGTGGCCTCAACGGGCAAGCCGCTGGTCGTGGTGCTGATGAACGGCAGCGCCTTGAGCGTGAATTGGGCAAAAGAGCATGCAAACGCAATCCTTGAAGCCTGGTACTCCGGCGAGGAAGGCGGAGCCGCGATTGCGGAAACGCTTTCCGGTCGTAATAACCCCAGCGGAAGGCTGCCCGTGACCTTCTATACAGGGGTAGATCAACTGCCGCCCTTTGAAGATTATTCGATGAAAAATCGCACGTATCGGTAGTTCGAAGGAACGCCGCTTTACCCGTTCGGCTATGGATTGAGCTATACGAGCTTTGCTTACAGCAATCTAAAACTTATCGGAGACTCTATAGCGGCCGGAGATCCGCTAAGCGCGAGCGTAAATGTAAAAAACACTGGAAAGCGCGGCGGCGATGAAGTGATCCAGCTTTACCTGGAGTTCCCCCATGTGCCGGGTGCGCCGCGCAAAGCGCTGCGAGGGTTTGAGCGCGTGCATCTGGAAGCCGGTGCGTCGCAGGAGGTAAAGCTCAACTTGAAACCTCGCGACATGAGCATGGTGAGCGAAGCCGGGGAGCCGATTGTTCCGGAAGGCGAGGTCACACTCTTTGTCGGAGGAGAACAGCCCGGTATGAGCGACCGGGATTTAGCGCACACCTTTCATGTGAAAAATAGCCTTACCTTGCCGGAATGAAGCTTAAGTGATTGCTTACTTTTCAGCGTTGACGATGAGACAGAAACTCCTCGGCCAGGGCATGGGCCATGTGAGCACCCGTCAGTGTAAGAACATCAGTCACAAATTTGCCTGCTCCCTGGCTGGAGGGCGGACGATACGTGTAGGCAAGCGAAGCTGCGATCGTATCGCCGCCAAGGCTGGAGATGTTCAGCTCGCGGCGGCCGTTGTCTCCTTTTGCAACCAAGGGAGCCCCTAAAGCATGCAGCATTCTTGATTTGGAGGTGCCGATGCTCTGAGAGAAGTAGCGCGGGTCCTGACGAAAGAGGATAGGCAGGAGCGCGCCTCCAATCAAAATCTGGGAAGAGTTGAACGCGTACACAGCCCCGAACCTTTGGCCGTAGCCTTTCATGCCCTCGGGATAGGCCGGCGCATCTGCTGCTTGATTGAATCCAGCCATCACCGCCGAAACTGCAAGCGTTGCCGCATCCGTGGCGGTCCGCACCGCCAGAGTAAGCTTCAGCCTGGGAGAAAGCGGGACAAAGGTTAAATCGTAGGAAGCATAGAAGTTCGGCAGAAATCCTAAAATGCGCTGCTTTTCCTCTATCTTCACCTGCTGGATCGCGGCCTGGTCCGCGAACACTGCGGTTACATTTGTACTTACAACCGCTACGTGAAGCACAACGCTCGGCAAGGCGTAGTTCTGCCCCGGTAAAAGGGTAAGTTCCGGAGACGTCCAAAGATCAAAGCCTTCTGCCCGAACCTTGATATGAAGAGGAACCGCTGAAGGTAAATTGTTGAGAACAAATGAGCCATCCGTGGTAGCCGTAGCCGTTTGGTGATTTACAGTATCGGCGCTTTCCAAGTCAATCGCCGCGCCGGGAATCACGGCTCCATCTGTATCGGTCACTACCCCGCTTACGATGTCGGGCTGCGGGGTGGGCGCGGAGATCGACTGCCCCTGAACAGAATGAGCGCCGCAGCAGAGCAGCAGCAGAAGCAGCTTGGATTCAAAGCGCATTTGAGTACCACTCCTTCGCGGCGATCAGATCGCATCCTGCAAACCTTGCGACTCGGATTCCATGTTTGTGGAAGTCAGCGTGTCTCTGTCGACATCGCGGACGGGTCCTCGCGGCAGTTGTTATAACGGATAACAAGCCGCGCATGCCCTCCGAAGCGAACCTCCGTGAGGGAGGTATTTTGCTCGGGAATCCATTGATCTTTGACCTTCTGGTTGGTGTAGGAAAAGTTTGATCCGACCGTCCACCAGGAAGGCATCTTTGCCGGCGAGCCTTCGGCGCGAACAACTGCGAAGTCGGCTCCGTCGACCCAGATGCGCCCATGCCAGGAGAACTTCGTTTTGCGGCGCGGTACGATCTCCAGGGCATACACAAGATGCTCCGGGGTGCCTTGAACCCCTTCCAAATAAAACTCGTCGTTCTCGCGTGAGATACGAGTTTCCTTTTGCATTGCAGGGCTCGCTGCTTCCTGCTCGCCGTCCAGCAGTTTGTGCAGAACGTGATTGCGAAGAGCCTCCGATCCGGACTCGTTCACAATAACCAATGTTTTGCCGTCGCGCGCGGTTTTAGCCAGTACGGTCATCTCCGCATGCTTTGCGCCGGGGAGACCTTTGTAATCCAGCGTGTAGGTGCGCTCGCACACGATCGGGGGCTGGTGAAGAAGCCGTTCCGCGTTCTTTTGTTCCAGCTTTTCAATCACGTCGGGAGCGGAAAGGCTGTTGGAGGATCCACGATCCTCCAATGCACTGGAAATGCTGCCGACGGCGCAAAGCAATGCGAAGATGGCGAGCTTCATCATGCTACTCCCTAGGCTGAGTATGAAAGAGAATCCGCTGTAAGCCCGGCGGCATATTCTTTCAGCTGTTCCTCGATGCGGTCCGCTGCCTTCCGACGTGCGATGATGTCTTCCCGATAGCGGCGCAGAAAGTAGTCGATGGTTTCCACTCGAATGCGGATGGAGCCAGACGGTTTATTTTCATCCAGGTCCTTGAAGCTGAAGTAGGGAGTACCCGAGGTTTCAAGAATGCCTTCGATGACGCCGTAGATGGGAGCATCGTGGCCGCACTTGAAGCTTGAAACCTCAAGGCCGACAAGGTTGGGATGGCGCGCGGTGAACTTTGCTGCCCAAACCTTGTGATTGGTGCTGGTGGAATAATTATTTTTCCAAACGTCCACGATATCGAGCGGATGTTTGATGAGCCCGGCGCGCACCTCGTCGCCGAAGAGACGATCCAGCAGGTCCTCGTCCATGGGCAGCGTGCTTTGCGAGAAGATGGGGTAGCCGAGCTTCTGAAACTCTTCCATGATCTCGTGGTTCAGGCCCGGATCGTGGTGGTACACGCGGCCCAGCATCACGATGCCGATGCGGTCTTCGCGCTCGATGCGGTCGAGCGTTTCGCGCGCATCGCGGCGGATGCCGGCCTCGCAGCGGTCGAGCTGCGCGAAGCCCTCCACGATCGCTCGTTCGTTTTCCTCACGGGAAAGCCCGAGCAGCGGTGCCCACGCCTGAAACATCTGCTCCGCAGTAACGTGATGATCGCGCAGGTTAAGGATGGGGTCCAAATACGCGACGCCGTGCTCGGCGAAAACGTCGTTCTCCTTGGTAAAAGCCGCTTTGACTGCGTTGGGGGTCGCGGTCACTGTGGGGCAGGCATTAGAGCCGGAAAGGTTGACCAGCGGCGTATGCAGGATGTCGTACATCGGGAAGAAGATGGCGTGGAGCGGCTTCTTCGCATGCTTGGTCGCGAGCAGATTGTAGACGTGGGCAATGCCAATCTTGGAAGGGTAGCAGGGGTCGATGGCACCGCGGCTTGCTCCCGCGCGATACAGCTCCGGAGTGGTGTAGTCGGAGTAAAGGATGTTTTCCGCCTGCAGGCCGAGCGAAGCGAAGTAGGCATTAAAAAACGGTGCGTACGAATAGGTATTGAGCAGCCGAGGCATGCCGACGCGGAAGTCCTTGCGCCGCTGCATTAAGGCAGCGCGTTCCTTCACCGCTTTCGATGCGAAGAGCCCCTTGCAGTTCGGCTCCGGATCGGCGACGAGCTTCACCTTGCGATGGCGAAAGACCTCGGTGGCGGCAACCTCGACATAGTTGGGATTTTCTCCCTTGACCGCGTCCAGGCCGGCCTTGATGTCCTTCATCTCGTCGAGGTCTTCGACGGTGCCCTTCTCGCAGGTAGCAATGATGAGCCGCTGCTCGCCCATCAGCAGCGGGACTTTTGTCTTGCGCGGCTGGAACTCCACGGGCTTCGCAAGTTCAAGCACCTTGCCGGAGCCTGCCGCAGTGATCTGAATCAGCGGCTCGACTTTGGCCTTCAAAGGCGAGGAGGAAGACGTGCCGCAGCCTCCGCCGGTACCGCAGGAGCTGCCGTGCGCATGTCCGTGCTCCTCAAGATTGGCTTCAATCCTTTCGAGGCTGGGCAGCGCCGCGTGCTCGTGCTTGTGGGAGTCAGCAACCGTGGCTGTGTGTTTGTGGGTTCCGTCAGCGTGCGCAGCCTGCTCTACCGTGAGCGATTCCCCGTTGACGTCGACATCGATAAAGGTGCGCAGGCAGTTGTTTTTGCAGAAATAGCAGCGCGTTTCTTCGTTCCGTGTTGTGCGGTAGCGGATGTTGGCAACAGCTTCCAGCCCGATAAAGGTGGTTGCCTTACCGTTGGCCCAAAGGCGCAGCGCCTCCTGGGCGGCACCGATAGCGCCGGACTCGCCGCAGTGCTCGTGGACAATGATCTCGGGCTCTTTGTTGCCGTCGCGGAAGCTCTGCTTGATGAAGTCGACCTCAGCCTTGACGACGGCAAGATTGTTCTGCGTACCGCCTTGCAGCACAAAGCGTGAGCCCAGCGCCGCGAGGTTGGGAATGCTGGCGACGTAGAGAAAGACGTTCTTGGGAAGCACAGCGGCGAGGCCTGCAAGAATCTCTTCAGCGCGCCAGCCCTGACGCTGAAAGTTCACGATATCGGACTGCATAAAGACAGCGCAGCCGTAGCCGAAAACGGGCATCGAGGTTGCGGCGAAGGCGAGGTCGGAGTATTCCTCCACTTTTTTGCCAAAGCCCTCGGCCGTGGATTGCAGAAAGTACCCGTTCCCGGCGGAGCACTGAGTATTGAGCTTAAAGTCCTTGACGCGGCCGTTCTTGAGCACAATCAGCTTGATGTCCTGACCGCCGACGTCCACGATGACATGCGGGTCGTCGTAGAACTTGAGCGCCGACTCGGTGTGCGCAACCGTCTCAACCAACGCCACATCCGCATTCAGAACATCGCGCAGGATGTCCTTCGCATATCCCGTGGTGCCGACGCCCAAAACCTCCAGCTTCGCCCCGGGCCCTTCAACCTGCTGGCGCAGCTTGCTGAACATATCAATCGTGTCCTGGATGGGGTTGCCGTTGGAAAGCTGGTACGCCTTGCACAGGATTTCTCCCTGCTCATCGAGAAGCACGGCCTTGGTGGACGTGGAACCCCCATCGACACCCACAAAGCCGCGCACGACCGTACCTTCAGCGAAAGGGGCTGGGATAAACCGCTTCTTGCGGTAGTTGTCCTTGAAGCGGTCGAGCTCCGACGGCTCCGCAACCAGGCCCTTCGCCCCCGCGGCGGCCTTTTCTTCCTGGCGGCCGAAGTGGATGTAGTAATCGAGCTTCTCTGTGCCTGTATATTGACCGACCTCTTCCTCCTCGTCGCGCCCGAACTCAACCGCGCCGAGTGCCGCGAAATACTGTGCATTGTCGGGAACCTTGATGAGCTCCTCGGGCGTCATCCCCGCGGGGACCTCGACCTTGCGCTCCTTCCACATGCGCGGGATGTTGGCCTGCCAGGCCTCTTTCATCCCGCGGATAAAGCCGTTGGGGCCGCCCAGCAGGAGCACATGCGGACGCAGGGTATGGCCCCGCGTGAGCACGCTTAGGTTTTGCAGCACGATCGCCTCAAACAGCGAGGCCATCAGCTCATCCGGCGGGGTGCCGGTCTTTTGCAGGCCGTTGATGTCGGTTTCCGCGAAGACGCCGCACTTGCCGGCAACCTTGTGCAGCTTGACTCCGTGATACGCCTGGTTGCCGAGCTCTTCGGCGGGAATCTTGAGCTTGGCATTGATCTTGTCGATCACGGCGCCCGTGCCGCCGGCGCACTTGTCGTTCATGGACGGGATTTTCTTCTTGCGGCCGGTTTCCGCATCATCCTTGAAGACGATGATCTTGGCATCCTGCCCGCCGAGCTCAATGACGGAGTACACCTCGGGGTGCAGCTTCTCGACGGCTAGCGAAACGGCATGCACCTCCTGCACAAATCGGGCACCGAGCATCTCGGCCAACGTGCCCCCGCCGGAACCGGTGATAAACATCCGTGTGTTGCCGGGCTGCACGCCGACCTCTTCCCGCATGCGCGCCAGGAACTCAAGCACCTTTTCCGGCTGGCGCGTTTCGTGGCGCTGGTAATCCTGCCACAAAGTTTTGTCTGTCGCCGCGTCCACAACAGTCGCTTTCACGGTGGTCGAGCCTACATCGAGTCCGACGAGAAACTTGGCCATACTGCCCCCTGGGTGGTGGGTTCGTGCGGTTGGCTCCGCTGCTCGCGGCTTGCGCTTGAAAGTCGTGCAAGCCGTGAGCAGCTGGGGTGTTGAGGGGCGGTTACGCGGCCTTGGCGGCTGCGCGCGGCCGGGTCTTCTCTTCCCTGCGCATCCGCTCGTCGAGATGCAGCGCAAACTGCGCCGCGGTCCCAGCAATGCCCGGGCGATGCGGCACCTGGTAGGAAGCGCGGCGCAGCTCAGGATGCCGGGCGACGTAGGCACGCAGCTCCTCAAGGCTGCGGCCGGTTTGTTCGAGTACCCCGTCGAACTCGGCGCGCGCCTTGGCCTTGGCTTCGGCAAGCGACATCTGCACCCGGCTGTGCGCGTTCACCTCGCCCTCGCCGGAGGTCTCGATCGGGAGAAAAATCATATCCTTGAAGGCATTTACCACGCGCGACTGCACGCCGTCGGACTGCGAAGAGGGCATGCAGCCGAAAGGCTTGAGCGCGAGCACCATGTGGCAAAGGTGGTTGACCGTGTAGTAAATGTTTTTGCCCACTTCCATGTGGCCCTCACCCCCGCGCGCCAGCTGGTGGTAAAAGGGGTGCGCGAGCCCCGCGAGCTCCTGCTGCGGAATCAAGTGATGGGTGAGGCCGCCCAGGTGCTTGATGGTGCGGTGGTAAAAGTAGGTCCACATCCTGCTGCCCACGGCAAGGCCGGCGGTTTTCTTGAACAAGCCGAAGCCGTTGGCGGCGCGCTGTTTCAGCTGATACCACTTCACGTCCTTGTGCTTCTCAGCCTCGAAGCGGGCGCGGGAACCTTCCTTGGCGACATACATCATGTAGTCGATCCAGGTGGCGATCGGCTCGACGACCACCTGTGCGCCTTCGCGCTCCAGAAAAGCAAACATGTTGAAGTTGCCGTCCCCTTCGGTGGTCTGCGCCCAAAACTCCCCGGTGATCTTGATGACAGGCTTTACCCGCAGGCGATCCACCTCAATGTTGCCGATGGCGTCGCGGCAGGTGTGGAGAGCATCGACATACTCCTTGCCGTAAAGGTTGTGCGCGACCTTGCCGAGCGTGCACAGGATGCCTGAAACCTTGGGCTGCTTGGCAAGCACCGGCTTCATCCACTTCGGTGCCGCCTCGTCGATATGCCAGCGTTTACGCTCGCGCAGCGTGTCGGTCATCAGCTTGACCGACTCGTGGATGACGCGGTCGGTTTCCCCCTTGTTCACCTCAAAGGGCCGAACCTGGTAGACCATATCGTTAATGACGTCGCCGAGATTGAGCGCATTCAGCATGCCCATACCGAAGTCGACCGAGAACTTCAACCCCGGTTCGCCGCTGGCGGCTTTGATGCCGTCGGTCTGCTGGAATAGCAGGACGCGAAAGCCGTCAAAGCCGCTGTTCTGCAAGGCGAAGCGATATTCCGCCTCATACATGCCGAAGCGGCACGGGCCGCACGAGCCCGCGGTGAAAAAGACGTAGTTGTCGATAATGTGCTGTTTGGATAGGCCGGTGCGCTCAAGTTTTTGCAGGTACTGCACAAGGTTCCCGACGGTGAAGTAGGTGGGATTGCACTGGCCGTTGTTGCCGTATTCCTTGCCGGCCTGAAAGTCGGAAACATCGGGCGTGGGAATGTTTTCGCAGCGGTAGCCGGAACCGCGGAAAACCGCCTTGATCATCTCCTCATGCTTCCAGGTAAGGCCGCCGAAGAGGATGGTGACGTAGTCGCGCTCTTCGCCGGTAAAGGTGCGCTCGACGGGCTTCTTAAAGTCGCGTACGCGCTGGAGGCCGGCTTGCGCGCGGAGCCGTGCGCGTTCCGCATCCACCATCGCCTGGATCTCCATGTCGAACTTCGCCTGGTTCAGCTCCTGCTGCGCGGGGCTCAATTGCTGCTCGGTCAAGGGCATTGTCTTCTCCTTCGGTAAGTAAGTTATGGCAGCAAGGCTGCCGATCACAACGCGGTGCTTCAGTCCATTTGGCCTTTCACGCCCTGGAAGCCATGAGCCAGCTGCTTGAAGAAATATTTAATGACGCGCTGGTCGTTATAGCACCAGCCTAGAATGTGGTTCAGCGTGGAAAAACAATGCGTTTGGCAGCTTTCCTTTTGGTGATCGAGCTGCTTGGTGTCGAACTTGTGATCGCCGACCACCCCCCAGTCATAATTGGCGGTATACATGGGAAAGCACGGAGCCAGCGAGCCGTCCACGCGAATGATCATGGAGTTTTGCCCGGCGCGGCAGTTCCACGGAAAGTGGTTGCCCTTCATGAAGTCGACCATCTGCCACAAGCGCGCGTTCGAATTGACCATCTTGTAGCCTGCGTCCTGTTTTTCCGTAAGCCACTGCACGGTCGCCTCCACCGCCGGCCAGTCCTCGCGCGTGATGTAGGTTTCGTTCTCGTCCTTATGCTTGAAGTGGTCGTCCTGTTCCAGCAGGGGCGACTCGTTGATGTGGTAATCCGTGGCGATGCCGTGGTCGCGGGCAATCTCCGTCAAGTTGCGCACGTCGGCAAGATTGTTGCGGCATATATTGATGTTTAAGAAAACCGAGTAGCCATAGTCATATTGCTTGCGCACCAGGTACTCAAACTGCTTGCGAATGGGAGCAAGAGCCTTGGGCAGCGACTTACTCAGCTCCACGGAATCAACGGCAATGTTAAAGGTCGACATACCGGCATCGGCCAGCTTGTCAATTACATCCGTGCGCAGCAGGCGTGCGTTGGTGGGCAGATAAATCCAGAAGCCCTTTTTCGCCGCGTAAGCGGTAATGCGATGGATGAGATCAGGGCGAAGCAGCGGCTCCCCGCCCATAAACGCGAGCACGCGGCAGCCTGTTCCGTGCAGCCAGTCCACGGAGCGCTTGGCGACGTCTTCCGTCATGCCCTTGACCTTGTTGTCGAACGCCCAGCAGTAGTGGCAGTCCAGGTTGCACTTGAACTCCGTGAACAGATACGCAATCAATGGGTGAAAGTCGCCGGAGGTCACGCGGGAGCGGATGTACGGGAACAGCCAGCCCTGCATGCTGTGATAGATCTGCGATGCGCTCCAGTGCCGCTTTTCAGGAGGGGTAAACGGGGCAGTCAAATCGATGGGGCCGAGCAGCTCCGGACGCTGCGGAAACACGGGGTCGGGAAACCGCTGCGGCTCCCCCTTGGGTTGAAAGCGCGGCGGAGGGCCGGGCTGCTGCGTAAGCAGGGTGTGCAGGGGCACATCAAGACGAAAGGGCTGAGATTCGCCGGCCGCCGATTGCTGAAGCATAGTGAAACCTCCTGGAGAAAGTAACCAACCGATTCGGCGAAACAAGATGCATGCATCCATCTAACTCGGGAGGCTACTAAGCCTACGGACTGGATAGATCATCCTTCTTTGTGTTGACTTACTACGCCGAATCGAACGCCGCTGCTCCAGCAACGGTGAATATCAGCATAGGCATTTCGTGAGGCTGCGCCTACTGGCTGTGCAGCAATTTGGCTTCGCACTCCGTGCAAGGAACGGCGCACAATCGGTACTGCGTAAATTGTTCATAATTCAGGCTCTGTAGCCTACATAAAGACACATCCTTTACGGAGCATCCGCGTGTTGGGTATCTAGAACTCTATTGCCGGTGTCGGATCCTGTGCAGCCGAAAACCTCGTCGGTATGGATCCGAATCGTATCGGTAATCCCGTTCAGCGAGTTACCCGGCAATCCCCGGATACGTGCCGTTGGTCTTCTCAGGTTTGAGGGCATGGATGCCGGGGCGATAGTGTCCGATTGGCATCAACTTACTTCGTAAGCAGAACTGCCAACGCCATGCTGGCGGCGGAAAAGATGTAGCTATAGAGCAGAACGGAGGCATTTTCCTTTTCGGCGATATGGTATCGGACGGAAAGAATGATCAGCATGACGGCACATGGCATGGCGAGGGCTACAACCGACTCGCTTCTGGCTTTTCCGACAATCCCAAAAAGCGGAAGAAGAACCAGTGCTAGGCTGGGGACCACGATAAGTCTCCCCAGGGTGCTTGCCGCAATCGGCATGGAGAATGTGGGCGTTTGCGCGCGAAGGATGATGCCGCTGGCGAACAAGGAGATGCCGGAGGTTGTCGCGCCCAACAGCTGCAATGCATTGACCAGGGACTTCGGCACGGCGATGCCGACCAGGACGAAGACGACGGCAAGCACGGGTGCCCAGACCACCGGTTCTTTAAGCGCGGAAAGGATGATCTTTCCCGCGGAGGGTTTGCTTTGCCCCTTCGGCTGCTCGCCGGCATCGCTGTTCTTTCCCGTGGCGGCGGAGGAAGCCGGCCGGCCTGAGTCGGCCTTGGCTCCTTCGCCGTTTCCAGCGGCCAGGGTCAGCAGGACGATGCTGATGGGAACAACAATCAGATTAGTTCCCAGACCGCTGATGGCCACTGTAATCGTTGCCGCCTGAGCGCCGAAGATGGACCCAAGCACAGGGATTCCTATAAACGGCACCGCGGGAAAGGAGATCGCCAGCGCTTGCAGGGTACTCTCCCCCAGGCGGCGCTTGAAGCCGTAGCGGATCACCGCCAGGGCAACGCCGAAAGGAACAACAAGACCGACGAGCAGCGCCGCCATCATCGGCAGATTTTGAACGAGCTCCTTGCGCGCAATCGCCACCGTGCCCGCAAACAGGCTCAGGGGCAAGGTGAATGTCATCACCATTTTGTTCAATGCCGTTGCGGTCTTGCCGTCCTCGTCATGGTGCCAGGCTGCCAGATAGCCGATGAGAAGAGTCACGAACACGGGAAGCAAAGCGTTGATTATTGTCATCGGTCATCCTCCCGCAGAAACGGTGCTGTTCTGATCAGGCCTTCGGATGCGTGTCGCCGTCAGTCGATTGGGGCTCGATCCAGACGGTTTGCGTGTTCACAAAGGCATGGGGGCCGAAGTGCGAAAGCTCGCGACCATAGCCGCTCTTCTTGATGCCGCCTACCGGGACGCGCGGGTTGGAGGCCGTGGTGCCGTTGATGAAAACTCCTCCGGTTTCCAGTTCGCGTGCGAGCTTGCGCGCTCGATTAATGTTCGCGGTCCAAAGATTTCCGCTGAGGCCGTACTGGCTGTTGTTGGCGGCTTCCACAGCAGCATCCGCATCGGCGACGCGGGTGATGGCGGCAACCGGACCAAAGGTCTCGTCGTCGAAGACGGGCATGCCGGGCTTGACGCCGGAAAGCACGGTGGGCTCGTAGAACGCGCCCTTGCCGGGGATCGGTTTACCGCCGCTAAGCACCTTTGCCCCCGCCGCGACGCTCTTTTGTACCTGCTGGTGCAGTTCATCGCGCAGGTCGGCGCGTGCCATCGGTCCGAGCTGATTGTGGGGGTCCAGAGGATCGCCCGTCCTGAGCGCTTTCGTCGCCTTCACAAATTTGCTTTCAAATTCGTCCGCGATGCTATCAACCAGGAGGAACCGCTTAGCTGCCAGGCACACCTGCCCCGTGTTGCCGAATCGGCCCTTGATCCCCGCGGTGACCGCCTTCGAAATATCGGCATCTTCCAGGACGATGAACGCATCGGAGCCGCCCAGTTCCATGACCGTTTTCTTGATCACCTTGCCTGCCTCGGAGGCCACGGCGGAGCCCGCGCGCACGCTTCCCGTAACCGACGCGCCCTGTACCCGACGGTCGTTGATGACGTTGACGATGTCCTCTGTGCGCAGAATAAGATTTTCGAAGACGCCCTCGGGGAAGCCTGCCTCAAGAACCACCCGCTCCAGCTCCAGTGAACTTCTTTGCGTGTTCGGCGAGTGCTTGATGAGGACGGCGTTTCCGGCGAGCAGCGTGGGAATGCAGAAGCGTGTCACCTGCCACAGCGGGAAGTTCCACGGCATAATGCCGAGAATGGAGCCGAGCGGGTGAAAGGAAATATAAGCCTCCGTGCCGCCGGTCGGCGCGGGTTCGTCGGCCAGCATCTTCGGCCCGTTCTCTGCATACCATTCGGCTTCCAGCGCGCATTTTTCTACTTCGGCCTGCGCTTCGGAGTAGAGCTTTCCCATCTCGGCGGTGATGGTTTTCGCAAGGCTGTCCTTGTTCTTACGAAGCGCTGCCGCCAGATGATGCAGCAACTCAGCCCGTTGATAGGTCGAGGTCTTGCGAAAGCTCTTGAAAGCCGCCTCAGAGCGACGGAGAACGGCTTCGGTCTCGTCCGGCGTGTACGTGTGGAACGTCTCGATGGTTTCGCCGGTAGCAGGATTAATAGTATTGAACGCTTCATTACTCATGATTCCTCCTGAAGTTGCTGATAAGTGATAGAGCGGGGATATAGAAGTACCTTCTTTTTCGTGAGCAAATCATTATGGCTTTGCGGAAAGGATTTCAAGGCGCGGAAACAACGAACGCCCTCCGGCATCGACCGTTTTCCGGTCCGCATCGGTAAGCTCATGTGCGCCGTCGAAGTTTGCCGTGAAAGTCTTGCAAACTTGTTCCGAGGCGTAAGGGTAATCCGTCCCAAATAAAATGCGGTCCGTGAAAATAGAACTCAAAAGACTCGGTAGACCGCTCGGGGCTACAAGAGCAGTGTCGAAGTAGAAGCTGCGCTGGTCCGCCAGAAGCTGCTCCGGCAAATGATTGTGCGCCAGGGACGCGCTGAGTTCAGCTATCCGCGTGGAAACATAGGGCAGAAAACCGCCGTCATGGGAAAGAATCACCTTTGTGGAGGCGAAGCGATGCCGGTGTCCCTTAAGGACGAGATCGAGCGCGCAGCGAGTCGTATCCGCCGGATGATCCAACAACGGACCCGGAATGCCGGGCAGGGCCGTCATCGGCGGCATGGTGGGATGGATGAGGATGGTTGCGGACCGCCGGTCCAGTTCTGTCCAAACAGGATCGAAGCGCGGGTCGGCAAGGTAAGTGCCGTCGAAGTTGCTGTGCAGGACAATCCCGTCGGCGTGTAGTTCGTCATAGGCACGGGCAATCTCCGCCAATGCCGCATCCACATCGGGAAGAGCCAGGGTTGCCATGTAGCCGAAGCGATCGGGATTCTTTCGTACAAGAGCTGCGCCATAGTCGTTGATGCGGCGAACTATGTCGATCCGGTCGGCACCTTTCCAACCTTCCACGCCGGGTGCTGTAAGCGACAGCACGGAAACCGCAATCCCCTCTTCATCCATAAAGCGCAGCAGGGCTTCCGGCGACCACTGGGGCAATCCCCAACCCGACGGATCGCCTCCGTGCGTCTTTAGATCCTCGGCCCAGAAGGGAGAAACCAAATGAGTGTGAATATCAATTCTGTTCTCGTCCATATGTTTTCTCCTTGGCTGTGCAGAGCTCGCTGAAACAAACAATTTGCACTCGCTGTGACCGCGCATCTGCGGCTAGAGAAGAGGCGGAATGGCGTTGCTGATCTTCGCGGCAATCACCGTAGGGCCGTCGTGCTGTAGGGCGGCCTTGAGCTGATCGCTGACATCATCCGGCCTTGCCGCTCGGCTGGTTTTGCAGCCGTAGGCCGCGGCCAGTCCGGCGATGTCGATGCCCGGCACGTCGAGGCCGGGTACGCCCGGAGTATCTTCCTGCTTGGCAAAGGCTTTCAGGATTGCGTACTCCTCATTGACGGGAACAAGAATGACCAGCCGCGCCTTCTGGTGCACGGCTGTCCATAAGGACTGCACGGAATACTGGAAGG
>CAXTSG010000008.1:24135-25268 GCA_964246825.1 uncultured Acidobacteriaceae bacterium | reverse complement strand
CCTTTGACTACGGCCAGCTGGAGCTCCTGAAAAGCGGCAACCGCCAGCCCGTGCCGGTGACGACCCGCTACTACAGCCGCTGGCAGAAGAAGTTCCAATTTACCGATACAACCGCGGAACAGCGCGTGGAGTTCCTGGCCCGCAAGGCATTCTGGCTTTCCGGCATCGCCGGCGCGGGCCAACCGGTATGGCTGGCCGACCCGCGCGATGCCCAGTACCTGAACGCGTCCGTGGACGAGCTTCGCAAGGATGCCGCGATGCTGGCCGAGGCCGGCATGCTGGGGCCTGTGGCGGACGGCGGCTACGCGGCGGCCTCGCCCGCGCTGCTGGCGCGCGAGCCCGAGTACCGCGCCGAGCTGGCCGAGGCACTCCAGAGCATCAAGCCTGCCTTTAACGAAAGCATGCGCGCCGGGCTTACCAATATGTAAAGGGACTGACTACACCGAGACCAGGATACGGTTGACCAGCTCCAGAGCAGGCCCTACAAACAGGTTCACCAGCCGGCCGCCGAAGATAAACATCAGCAAGAGGCTCACGATGCCGAGCTGGTCATAGACGCGCAGCATGCCGGTCGGCAGCAGATGTCGAATCAGGTGCGAGCCGTCGAGCGGCGGCAGCGGCAGCAGGTTGAAAAAAGCCAGGAAAAGATTCAGCGTCAGCGCCATGTACAGCAGGATGACCGCGGGAAACAATGCCGGCGCGGAATCTATCAGGTTGGGGTCAAAACCGCCGTAGGCCAGCCCGCGCACCAGTCCGTCCGCCGTCGGCACGCTTTTGGCAAGCACAATCAGCGCCACGGTGCACACGGCTGAGATCAAAAGATTGCTGGCAGGGCCGGCAAGCGTCGTCAGCACGTCGCCGCGGACGAAGCTGCGGAAGTTGCGCGCGTTCACGGGCGTGGGCCGCGCCCAGCCGATAAGAAATCGCCCGCCGTAGGGCCCCAGAAACAGCATCGCCAGCGGCAGCAGCACCGTGCCGATCGGGTCAATATGCTTCGCGGGGTTAAGCGTGATGCGGCCCAGCATGCGGGCGGTCTGGTCGCCCATGCGCGAGGCCGTCCAGGCGTGCGCCGCCTCATGGAGCGAGAGCGAAAACAGGAGCAGGACGAACTCGAAAATCTTAAGAACGATCTC
>CAXTSG010000008.1:20861-24125 GCA_964246825.1 uncultured Acidobacteriaceae bacterium | reverse complement strand
TGCTGAGACATGGCGAAGGCAGACCGATCGTAGCATAAGGCCCTGCCAGAACAGCTCGGCAGCGCAATGCTATCCCTTTGGACGCTCGCTGTGGGCGGACGGCTCATCACCGCCCTCAAAGCGCTTTGCCTGGTCCTTCTTTTTGATTTCCTTGGCCGGGACGCCGCCCACAATCGAGTGGTCCTCCACAGGCCGCGTCGCCACGCCCATCGCACCCACCGTCGCGTCCTCGCCGACGCGGACGCCGGCCATGATCGCCGTATGGTAGGTGAGCCGGGCATTCGGGCCGATCTCGGTCTTACGGTTCTCCACAAGGGAGCCGTCCACCGGGTCGTGCGCATGCGAGTAGATCGCGGCGAAGTCCGAGACGGAGGTGCCTTTTTTGATGATAATTTCGCCGCGGTCGTCAAGAATGACGTGGCGATGGATCACGCAATCGTCCTCAATCGTCAGGTTGTAGCCGAAGGAGAACTCGACGCCGTGGAAGATTTTTACATTGCTGCCGATGTGCTTGAAGATGTGCTTGCCCAGCATGGCGCGAAAGCGAAAGCCCAGCCAGTGATTAAGCACCAGCGGTGAGCGGTCGAACATCTGCCAGAAATAGATCAGCGGCTTTACCGAAGCGTACTTTTCTTCATCGATATCGCCGTAGTACTCCGGCTCCAGCGTAATGTTCTTGGGGTCGAGCGAAAGCTGCAGCACGTTGAAGGGCAGCTCGCTGTTGAGATTGAAGTTAAGCCGGCCGCCCTTGGGCGAGCCCAGCAGCATTTGGTGCAGGTTATCGAGCACCAGCTCCTGCCGCAGCGCGGGCCGTGTATGCTTGCCGATCTCGCGGTCCAGAAATCCGATCCAGCGCTCAAAAATTTCTTTTGCTTCACGCGGCGGAGCCAGCTCGCGATAACCGTAACGGGGCATCTTTGTCCTCTCTGGCTCAGATGCGCATGAGCCGGGGAGGTCGCAGACAGCTACTGGATGGAGAACACTGCTGAGACGGTCGCAGAGCGGCGGACCATGGGCGCGCCGAGAACCAGAACCGGCATGGGCCTGGGGCCGCCGAGGCTGCCCAGAATACCGGCACCTGCCCCGGGTAGGCTCATGGAGCGACTGAACTGCTGCGCCTCGTTGCTTGCGTGCACCAGCGGCCCGAGCTTCGCGCCCAGCCCCGCCGCCATTTGCTCCGCGATAGCCTGAGCGTGCTTCAGCGCTTTACCTGCGGCCTCCGCACTCAAGGAAGCGTCATCGGCGACCGACCAATCGATGGCCCCGCTCTGGTTTGCACCTGCTCCCACTGCCGCGGCTAATACCTTGGAAGCGCCGGATGCCGCGACGCGCACCGTCCAGCTTTGCTGCGCCTGAAACTTGCGGCTTGCGCGCTCCTCCGGGTTCAGCCGGCCGTCGAATTCCTGCACGGGCCCGGTGCTTTGCCCTTCGCTCTCCAGCGTATCCGGCGTTACCCCAATCGTTCGCAGCGCATCAGTGATCGCCCTGGACGCGCCGGCGGCCGCATCCGTCACCTGCGGCGAGGTGGACGCATACAGCTGGTACCCGATGTGGACGACTGCTGTATCCGCGCGCCGCTCCGCGTCCATCGCGGCGGTCACGGCGATGGTACGGTTGGCACCGCTCACCTGGACCTGCTGCGCCCCGGCCGCGGCCGCTGACCAGGGCACTCAAAAGGAGCAGTCGCGCCACCCTTACTACTTTGCTTCCGCCATGCCTCATGATGCCTCTCGCAATCCAAATGAGTAGACACCGGCAACGCGGTTTTTAGACCACCCCGGCCTCAAAAGCCCGAAGTTTTTCCACCACAGCCCATGCCGCTCCGCTGTCCACGGCCTTTGCCGCCTGCTCCAGCCCATCGCCAAGCGTTGCCGCGAAACCGGCAACCACTAATGCCGCTGCTGCGTTCAGCAGCGTAATTTCCCGCCGCGCTCCCCGGTCCTCGCCGCGCAGAATCGCGGCAATCTGCCGCGCATTGCCCTGCGCGCTTCCATCCCCGGCCAGCTCACTAAGCGCTGCCTGCCGCAGGCCGAGCGATGCCGGAGCCAAAGTGCCCCCGATCAGCTCTTCCTCGCGCACTTCGGCCCACACGCTTTCGCCGGTCACGGTCAGCTCATCCAGGCCATGCCCATGCACTACCCACGCATGCCGCACATGGAGCATCCGCAGCGCTTCCGCAACGATGGCGATACGCTCTTCCGCATACACCCCGACTACCTGAGCCCGCGCCCCGGCGGGATTGGCAAGCGGTCCCAGGAGGTTGAAGACAGTACGAAACGGCAGCGCCCGGCGCACCGGGGCCATGCGCCGCATCGCCGGTTGCAGCCCGGTCGCGAGCATAAAAACACCGCCGGGGGCCCGCAGGCATGCCGCTGCCTGCCCGGGCGCAAGCGCGATCGGTACCCCCAGGGCTTCGAGCACATCCGCCGAGCCGCAGCGCGAGGTGACGGCGCGGTTGCCGTGCTTGGCCACCCATGCCCCGGCACCCGCCGCCGTCAGCCCCGCGGCGGTTGAGATATTGAAGGTATCAAGTCCATCGCCGCCCGTGCCGCAGGTATCCACCAGGCGGGTCCGCTCCGCTTCGCTCAGGGGCAGCGGGATTGCCGCCGCACGCATTGCTTCCGCGAAGCCGCACAGCTCCTCGGCGGTTTCGCCGCGCCGCGCCATGGCTCCCAGCAGAGCCGCGAGCGGGTAGGCCAACGACTCCGGCAGCGGGATTTCCGGCGAAGCACCCTCTTCCAAAAGGGTCGCCAGCACCGCTTGCGCTTCAGCCCGCGCCAGGGTGCGGCCGCCCTCCACTACCGCCTTTACCAGCGAGCGAAACTCTTCCGTCTGCACCTCCCCATCGTAGCCGAGCGCATCCCAAGCGAAAGACTTAAGGAGTGCCCATGCCGTATGCATCTGTTCTGCCGCTTGCGGAGCTGCCGCGCGGCAGCAAGAAAACAGTCAAGGCAGGTGAAACCGAAATCCTGCTGATCCACACGGCGGAAGGCAATCTGCATGCCGTGGAGGCGAAGTGCCCCCACGCCGGCGCGCCGCTGGAAGAAGGCGCGGTGTGCAACGGCCGGCTGATTTGCCCCTGGCACATGGGTACCTTTGAGCTTGCCGACGGTGCCCTGGTCGAGCCGCCGCCCTTGCGCTCGCTTCGGAAGTATCGAGTGGAAATTGAAGGCGGCAGCATCCTCCTTGACCCGGAATCGGTAAACCAGCCCTCGCTTGCAAACCGCGACGACCGTTCGCCGGGGGCCGCCCGGGGGGCGCGGG
>CAXTSG010000008.1:16879-20851 GCA_964246825.1 uncultured Acidobacteriaceae bacterium | reverse complement strand
GCCGCGCCTGTCGGCGCGGGGCAGCACTTTGTCACGATCGGCGGAGGGGCGGCGGCCACGGCCGCTGTGTGCGCCCTGCGGCAGGCGGGCTTTGCCGGCACTATCACCGTGATCGACCCGGTCGCGGCCGAGCCGGTAGACCGCACCAACCTGAGCAAAATGGTGCTGGCCGGTAAGACGCCGCTTGACACGCTCCCGCTGTGGTCGCCCGAGGAACGGGCCGCGCTGAACGTGGACCGCATGGAGGCGCGCGTCAGCTTGCTTGACGGCGTGCTCGGCACCTTGCGAACGGAGGACGGCCGCGAAGTGCGCTTTGACGCCGCGCTGCTCGCTCCCGGAGGCAAGCCGAAAAAGCCCGGCATCCCCGGCGAACATGCGCCGCATGTATTCACTATCCGCCACCGGCACGATGTGGAGGCGATCGGCGCTGCCCTGGGCGAAGATGCCAAGGGAAAGCAGGCGGTGCTGCTGGGCGACAGCTTCATCGCGTTTGAAGCGGCTTCCGCGCTCACGATGCGCGGCTTGAGGGCGACGGTGGTATGCCGCTCGAAGGAGCCGTTCAGTCAAAAATTCGGTTCAGCCGCGCAGAGCATCCTGGCCCTTCACCGCGCGGGCGGGGTCACGCTCAAGACCGAGGCGGAAGCCCGGGAGATTACTCCCGGAGGCGTTACGCTCAAGAAGGGTGAAATGCTGCCTGCGGATCTGGTGATTGTGGCAATCGGTGTCGCCGTCGAAAGCGACTTCGAGCATGGGCTGCCGCTGGAGAAAGACGGCGGCGTCCCGGTGACAGAAACGTTGCAGGCCGCGCCGAAGCTGTGGGTGGGCGGCGACGCGGCCTCTGTCAACGGCACCCGCATTGAGCACTGGCGGCTCGCTCAGCAGCACGGCCGCACGGCTGCAGCCGGCATGCTGGGTAAATCCGGCGAGGCGAGCTTCCAGGGCGTCCCGTTTTTCTGGACCGCCCACTTCGGCAAGCGCTT
This sequence comes from uncultured Acidobacteriaceae bacterium, assembly GCA_964246825.1. GTDB lineage: Bacteria > Acidobacteriota > Terriglobia > Terriglobales > Acidobacteriaceae > EB88. Next base: position 19,871 of record CAXTSG010000008.1, on the reverse strand, counting down.
CGGCTACGTGGGCCACGCCTCCGAGTGGGACGAACTGGAGATTGACGGCGAGGTCACGAACGAAAAAGGCGAGCCCGCGTTCCTGGCCTATTACGTGAAAGACAGCGCCGTCAAAGCAGTTTTCGGCTGCGGCAGGGATGCCGCCATGGCCGCGCTGGCGGAGAGCATGCGGACGCCGCTCACGCTCGACCGGGCACGGAGCGCAGCGGCAGGTGCGTGAGCTTTACAGTCGTTTCGTAAGGTATGGAGAATAATGACTTTTTAGGAGAAGCTAGGCTCTATGCTGTCCTGCCCTTCGCATACGCGAGGATGCATACACCTTTATCTGCACAGACCAGAGTTTATTTTCCACAACTTCAAGCATTCGGTCCTTCCCAAGGATTTAGCAACGTTAAACCCAGCCCGGTAAAGTCTTTTACGTTGCGTGTAGCTAAAGTCAAGCCATGTTCAAGAGCGGTTGCGGCAATAAATCCATCCGCTATCGCAAGGGTGAGCCCTTGTTGATCCCGCATTCCGGCGATCGCTCCCAGCCTTTCTGCGACAGTCTGCGTAACTGGCAGAATACGGCCCTCAAACCAAGGCTTCAAAGTACCGTCAAGCCACTGCTGTAAATTATCGCGCCGCTTGCTCGACGGAAGACGTCGAATGCCCCTCACAATTTCGGTTAGAGTGATGACGCTGAGGTACAAATTTTTGTCCTCCACGCTTTCAAGCCAGCGTTCAACCTGCGGAGAGGAATACAGCTTTGTCAACTCTGAAGGAATGTTGGTATCAAGAAGAAAAGTACTCACAGTTCGACAGAACGCAGCAATTCTTTTTCACGCGGAAAATCAATCTCAAGCCCTTTCAATGGGGACTCCGCAAAGAGGCGGACAAGGCTTTTTCGCTCAGAAGATGGAGCAGGTCGATCGTGTCCTTCCCGCTCTTGAAGAAGCGCAATTGCTGTATCCATAACCTGGTCCGCGGTCAAAAATCGGCCGCGCGCAATACTTTGCTGAACAAAAATTTCCTGCTCGGGCTTGAGACGGATTTCCATCCGTTGAGTATGGAACTTGCCTCTTCCCATGTCAATAACCTGCCTACTTCATAGGGTGTCTGACACAGGTTTCGCATCCCTGTAAGATAGAAGCGCTTGCACGGTCACGCGCGGCACACACCTCTATGAAAATTCATGAATACCAGGCCAAAAGCATACTCCGCGAGCACGGCGTCCCTGTCCCAAGGGGCGAGGTTGCAAACACGTTAGAAGAAGCCGTCGAGGTCGCCAAGCGGCTAATGTCCGAAGGCGCGGCCGGGGTTGTTGTTAAGGCGCAGATTCATGCGGGCGGCCGAGGCAAGGGCGGCGGCGTCAAGGTGGCGCGCTCGCTGGAAGAAGCCGAGCAGTACGCTTCGCAGATCCTCGGCATGCAGCTGGTAACGCACCAAACCGGCCCGCAGGGGCAAAGAGTGCAGCGGCTGCTGATTGAGGAAACGGCACCGATCGACCGCGAGTTGTATCTCGGTATCGTGCTAGACCGTGCGCAGGCGAAGCTGGTCTTTATGGCCTCGCAGGCCGGCGGTATGGAGATTGAAGAGGTCGCGGCGAAAGACCCGGATGCGATCCGAAAAGTAGCTATCGACCCCGTTGTGGGCTTTCAGCCCTACCAGGCGCGGGAGCTCGCCTTCGCGCTCGGGTTAAAGCCGTCGCTGCTGCCCCAGGCGGTCAAGTTTATGCTCGGCCTGTATGAGGTGTTTCTCGCAACCGATGCTTCCCTGCTGGAGATCAACCCGTTTATTACCACCAAGCCGAGCTCGCCCGGGGCGGGAGATGAAAAGCTGCTGGCGCTCGACTGCAAGCTGACCTTTGACGACAATGCCATGTTCCGGCAGGGGGAGCTGAAGGGCTTGCGCGACCTTGCCGAGGAAGACCCGCTCGAAGTAGAAGCTTCCAAGTACGCGCTGAACTACATCAAGCTTGACGGCAACATCGCCTGCATGGTCAACGGTGCCGGCCTTGCCATGGCGACCATGGATATCATCCAGTATGCCGGGGGCAGCCCGGCGAACTTCCTGGATGTGGGCGGCGGCGCAAACCGGCAGCAGATTGAAAACGCCTTTTCCATCCTGCTCTCCGACCCGAACGTGCAGGCCGTGTTTATCAACATCTTCGGCGGCATTCTGCGGGTCGATACCCTGGCGCAGGGCGTCGTGCAGGCGGCTAAAAACCTGGACGTGAGGGTGCCGATCGTCCTGCGGCTGGAAGGCACCAACGTGGAGGAGGGGCGCCGCATCCTGGCCGAGTCGGGCCTGGCTTTCGAGGTGGGAGAAACGATGCAGGACGCGGCGGAAAAGGTAGTGGCGGCGGCGAGGCAGGGTAAGGGGTAAAGGGTGGAGGGTAAGGAACCGCACCATCCTCATACAACCCGGCTCCGGTCATTCCGCGAATTGGCAGTTTGGCAGCGCTCCATCGAGCTTGCCCTGGCTGTATACGATTGCACGCAAAGTTTTCCGCGTGAGGAGACTTACGGCTTGGCAGCACAGATGCGCAGGGCGGCTGTATCCGTGCCCAGCAACATCGCGGAAGGCTATGGCAGAAACAACCGAAAAGAATATCGCCACTTTCTAGGCATTGCACGAGGGTCCAATAATGAACTTCAAACGCAGATAGTTCTAGCCGGAAGATTAAGCTACTCACCGGAACCGGCTTTAACAAAAGCTCAAAACTTTGCAGAGGAGGTTGACCGCATGCTGCTGTCCATGCTGCGCCGCCTCGCAGCCGATTTAACAAATCCCACGATCGTCCCTTAACTTCCTGCTTTTCACCCTTCACCCTCTACCCTGTACCCTCTAACCCTTTGGAGAACCCCAATGTCCGTCCTAGTCAACAAGAACACCCGGCTCATCGTGCAGGGCATCACCGGCAGGGAAGGTACCTTTCATGCCAAAGGCTGCGCGGAGTACGGGACCAACGTGGTCGGCGGCGTAACGCCGGGCAAGGGCGGCACTACGCCTG
>CAXTSG010000008.1:16343-16869 GCA_964246825.1 uncultured Acidobacteriaceae bacterium | reverse complement strand
CCTTGGGGGAGACGGGACCAACCGCGACCGTGATTTTTGTGCCGCCGCCGTTCGCGGCCGACGCCGTTCTGGAAGCCAACGCGGCGGAGCTGCCTTTGATCGTGTGCATCACGGAAGGCATTCCCACGAACGACATGGTGAAGGTGTGGAGCGTGCTCCGGCACTCCTCATCCGTGCTAATCGGCCCGAACTGCCCCGGGGTCATCTCGCCCGGCAAGGCCAAGATCGGTATCATGCCGGGGCGCATTCATAAGGAAGGCTCGGTCGGCATCGTGTCCCGCTCGGGAACGCTGACCTATGAGGCCGTGTACCAATTAACGCAGCGCGGCATCGGGCAGTCTACCGCCATCGGCATCGGCGGCGACCCGGTGATCGGCACCACGCACACCGACGCGCTCCGGCTGCTGAATAAAGACCCGGAAACCGAGGCCATCATCCTGATCGGCGAGATCGGCGGTACGGCGGAGGAAACGGCGGCTGCTTATGTGAGGGAGCATGTGCGCAAGCCCGTAATCGGCTTCATTGC
>CAXTSG010000008.1:9063-16333 GCA_964246825.1 uncultured Acidobacteriaceae bacterium | reverse complement strand
TCTCGGGCGGGCAAGTGACGTCGGCTGAAAAAAAGGCAGCCCTCAAGGCCGCGGGCATCCACGTAGTCGAGTCCCCGGCAGCGATCGGTGCCACGGTGGCAAGCGTGCTCGGGCGCGGAAGCGGCTTCTGAAGCATGCCGCCGCATTGCCTCCTACTTCCGGATGAATCCTTTTTCGCGTGCGTCCGCGTACATAACTAAAGGGGCGAGTTTTTGTCGGAAACAGATTGTTTGTGCTATCAAGCCCGCGGCCTCCAATCGCCTGAAACTGCGGCATACTGTTGACAGCAATGACTTTGCGGCAGGCGAGCTGCTTTCTTCGGTCTTTTCGAAACTCGAATGCAAAGAACTTACCGAAGTAACTTTTCTCTTCCACACATGCGCATCTAAGAAGGCTTGTCCACATATTGGGCGATAGCCGTCTCCTTGGACAAAAGTACTGAAACAGGGCCAAAACGCGGAAGATCCGTGTTTTTCTGACTGCAAGAGCTGTTAAGTACTTTTTCTAGCTGAGTGGAGTGGCTAATCTCTGGTTGTGCGCAATCGGCGCCAGGAGAAAGTCCCCATGAAAATCGTCAAGCTGCTCACCCTCTCTCTTTCGGTTCTCACCCTGTCCGCGCCTGCGTTCGCCTGCCCGACCGGAAGCTCGCACAATCCTTGGGGCGCGGCGCATGAGTGCCCGACCGGAAGCTCGCACAATCCTTGGGGCGCGGCGCATGAGTGCCCGACCGGATCCTCGCACAATCCTTGGGGCGCATAGCACCAAATATCGCTAGTCGAGAGATGCGCATACTTGATAGTCTTTGGGCACGGGAGCAATCCAGTGGTCATAGAGGCTATCAACAAGTTGTTCGTATTCACCGGCCCAACTCTGGATTTTGCCTTATGTACTGCCATGCTGTTAAAACGTCGTTGGAACTCTTACCCAGCACTCTTCGCCTTAGTTTCCATTGACCTTTTAGCTAGTATCGGGCTCTACTTGGTAAGCCCAGTGGGAACTTCTGCGCTTTACATACAGCTGTACGTTGTTTTTGATGTTCTCAGCTTCATACTTCAAGCGTGTGTTCTGATTGAGATTGCCCGAGCCGTTCTGAAACCGGCCGGAGTCTGGGTGAAAGAGGCATTGAAGCCATTGCTGCTGACCACAGGCTTCGGAGTAGCTGTTGCCTTTGGGGCCAGCCTGCTTCTACAGCCGTCCGGCATTCACGGTCCGGAGTCGCTCCAGCTCCGTGCTGAAATCTTTACAAGCCTAGTGGCCTGTGAAGTTGTGATTGCTATGATGTTATCGGCCAGCGAAGTGGGTCTGCCATGGCGGAGCCATGTCATGGCCATAGGACAAGGATTGATGGTCTGGTCCCTCATAGCTGCCACAGAAGAGGGGTTTTCCGCTTACCTCGGCCCTCACAATCCCTACTACCAGTGGCTTTACTACGTTCGCAGTCTTAACTACTTCGTCGTCGTCTCCTACTGGACTGTCGCACTTTGGCGCAATGAACCGGCCCGTTTACCACCTTCTCCCGCTTTCCGCAAATATGTGATTGCATTGCACGAAAGAGTGCAATACGATCTCGGTAAGGCCGGACAGTGAGGTAGCCAAGAGCGCCATGCACACGATTCTTCCATTTTCCCTGTTTCTGCTCACCGTTCTCGGTCTTACTGTGGTCGCGCTCCATGCGCGCCGCTCCTCCATCCGGCTGGACGAGCATGGATGGACGGCGCTGCTTCGCGCGCTGCAACCGGTGGATCTCCCCGGCCTACACTGTGTGGCCCGGGACTTTCTGGAACCCAAGCGCGGCCAGACCGCGATGGAGCCTGAGATCATTTGGGAGATGCTCGGCGGTGAGCAGGGCCTGAGAAGAATGAGTGCCAACGCTACCCTTCTGCTTGCGCTTGCGGCCCACGCGACGCAGTGGAACGGCGAGGAAAGCATCATTGTGGCGGAGCGGATGCGCCGCGATGCCCTCCGTCTGCGCTCGGCCGTCCGCCAGGTCCGTCTTGGTATGCTGTCGGATCTGATTACAGGCCAGCACTGGATTTCAGTTCCCTTCCAAATGCAGGAAGCCGCTTCGGCCTACTATCTAATGCGCGAGCGCCTGCTGGCCTTGTACGAAACAAGCCACATCGCGCTGCTGCCGCAGCTGGTGCAGGCCGTTTAACCTCCATCTGCGACAATGGGGTGCTGCCCTCCGCGGCAGCACCCCATTGTTGTGTTCGTAATCTTTAGGAGAATCCGTGCCACAAAGAACATTCAGCATTCTCAAGCCGGACGCCGTGCGTAAGGGTGATGCCGGCGCCATCCTCGCAACCATTGAAAAAGCAGGCTTTAAGATCATTGCCATCAAGAAGCTGTCGATCTCGCAAAAGCAGGCGGAAGGTTTCTACCACGTTCATGCGCAGCGGCCGTTCTTTGCTTCCCTGACCGCCTTTATGTCCTCCGGGCCAATCTTTCCCATGGTGCTGGAAAAAGACAATGCCATTGTCGACCTTCGCACACTGATGGGCGCGACCAATCCGGCCAATGCCGAGGAAGGCACCATCCGCAAGCAGTTTGCAGCCTCCATCGAGGAAAACGCAATCCATGGCTCGGACGCGGAAGACACGGCCGCCTTCGAGATTTCCTATTTTTTCGCCGGATATGAACTTGCCTAGAAGTGTGCCGGGGTTGGACGTCCCGCAACTGCATGCTCCTCTTTCCTCCACCGTTTCGCGACAGACGGTATCTACTCCTTTATGACTTCGTCCCCGGTACAAACCTCTTTCGACGAAACCTTTCTGCTCCAAAGCATCCAGCCGCTCCGGCAAAAACTTGCGGAGCATCCGCTTTACGGGTCGATCCGAACGCTGCGGGCGTTGCAGGTCTTCATGGAATCCCATGTGTATGCCGTGTGGGATTTCATGTCGCTTTTGAAAGCCCTGCAAAGTCGGCTGACTTCGGTGGAAGTTCCGTGGCGGCCGACGCCGAACCCAAGAACGCGGCGGCTGATTAACGAAATTGTGCTCGGGGAAGAAAGCGATTTGTATCAAAGCTCTTCCCTGTCGCATTTCGAGCTGTATCTCGAAGCCATGGGGAGCTGCGGAGCCAATCCCGCGGGCGCGAAGCGGCTGCTTGCGGCCCTTGACGCCGGTGCGAGCGTGTTGGAGGCGATGGCGGAAGCACCTGCGGAATCTCAGGCCTTTGTGGAAAGCACCTTCGCGGTGCTTGGCTCAAAGGCGGTGCATCGCATCGCCGCCGCTTTTACCTTTGGGCGAGAAGACCTGATCCCGGAGATGTTTACCGCATTCGTTCGCAGGCTAGACGCCGAGCTGGGCGGCTCCGTCGCACCGTTCCGCTACTACCTGGAGCGGCACATCGAGGTGGACGGCGAGGAACATGGGCCCATGGCGCTTGCCATGCTCGGGGAGCTCTGCCCCACAGAGCAGCACTGGGCAGAAGCAACGGAGTCCGCTGTGGGGGCGCTTGAAGCTCGGCTTGCCTTGTGGGACGGCATCCATGCGCGCATTCTCGCCGCTGGCGCCCATCAGTGAAGCGGCAAGTGCCGGAGCCTCATCCTATAGAAGGGAGATAGACGATGACGGAAAAAGCGACGTTTGGAGCAGGCTGCTTTTGGGGTGTGGAGGCTGAGTTCGGGCAAATACCGGGCGTTTTGGAAACAGCCGTCGGCTATGAAGGCGGTGCTCTTCGCAATCCCACCTATAAGGATGTGTGTACCGACCGCACCGGCCATGCCGAAGTAGTGGAACTCACCTTTGACCCGGACCGCGTGAGCTATGCAACCCTGCTGGAGAGGTTCTTTTCGCTTCACGACCCGACTCAGCTGGACCGGCAAGGGCCGGATTGGGGGCGACAGTATCGTAGCGCTATCTTTTTCCACTCTCCGGCTCAGGAAGCAGCGGCCCGGCAGACCATCGCCCGCCTCGGCGAGAGCGGGCGTTTTCGTAAGCCGATTGTGACGCAGGTTGTGCCGGCGGAAACCTTTTGGCGCGCCGAAGAATATCACCAGAAGTACTTGGAAAAGCGCGGTGCCGTCAGCTGCCATATCTAAGCTGTTTCTACGGCAGCCCGGGCCGGTGATGCCCTAAACACCGGCCCGCATTTCCAGTTCATTGCGCATCAGTTCCAAGCGCTCCTGGAGAAGCTCGCGCTGGCTCAGCTCGCTTGTATGCTCGCGCAGCAAGGATTCCAGCCGCTTCATGCGGGCTTCCAGCTGCATGTTGGAGTACAGCTGAATACGGTGAATCTCCCGGCTTCGCTCTCCCTGGAAGGACCGCTCCAACGTTTCACTCATACGACTTGCCGCCTCGATGCTGCCTCCCTGAAGGATACGGCGGACGTTTTCCGCAACATAATCAAGATTGGCGCGGATTTCTTCCTCGCTGCGGCATTGGGGTCCCGGCGGCGGCATAATGCGAATCAGGATGCGTCCGTCCGGCTGCAGCTGTGTAAAAAACATCAGGATGCGCGAGTTCATCTTGCCGACAAAGCGGAAGATGTTCGAGGAAATGAACTCACCCTGCTCCTTGTCGACGGCCAGCATCAGGCAGCCGTTCTGCCGAAGCAGGGAACGGGTGTGCAGCAGTACGGCATGATCCGTGCGAATGGCCCGCAGATTTGGGCCGATCCAGGAGGAGACTTCATTGTTCCCCACCGGCTCGCGCGCGACGACGCGTACCTCCCGGTGCTCCCCGATGATCTTGCGAGCCAGGGGGAAGATGAGCTTGACAAAGGGAATGTGCGCCGAGCAAATGACAAAGCCGCCGGGCTGAGCGGCATACTCCCGCAGATATTCTTCGCCCTCGACCGCAACGGGAATCGGGAAGTCGCGGCTATGTTCCGCCAGAATGTCGAGGAAGCGATGCAGCAGCCGGGGCGCGAGAGAAGCGTGAGCGGTGCGGCCGGCCGCCGGCATCAGGGAACCGGTGACACCGGCCAAAGTGCGCGCCATGCGGAGGGCCGCGCCATACCACCGCGCCTTCGGCAGAAAGGTAGAAATCAGCCGGCAGGCAAACAGGAACACCTCATTGGTAGCCCATTCCCTGCCTGCGCTCAGCTTCTGTCTCAACGCCATGCCTTCGCTAGACCGCCCTGTTCATCACCCAAGATAGAACACTTTGAAGCGTTAACTTCTCTATCTATAACGGCTGCCGGGCGTCATCCATGTGTGTCATATCGAGACATTCTTTACAAGGGGGTCCTTTTGGGGCTGCTAAACGGAAATTACACCCGCGAAGGCGCGAGCCGGTGCTCTCCTGCGCTTCCCGGCTATTGCTGCACTGCCGCACGGGGGAGAGGGCAGGTCTGGTGCGCCCGGCAAGATTCGAACTTGCGACCTTTCGCTTCGGAGGCGAACGCTCTATCCAGCTGAGCTACGGGCGCGTCCGCAAGGGCGTAAGCGCCAGTCTAGACTACTACAGCTTCTGCTCCATCGACCACTGCCAAAAACAATGTATGGAACACCCGAGCTGACAGCTCAAGCCGCGGCATTCGCCTTTTTCTCCAGGACCGCCATGGTGGACTGGATCAGCTCTTTCGCTCCTTCTATCCCGGCAAGCACTGCCTGGAGATCCAGCGCGGGCTTGGACGGGTTGCGATGAGAAGCGCAGTAAATCCCATGCTGGCCGACAAGAGTCAGGGCGTCCGTCAGCACATCGAGGGAAACCGCAAGCCGACCGCGCTCGACGCCCATCATGAACTCATACCGCTCCAGCTCTTCGCGGCGTTCCTCAAATACACTGCGCGCCATCACCACTCCTTCGCGGGTGTGCTGCCCGGCGTCAAGGCGTCGGGCTGGGCTACTACAGGCTGTTTCCAGCGCAGAACAGGTTTGCGGGCCGCGCTCGTTTCGTCTAGCCGCGAGATGCGCGTCGAATGCGGCGCCGCAAGGATGACCGCCGGGTTTTCCTCGGCTTCGCGGGCAATCTGCCGCATGGCGTCGATGAACAGATCGAGCTCCTCGCGCGACTCACTCTCGGTCGGCTCAATCATGAGCGCGCCGGGCACAATCAAGGGAAACGAGGTGGTGTACGGGTGGAAGCCGTAGTCGATCAGGCGCTTGGCAATGTCGCCTGTCTTGATGCCATTGCGCGTCTGGCGGCGGTCGGAGAAAACGACCTCGTGCATGGAGGGTGTTTTATACGGCAGGTCATATACGTCCTGGAGCTTGGCGCGAATGTAGTTGGCATTTAAAACGGCATCCTCGGTGGTTTGGCGCAGGCCGTCCGGCCCGTTCGCAAGGATGTAGGCGAGCGCGCGCACAAACATGCCGAAGTTGCCGTAGAACATCCGCACCCGGCCGATGGAGGCAGGCCGATTGAAGTCAAGCGAGTGCGTGCCCTGCCGGTCGGTGCGGACGATTGGGGTCGGCAAAAAGGGCTCCAGCATGGCTTTGCAGGCGACCGGCCCGGAGCCGGGACCGCCGCCGCCGTGCGGGGTGGAGAAAGTCTTGTGCAGGTTCAGGTGCATCACGTCTACGCCGAAGTCGCCGGGGCGAGTTTTGGCGACCAACGCGTTCATGTTGGCACCGTCCATGTAGAGCAGCGCGCCCTTGCTATGGAGGATTTCCGCGACCGCGGCAATCTCGTTCTCAAACACGCCGATCGTGGAAGGATTGGTCAGCATCATGGCCGCGGTATTTTCATCGACCACGGCGCGCAGGGCTTCAAGGTCGATGCCGCCGTCGGCATCCGACTTGAGGTTGACTACCTCGTAGCCGCATACCGCAGCAGTCGCGGGATTAGTACCATGGGCGGAGTCGGGGATGATGACGGTACGGCGGGCGTTGCCGCGCGACTCGTGATAAGCGCGCACCAGCAGGATGCCGGTAAACTCGCCGTGCGCGCCGGCCGCCGGCTGGAGCGTAATCGCATCCATGCCGGTAATCTCCAGCAGGCAGTGCTCCAGCTCCTTCAGGACGCCGAGCGAACCCTGGGAAAGCGCCTCCGGCTGGTAGGGATGGGCTTCGGCAATGCCCTCAAGCCGCGACACATATTCATTCACGCGCGGGTTGTACTTCATGGTGCAGGAGCCGAGCGGGTACATGCCGAGGTCGATCGCGTAGTTCCAGGTAGACATGCGGGTAAAGTGGCGGATAATTTCAATTTCGCTCAACTCCGGCAGCATCGCCGGCTCCTGCCGGGCGGCATCACCCAGGGCCGCAACCAGGTCCACCGCAGGCACATCCAGCGGCGGCAGCTTGTAAGCGCGCTTGCCGGGCGAGGACTTCTCGAAGATGAGGTCTTCGTTCTGGTTGACGTGGGTGGGGGCTTTTTTGGGG
>CAXTSG010000008.1:4520-9053 GCA_964246825.1 uncultured Acidobacteriaceae bacterium | reverse complement strand
GAAAGCGGCTCGTTGTGCGTCAGGTGAGGGCGCACCTTGCGCGGCGTGCCGGTAAAGGGCTCGGTGGGCATGGCTGTCGATGCGGGCGGTTCGGCGGGAAGAAACATCGTGGCCATGGCGAGGCGCTCCTAGTGATCGTCCTGTTCAGGATAACTGAGGCAGCCTGTGCTACAGGGCTGACCTCGGTAGTGGCCTGCCTCAGTGTCTGACATTAGTTGCCAAGCTCTACTTTCTTAAAGCGCACACTGGTTAAGGTCGGCATAAATGTCACCGAAAGCGTATGATTAGCACCGCCGCCGGAGGCAACCGTGCAAGCGCTAATCCATCCATCAAACGTGATGGTAAGAAGGGCGTCACCGCCGGTAGCATCATGATGCTTTCATCTTTCCAGTAGGTGACTCTCACTTTTCGGATATTTTGCTGAACTGGATGCAGCGCCATGTCAAGAAGAGTACTGGTAACCTCAAACGTAACATTCTTATCGTCGTTCATGTCTGCCGAGAAGTCGAGAGTAAATGCCACCGTACCCATAGAAGGCACGCCGAGATTACCTCGATCCAAGGCTGCCACAGCAGATTGTGCAGAAAAAGCATTAAACTTTAATGCACCTGCAAAGTTTTTAGCTTCATTGCCTTTAGCAACTTCGATTGTTGTATTCCAGGGTATCGACACTTCAATCACCTCATTCACAAGCTTAGCTATATGTAGGCTTGACTTACTACACCTTCACTTCAAACGGGGTACTTCAAGTTTCATTTCTGCATCTCCGAGTCATACTGCCGAAGCATCTGACGAGTTCCATCGAGACCGGCAAACTCCTCAGCAGGATAAGCTAAGTGGGGACCCCGATTGCGAGTATCAAAAACCCATTTTGTCAGCTTCGCATCCAGATCGTATTTCTTTGTCTTATTACTCCAGCGTAAAATTGCTGAAATTTCCGGGTGCCTTTTATTCATAATGACAGCGCAAAAGATAATAAGTCGCGGCCATTTGCCATCGTTCATCATCATGCCCACGCCGTCAGGACTGTTGCACTCAGAGTGATATGGATCATGGGCTTGTCCGAAAAGCGGTACATAGTACTGTGGACCATTTGCTGGCACGAAGGTTATGCCGCACTGGCGAAAGTTTCCGAATTCTCCTTTCCTTCCAGGGACTTCAAAGGTAAGCGGCAGCACCCGGAGCTCTGTTCCGGCAGTCTTCAGAACCGAAGCATGAGATTGCGTAACCTCCAGCTCTTCGGCATCAGCAGGAAAAAGCTTGAGGTCTAGAGAACGCGTTAAATCCACGTAGTTCTCATCCAAACGCGGGAGCATAGGCTCCTGTGCCCGTATGTCATGTACCCGGAAAACCATGCACAAAGCGGCGGTTGCCCAAGCTACTTTCATGATCCGGCTTGACTTCATGGTGTCCTCTCGCAAAAGCTGTTTTACGGCATTAATCATTCGAGGCATTTTGATAGTTTGTCGCCATGCGGCTGGAGTATACCCCGGTTTGAGCTTTTCCATTATAGTGCCGGGCGAAAGTGCCCCAGTCCCGGTTGATGATGGACGTATGCAGGACTTTGTCGCTCAGAATGAACTGCGTGAATGCACGAAGCTGCTCCTGCACAGACGTACACATGGCATAGACATACAAGTAGACAGTAGCAAACCCGCAGGCCATGTGGTTGAAACCCATAATTTGGAACAGGCCCCAGGAGGTTGCCTTCAGCGCGGCATCCTCATCAAGCGCGTAGGCGCGTGTAAGCCGGTCGTACCATTCAACCTGCGGAGGAGAGCCGCCTCCCTGGGTAGGCCAGGAAATATCCGGGTATGTGAGTGTATAGCGGCCATAGGACTCCTTATGAAAGACATGCCGCTCGTAGCGGATCGTGGGGCGGCCGGCAGGTCCTGTGAAAGCATTGACGCTGCTTTCGGTATGGGCGACAGCCTTGATGGAACGCACTTCACAGCCGATATTCTGCGCGGCTTCGCGGTAGTGCCCGCTCGTGAGTGTTACCTCGCCGCAGTTGGGCGGCAGCACCAGCCGGCGGCGGCTTGGGCGCGGGAACGAGAAGGAGTTCTGAGTGAGGCGCAAAAATGTCAGGCCGCCGGGCTGCACCACCCCGGATGGAAAAGAGGTATGCTCCAGCCTGCGCTGAAACGCTAGAATAGTGATTTCAAGTGCTTGGGAGAAGCGGCCGTCCTCGGGTACGCGCATACCCAGAACCGGCGCGATATAGGAAGCCGTGCCGGCACTGTGTTCGAAGGCTGTGCCGCTTGGGTTGGGCGACGATTGGTGATTGAGCAATTGCTGCACAAGCAGGACGTCCTCCGGCCTGTTCGGCTCGCCCCGCCCGACAGCCCGGCGCAACTGGTTGTTCATGGCAAGGGTCTCCGCCGGACATTTTACAAAGTTTGCGCTTGCCAGCTCAAACTTTCTAAATGCCTATTGCCAGCGGCTCCGCCAGGGCGACAACTGAAGCCGCATGCTCCATCTCCTCGCGCGTAGTCAGCTCGGTTGCGCACCACAGGGTTGCGTTGCCCAGCTCGGGATACCAGCGGCGCAGGTCGAGGCCGCCGATAATCTTGTCTTCCAGTAGGCGCGTGTTCAGCTCATCCGGGGTTTCCTCGGTGCGGAGAACGAACTCATGGAAGCGCGGGCTGCGGGCGAACAACAGCTCGCCGTGCGTGCCGAGCACTTCCGCCGCGTACCGGCCCTTGGCCAGGTTATGCGCGGCCAGCTCACGGATGCCCTCGCGGCCGTACACCGTGAGAAATACCGTCGCCATCAGCGCCACTAATGCCTGATTGGTGCAGATATTGGAGGTCGCTTTTTCACGGCGGATATGCTGCTCGCGGGTGGAGAGTGTGAGCACAAAGCCGCGTTGGCCGTTCTTATCCTTCGCTTCCCCGACAAGCCGACCGGGCATCTGGCGCAGGTACTTCTCCTTGGCCGCGATGACGCCGCAGTAGGGGCCGCCGTAGGAAAGCGCCACGCCGAAGCTTTGCGCTTCAAGCGAAACAATGTCGGCCTCGACCGGCGGGCGCACCGCGCCGAGCGAGACGGCTTCCGCAATGCACACGATCAGCAGCGCGCCCTTGGCATGAACGATCTCGGCGATAGCAGGAATATCCTCAACGACACCGAAGAAGTTGGGCGACTGCACCAGCACGCAGGCAGTGTCGGAGGTAATCTCGGCCGCAAGCGCGGCAAGATCAATACGGCCGCCGTCGGGCTTGCCGTTCGGCAGGTAGCCGACCTCGGTTTGGTGCGTACCCGCGCTTTGTCCTACGGCCTGCGTATAAGTCCGCATTACCTCGCGGTACTCGGGGTGCAGCGTGCGCGCGACCGTCACATGCTCGCGTCCGGTCACGCGAATGGCCATCATCGCGGCTTCCGCCGCACCGGTCGAGCCGTCGTACATAGAGGCATTGGCGATGTCCATGCCGGTCAGCTCGCAGATCATGGTTTGAAACTCAAAGATAGCCTGGAGCGTGCCCTGGGTAATTTCCGCCTGGTAGGGCGTGTACGAGGTAAGAAACTCGCCGCGCTGCACAAGAGTGTCAATCACTACCGGGCGATAATGCCGATAGGCGCCCGCGCCGAGAAAACTGGTGTAGCCGACGGCATTGTGCGCGGCTGCCTTCTTGAAGTAATCGATGATTTCGGACTCGCCCATCTGTCGCGGGATGTCCAGGTCGCGTGTCAGTCGGAACTGTTCAGGAACGGTTGCGAACAGTTCGTCGATCAATGCGGCGCCGATTTCCTTAAGCATGGCGGTGCGTTCAGCGTCGGATTTTGGAAGGTAGCGCATAGTGGGTTCTCCGAGTCGCGGGCCTAGTGGCCGGTTTCTTCCGAAACGTACTTCTCATAGTCCGCGGCTGTGAGCAGCGTATCGATCTCCGCGGGCTGCTTAAGCCTGAGGCGCATGATCCAATTGCCGTGCGCGTCCGCATTCACTTTTTCAGGCGACGCGCCAAGATCCTCATTGACCTCGGTGATCTCGCCGGACGCGGGTGAATATAGATCGGATACCGCCTTGACGGACTCGACCGAGCCGAAAGTCTTGCCCTTTTCTACCGCCGTGCCAGGCTTCGGCACCTCCACAAACACGATGTCGCCGAGGGTCGACTGGGCATGATCAGTGATGCCGACCGTGCCGACGCCGTCCTCCACGTGAATCCACTCGTGCTCGCGGGTGTAGCGATACTGCTGCGGGTAGGTGCTCATGCCTGGTTCTCCATCGGGGGTGTGGCGATTGCAACCGGCGCGACAGCGCTCAGCTTGGCTCGCTTGTAAAAAGGAATCGGGGTAGTGCGCGCCTTGATCCTCGCGCCGCGAACTTCTACAAATACCTCGCGCGGCTCCGCGGTTTCAGCATACTCGGCGGGCAGGTAGGCCAGCGCAATGTTGCGCTTGAGATAGGGCGCGGGCGAGCCGCTGGTGACCATGCCGATCGGAAGTCCGGCGGCATCGAAAAGCCGGTAGCCGTCGCGCGCAATGCCGCGGTCCACCATTTCCAGGCCGACCAGCCGGCGCGCCGGGCCG
>CAXTSG010000008.1:0-4510 GCA_964246825.1 uncultured Acidobacteriaceae bacterium | reverse complement strand
GCTTGGCATAGCGGCCAAGCCCGGCTTCGTACACGTTGATCGTGTCGGAGATTTCATGGCCGTAAAGCGCCATTGCGGCTTCCAGCCGGAGCGTGTTGCGCGCGCCCAACCCGCAGGGTAGGATGCCGAACTCGCGGCCGGCTTCCAGAATCTCATTCCAAACCCGGGTGCTTGTGGCCTCGTCCGACGGGATGTAAATCTCAAATCCGTCTTCGCCCGTATAGCCGGTGCGCGCCACCATCACGTTGTAGAGCCCGCACACCTTGCCCCATCGGAACCAATAATTCCTGATCTCATCAAGCTTCAGGTTTGTCAGCTTCCCGAGCAGGTCCGCGGCGCGCGGCCCCTGGATTGCGATCTGCGTATACAGGTCGGAGTAGTCCGAAACATGGCACTTGAACGGCTGCGCCTGCTGCCGAATCCAACTGTGATCTTTTTCGCGCGTGCCTGCATTGATGACGATGAGGTAGTCGTTGTCGGAGAGTTTGTGGACAATGATGTCGTCGACAAAAGTGCCCTCGGGCGTCAGCATGGCCGAGTATTGCGCCTGGCCCACCTGCAAACGGGAAGCGTCGTTCATGGAGAACCGCTGCACCGCGTCCAGCGACTGCGGGCCGCGCAGCTGGATATCGCCCATGTGGCTCACATCGAACAGCCCGACCCCGGTGCGTACCGCCATGTGCTCGGCCGTGATGCCTGAGTATTCGACCGGCATATCCCACCCGCCGAAATCGACCATTTTAGCGCGCAGCGAGCGGTGCAGGGCGTTGAGAGAGGTTTTGCGAAGGGCAGTTTCCATCACGGGCGGCAGCGTCCTCGCCGGGGTTTCGAGAACCCCTTACACCCTAACGGTACCACGCTGGAAGGCCCTCAATCATGCGATACCTGCCATCCGTCGTCTGTGTTGACGAGCGTAGCCTTGTCAACTTTTGTTCCGGACAAGTCTGCCTGGATCGTCGGAAAGGCAGTCTGCATTTCAGTCGATTTCGCCCAATCCGCCACGCTTCCAAGCGTGTAGTGATAGTCCACGCTGGCGATCTGCGCGCCCTTGCTGTCGCTGGAAGCGGTGAAGTTGTCAATCGACGTCACCACGCGGCGGCCGAAGCAGAAGTTGCCGGAGCCGGGCTGCTGAGGGTCCGGTGTCCAATCGGAGCGGCCCTTGGAAGAAAGGTCATAGTCGTTCACCTGCTTGGAGCCGAAAATGAAGACCTTTTTCTGCGCCGAGCTGCGGGTCAGCAGGCCGGCATCGGTCAAAGCGTCGTAGCCGGCTGTCTGGTCGCCTGCTTTCGGGTCGGCTTCCACGGGAAACTTGACGGGGCTGGACCAGACGCACTCGCCATGCGCGTTGTAGTAGTTGCCGATCGCCTTTTTGAAGTTGTCCTTGGAGGCTGCCGTTTTGCCGGAGCAGCCGGCCGCGGCGAGTAGGGTGCTTGAAAGTACGTATAGGGTCAGTCTACGGAGGCGCATGGACGAATTTCCTCAGAGAAGTAAGATGCCGCGCGGATGCGGATGGCCGTGGCTGCGCCGGAACGCTGGGCTATACTGGGGCGTCTTTTACGCCATTAAGTTGTGAATCAGGAGCAGCAAACGTTTGACAGCTCATGCTGAAATGACAATCCAGCGCAATAGAGAATTCTCTCCGTCAACAGCGCGCTGCATGGTCATTGTGCCTTGCTACAACGAGGCTCAACGGCTCCGCATCGATGCTTTTACCGACTTCCTAGAAAATCCGCGGAGCCGGGCCACGCAGCTGCTCTTTGTCAACGACGGCAGCCGCGACAGTACACTTTCCATCCTCCATGCATTGCGCTCGCGCTTTCCCGACCGGATCCGCGTGCTGGACAAGCAGCCGAACGGCGGCAAGGCGGAAGCGGTGCGCCACGGCATGCTGCATGCCATCCACAGCGGCACCTGCGAGATTACCGGCTTTTGGGATGCGGACCTGGCAACGCCGCTCCTGCAAATCCCGGATCTGGCCGCGGTGCTGCTTCGCCATGCGCAGCTTGCCATGGTGTTCGGGGCGCGGGTGCGGCTGCTGGGGCGCGAGATTTATCGGCAAAGGCTTCGTCATTACCTGGGGCGCATCTTTGCCACGGCCGCTTCCCGGGTGCTGGGTTTGCAGGTCTACGACACGCAGTGCGGGGCTAAATTGTTTCGAGTGACCCCGACGCTTGCCTCCGTGCTGAGCGAGCCTTTCGAATCGCGATGGATTTTCGATGTGGAGCTGATCGCCCGCTTCTTGGCTTTACAGGCCGGCGGTGCCGCTATGGTACGCACGCAGATCTATGAATTTCCCCTGCCGCAATGGACGGACGTGGCCGGCTCTAAAGTCAGGCCTTCGGACTTTCTTCAAGCTTTCGGGGAGCTCTTGCGTATTCGGCGGCGCTACCTGGCGCGATAAACGACTCCCGCGTGGACGCGCCGCGGAGCGCGGGCGAACGCATGGCAGCCAACTGAGTAAAGACCAGGGTAAGTCCTGTAGCGGGTGCCAGAAAGAACAGCACGCCTTCCACGGCTCCATGGGTAAGTTTGCCGGCCAGCGAGTCGAAGACGAAACTTCCCAGCTCCAGCGAGCAGAAGGTAAGGAAGAGCAAGCGTCCGTTCGGGACGCGCTCACGAAATGCCCGCGCCCAAAGAATCCCGAGAACCGGGAAAACAACAATATAGGCATGCTTCCAGGAAATCGGCGCGACGCACACGGAAAGAACGGCGAATAAAGCAAGCGTCAGCAGGCGGTCGGCCATGGGCAGCCTGGCACCGAGTCGGTAGACGCAAACAATAGCCGCTACTACACTTAGGAGCGAACACAGCTTCCCGAAGAAAATAACACTGCTCGGGATAGCCATGACGACAGGGTTGACGGCGCCGCCGTGCAGCGCGACATAGAACATCTGCGCCGAGGCCAGCAGCGCCTTGTTCTCAGCGGTGGGAGTGCCGCCCCCTGACATGGATGGCGTGACATGGAAAGCATAGTCGGCGAGCGAAGCGGGGCCGTTGAGGAGGCACATAGCTGCTACAAAGCACAAAAGGAAGCCCGCATACGCGCGCAGCCAGCGCCACTCGCGCCAAACCAGCAGGGGAACAACAACCAGCAAGGGGGTGAGCTTGATGGCAGTGGCGAGAGCGAAAACAAAGGCGGAAGCCGCGTGGCGGCCGCGCAGGTAGAAGAAAAGCCCCGCGGTCCAAAGCAGGAGAAGCACGATGGTGACTTGCCCCCAGATGAGGCACATGCCTGTTGAAAACAGCGCGAAAAGCCCCACCACCGCACTGAGGCCGGCAAGGCCGGCAGGCCGGTAATCCAGGAGGCGCGCCATGAGCCAAGCGATGCCGAACAACGCGGATAGATTGATGAGCAGCCAAACAAATCCCGCGGTGCGCGCGGAAACAAAGGTAAGCGGTAAAAGCAGGTCGGCAAGGATCGGAGGGTAGATATACAAGCGCACCTGCGCGATGCCGAGCCGGTGCGCCGCCTGCGTAAACGGAGTATCGCTGCCGGCGAACTTGAGCTGAAATACCTTCTCATTGTCCGCGTCGTCGTACATATGAATGCTTCGGTGCTCGCGGACCAACTCCGCCGCCGCGTCGTACACCTGAAAATCGGCCAGGTTGGGCCTGTGCACCTGCCTGGCCGTGACCCCGAGACAGATGAAAAGAGCCAGCAAAAATGCCGCTTGCACGCGTCGCATGAGCTTACGGTAGCACGGGGGAAGGTACGGGAAATGCCGGCTTCAAGCAGCCCCCGCCGAACTCGGTACCGGAGTCACATTGTGCTGTGTGCCGCTTTGGGCAAGGCGGGGCCATGCTCCGCCCCGCCCTCGCAGGGATGCAAAAACCAGCGCTGCCATGCAAAGCAGGCCGCTGTAAAACTGCGAACGCACAATGGGAAAAAGTTCATACTTCTTCAGCACGCCGCCCAGGGTTTGGAAGTCAAAGTTCAGCGCGAATACGAGCAGGATGCTTGCAAGGAGGAGCCAGGACTTCTGCCGGCGCACAGCATCGGCCAGCAGCATCAGCGGGAAAATCAAAATGAGATAGTAATGGGACCAGGCAATGGGTGCGAATACCGTTGCCGCAATGAGCGCGAGCGCCGCGCCGAAGGGCGGCGCATCCGGCTGCCGCTCGGAGGCTTTTCGGTCGAGCAGCCCTCCCGCAACCGTAAACACAATGGACAAAATCGTCGAGATTGTTTTCAAGGCAGCGGGTAAATGCAGGCTGTGAAACTGATGAAACTCACTGGACGGGTAGTATCTTGCCATCCAGAACGCCGCCAAGGATTGATTGTTGTAGGAAACGAGCAGGATATTTGAGATTTGAGATAAGTTGTGCAGGTAAGTCATGTTCAATGGAAGGCCGGCGGCCAGGATGCTTGCAGCGGCCAGCAGGGTCGAGAAGAAAACAAAGCTGAGGGAAGCACGCCATTGCTTGTTGGCAAGCCAGTAAAGAATGAGGAGCGCGGGAGTTACCTTGACCGCGGCCGCGCCCGCGAGCAGCGCGCCCGCGGCGAGGACGG
>CAXTSG010000007.1:16939-26819 GCA_964246825.1 uncultured Acidobacteriaceae bacterium | reverse complement strand
GAGCCTGAGTAAGCCGCGCGCTGGCCGTTAAGCAGGGTGATCACGTCCTTGTAGCGGCCTTCCAATTGCAGCGTGTTCGCCAGCAACAGGATAGATGCGAGTGAGGGGTACTGCTTGTAGCCGCTTTCCGCAAATGCCTGCGCGTGCTTGAGCTCATGGTTCGCCAGAAAAACAATAGTAGCCACCTGAATCTCACGCCACGGCGTTGCCTCGGAGGGCTGAAAGTGGTCGAGCGCGTTTAGAGCTTGCCCTTTCTCGCCCGCGCCAAGGTATAGACGCGCGAGCGATACCGCGATGGCGTTGTCTGTAGGCCAACCGGCATGCCCATCGCTTAGGGCGCCTTCAGCATGAGGGATGTCGCCGGCACCCTCATAGGCCGCGGCAAGCAGAAGATAAGCGCGTGCGCTGCATGCAGTGGGCGCGATCGGTTGAAGCGTTGCAATTGCGTCAGGGTACTGCCCTTGCTCCAGAGCAGAAGCGGCATGCACCATTGCCGCCTCCAGGTCGGCCTGGCTCAAACAGGTGGAAGTTAACGATGCCGGGTGAGATGAATGCGCCGCTCCCTGCGCTATCAGGCTGGGGGACAGCCCGATAGCGAGGAGAGCGGCGGCTAGGGTGAGTGTCGCGGTTCGCATGACTGAAACAGCATACTCAGAAAGAGAACCGCAGGCTCAACTGGATTTCACGTCCCGGCTCGGCAGCCTGGACTTGGCCAAACAGCGTTTTGATGTCAGCAAGATTGGTATCTAATGAGTTGAAGTTTGCACGGTTGAAGGCATTAAAAACATCTGCCCTTAAGTCCAATGCATAGCGTTCGGCAAAAGTAAATGTTTTATAGCCGGAAAGATCCCAGGTTGCAGCTCCCGGCGTACTGATGCTCTGGACGGAAGCATTGCCTTGGACGCTCTCTGGATTTACCTGCGGCGCGCCGCCGGGGGTAAGCGCAGGAAGGCTTACAGGTACTACGTTCTGCGTGTTGAAGTATGGGCCAAGTCGACCATGCTTGCCCAAGCCGGAGTGGAGGGCCGAGTTATTAACCGGTCCGGTGACATTTGGAAGCGCATTGACAAAGATGCCTAGGTTTTGAGTGCCCCCCAGAGTTTCCCAAGGGCCGGAGTGGATGGAAGTAATATCGGCAATCTTCCAGCCGCCGACAGCCGCGTCCAGGAGTCCTCCATGATTTAGGAAGGCTTTGCCTTGGCCGAATGGTAGCTCATAGATAGCGTTAGCGGTTAGATTCTGGTTTAGATCAAGCTGGCAATGTCCACGATCCTCTCGCAGGTTCAGAGGATGCCAGGAGAAGACATCTTGCCAAGGATACCCGAGACACTTCGAGAAGGTGTAATTGCCGAGAACTGAAAATCCGGAACTGTACCGATGTTCTACCCGAAACACAACACCGTCATAGAAGGAGCTGCCGGAATTTGTATTCTCCTGCACCCCATTGAAGAGTGTCACGCCATTGATAGTGTAACGTGTATCGCCGTTTGTATTAAGCAAAGGCGCGATGTTTGGACGCTCCTCATAGTGGTGTGCAGCGCTGCCTAGATAGGCGACTTCTAAAAGCCAATTTTTGACAGTGTGATCAATTGTCAGATTCCACTCATATACATAGGGAGTCTGCCCGTCGGGCTGGATGAAGGATGCCGTCGGTGCTCCGCCCTGACTCGAGACAAAGAGCTGATTTAGCGTAAAGGTAGGCGGCCCGGTTACTTGAGGATTCGGGTTGTAGGTTGCCGTGGGCTTCTGGTTTGAATTGTTGTAGCTTTGTATCTCATAATACTTGGTTGTGTCTACTTCAACCTCATATTGATTGATATTAGGCTGCATAAAGTACATGCCAAAGCCGCCTTTGACATCAGTCGCGCCATCGGCAAATGGAACATAGTTAAATCCTAGACGTGGAGCAAAGTTCAGGTATTTAGGATGAACCATGGCGCGAGTCAAACCGAGTGCATTGGTGTCCGGATAAGATAAATCCTGTCCAGTTGCCACATTGAAGCTGCCTACGTGATTGGCCGTATCGACCGGCTGCTGCTGATACTCATAATTTACGCCGACATTCACGCTTAAGTTCTTCTTGAGCTTTATATTATCCTGAAGAAAATAGGACTGATACCACATTCTCAAATTAAGGGTTGGATCGCCAAGCGCTGTAAAGCTGGATGTGGGTACACCCAATAGAATATCTGCAATCGGATCGCCGCTATAGTTCCCGTTGAAGGTTACGTTTGTCGCTGCCCAGTCTTCGTACATGAAGATGGGTTCATAGCGTATATCAAAACCGCCTGTAATCTGATTGTTGCCTTTCTGCAAAGAGATTTGTTCCGTGGCCATATTGAGGCCCTCTCGAACAATGTCGGTACCTTCGGTTGAGCCCGGGTTGGCGTAGCCGCTCACGTTGAAAGATGGTGGGCCATAAGAACCCGCCTGATCCTTTTCATTAAGGAAGCCTAATGGATTTGCCAAACTGGTGTTGTAGCCGTCGGCACGCTGTTCACCGGTGGCGGTATGAGTCCAGCCGTAACGAACATTATTAACGAGGTTGGGCGAGAACACATGGGTCCATCCCACCGCGATATTCTTCGGGTTCGAAGGAAACACGATTTCGCGGCTTGGAGTGATGTTGCTGACGGTAGTGGTCTTTTTGAGAAATGGTGTAGTCAAAACGACCGCTCTCTTGATCCCAGCCTTCCGTAGTATTTCCAACATTCAAATAGTTGCTGCCGCCAGTGTAGCTGCCGTTTTGACCAGGATAGTATGAAAGGATCTTTTGTCCGGCAGCATTGAAAAGACTAGGGTCAATCTGATTTTTGGCAAATGGCTGCCCGTTGAAAGGATTGTAGAGCTGTTTACCGGCTGCCAGGTCAGCAGAAAAATCTCCAGCCAACTGCTGTGTGGTTGGAACCAGGTAGTAGTTATCGGCGGGTTGAATCAGGCGAAAACCCTCATAATTCAGGAAGAAAAACATCTTGTTCTTCTTGATAGGTCCGCCAAGTCGTGCGCCGAATTGGTTTTGATGAAATGGCGGTGCAGCTCCCTGATCGAAATAATTACGCGCATCAAAGTCGTTGTTGCGTAGGAACTCGAACACGGAACCGTGCAGCTCATTTGTTCCGGAGCGCGTAACTACATTTACAAACGCGCCTTCACGGCCGAACTGCGCAGGAGCGCCGGACTGCACGACATTAAACTCCTGAATATTATCGACCGAAGGCAGTAGACCTTCCGCTCCATACCATGCATTTCTGGTCTCAATGCCGTCATAAAGGTAGCTAGTGTTATCTTCGTTCAACCCGGCAATAGCGACGCTGACCACCGAAGTACCGGTCCATTGCGACGCAGGCGAGCTCATCCCGGGCACAATCGGCGTGACGCCGGCGGAAAGCTGCGCCAGCTGGAGATAGTCGCGCCCGTTGAGCGGAAGCTGTTCCACCTGCTGCGTCCCGATCACCTGCCCTTGGTTCGAGTTATCCGTTTCAATCAGCAGCGAAGCCGCCGAAACCGAAACGCTTTCCGTCGACTTCCCGACCACCATCGTGAAGTTTTGCTGGGAGCGCTGGTCGACCAGCAGCTGGAAGGACTGAAGCTCCTGGGTGTCAAAGCCTGTGCTCGTTACCTCCATCGTGTAGCTGCCCGGGGGCAGCTGCTCCACGCGGTAAAGGCCGTCGGAGTTCGTAACGGCGTTGTACTTCACTCCTGTCGCCACATTGGTCGCAACCACGTTCGCGCCGGCGACCAGGGCGCCCGAGCTGTCGGTAATGGTGCCGAAGATGCCGCTGCTGGTTTGGGCGTAGCCCGGACAAGCGGCGAATGCGACGATCGCGGCGGCCGTGCCGCGCGCAAGGAAACCGCCGCGGCGGCTTCCTCCTAATGCTATAAAGCGTCTGATTCGATACATCGAGTTGCCTCCAAAAGGGTAGTGCTACGCTCTGCGGAGCCTGTGAAGAACGGCGTTTTTGTGTAATCGCTTGCATTTTCCATGCAAAATGGACGCTCCGCGAATCTCGCATCGGAGTATCAGGACTGTTGCGAGGTTCTGTCAACGAAAAACAAAAATTCGCCGTCATGCGGGTGAAAAGCGGCTAACGGCGCGGCAAATCCGCTCTCTTCGTCCGGACGCGGCAAGGCCGTCTACGGTAATTTTCCGCTTCGGCATATCGCAAAGCCGCTTCCATCGGGCATGATGGTGCGCATGAACATCATGGCCGTGGCGCAACGGGCCGGGGTTTCCACCGCCACCGTGTCGCGCGTGATCAACGGCACCGCTTTTGTCGCGCCGGCGACCGCCGCCCGGGTGCGCGATGCCGTGCAGGCTCTCAACTTTTACCCGGACGGCAACGCCCGCACCCTCGGCTCCGGCCGCAGCGGCATGTACGGGCTCATCATTTCCGACATTACCAACCCTTACTTCCCGGAGCTGGTCAAGGCGTTTGAGGATGTCGCGGTCGAGCACAACCAGGAAGTGCTCATCGCCAACACGAACTACGACCCGAAGCGTATGGAAATTTGCGTTGCCCGCATGCTGCAGCGCAAGGTAGACGGGGTCGCGGTGATCACCTCCGAGATGGACGAGCGGCTGATCCACACCTTTTCGCGCCGCAATATCCCACTTGTCTTCATGGACGCCCTGGCGAGCGGCCCCGGCATCAGCGTCATCCGAGTGAACTACGAAGGCGCCGTGCAGTCGGCCATGGAGCATCTGTTCTCGCTGGGGCACCGGAACATCGCCTTTATCAGCGGCCCGTTGAGCCTCCGATCGGCCCGTATCCGCTCTGAAACCTTCCACCGGGCGCTTCAGCGGCACGGCCTTGCCGGCAATCCCGACTACGTGCAGGTCGGCGACCACCGGGTCGATGGCGGCCATGCCGCCATGGTGCGTATTCTGCGAGCCGGCAAACCGCTCCCTACCGCCGTGCTGGCCTCCAACGACCTTACGGCGATCGGCGCGATGGGCGCGATCCACGAAGCAGGCTTGCACATCCCCGGGGATATTTCCATCATCGGCTTCGACGGCATCGGCTTGAGCGCATACACGCAGCCGGCATTGACCACCCTCGTGGTGCCGCGCAGCGAGCTTTCCGCGCTGGCCTTTCGCAGCCTGTACCAGTACAGGGTGTCGGTGGAGGGCGATGAAAGCCTTCCCCGGGAGTTTCTCCTGGAGCCCTGCCTGACAGTCCGGGGCTCCACCGCGATCGCGAAACACAAGCGGGGATGCTGATAGGCTGTAAGCGCTTGCACAGTGTGGCCTTCTTGCTCCATGCTGGTCCGCAATTCACTTTTAGAAGGGAAATTCCCTTGCGCGCTCGCTTTCTTTTCACTTTGCCGCTGTTACTCGGCTGTTTTGCTTACGGTCAAACAACCGGCACCCTTGATACCGCCGGACGGTGGAGCGAAAGTAAGGCGCAGGCCTGGTACGACGGGCAGCCCTGGCTGGTAGGTGCCAACTTTGTTCCTTCCGACGCGATCAATGAATTTGAAATGTTTCAGGCCGCGACGTTTGACCCGGCGCTCGATGACAAGGAGCTCGGCATGGCGGAGTCTATCGGGATGAACACGGTGCGCGTGTTCCTCCAGGACCAGCTTTGGCTGACCGACCCGCAAGGGACGCAAAAGCGACTGGACCAGTTCCTCGCCATCGCGGCGCGCCATCATGTTCGCCCGCTGCTGGTGCTGTTTGACTCCTGCTGGGAAACCAATCCGCACCCCGGGCCCCAGCACCCGCCCATCCCGGGCGTCCATAACTCGGGCTGGGTGCAAAGCCCCGGCAAACAGCGCCTGCTGGACCCCGCGGTGGAACCGCAGCTCAAGGCCTATGTGCAGGGCGTGGTGGGTGCCTTCGCCAACGATGGGCGCGTCCTGGGCTGGGACATCTGGAACGAGCCCGACAACAAGGGCGGCGACGTGAAGGCAGATGTCGCGGCCAAGGTGCAGCGGGTGGATGAATTGCTGCCGAAAGCCTTTAGCTGGGCACGCGCCATGCACCCGACACAGCCGCTGACCAGCGGCGTGTGGGTCGGCGACTGGAGCGACCCCGCGAAAGAAAGCGAAACCACCAAGATTCAGCTTACGGAGTCGGACGTCATCACGTTTCACGATTACGACTGGCCGGAGGTTTTCGAAGCGCGCATCCGGGAGCTCCAGCCGCTGCACCGGCCCATTCTTTGCACGGAATACATGGCGCGCGGCCACGGCAGCACCTTTGACACGATCCTGCCGATCGCCAAGCAGTATCATGTCGCTGCTATCAACTGGGGCTTGGTCGCGGGCAAAACCCAAACCTACCTGCCCTGGGACTCCTGGGAGCGGCCGTATGTGGAAATCGAACCGACGGTATGGTTCCACGAGGTTTTCAAGCAGGACGATACTCCATACCGCCAACGCGAGGTGGACCTGATGCGGCAGCTGACCGGACGCGGCACGCCGTCCTCGGCTGCCGTCACTCCGGCAGCTTCCGGCGGTCAGCAATAACACACTGCCTCGCCGCCCGGCTCTTCACTCGCTAAGATGTGGAGGAGCGGCGAAAGGGGAGTGGATGCTTTCAGCGGATGACACAAAGCGCAAGGCGGCGGAGCGCAGCATGGTGTACGTGCGCGATGGGATGCGCGTGGGGCTGGGCACGGGCACCACTTCGCGGTTTGTGGTGGAGCTGCTCGGCGAGCGGGTCCGGGCAGGCCTCAGGATCACGGGCGTGCCCACATCCAGCGCGGTGGAAGCACTGGCGCGCGAGCAGGGCATTCCGCTCGCAACCTTTGCTGAAGTGGGAGAGCTCGACGTAGCTCTGGACGGTGCCGATGAGGTCGGGCCTGACCTGGCGCTGATCAAGGGCGGCGGCGGCGCGCTGCTCCACGAGAAAATTGTGGCTTCGGCGGCGAAGGAATTCATCATTGTCGTGGGCGAGGGCAAGGTCGTCCCGATGCTCGGGCAGTTCCCTCTTCCGGTCGAGGTGGTGCCCTTTGCGGCCCCGCTTGTCGAGCGGCAGCTCGCCCGCATGGGCGGCGTGCCGACGCTGCGGATGCGCGGCAAGGAGCCGTTCCTGACCGACGAGCAGAACTGGATTTTCGACTGCCGCTTCGGCAGGATTCCTGATCCGGGGCATACCGCGGCGCAGCTGCGCGCAATCATTGGCGTGGTGGAGCACGGCCTGTTCCTCGGCATGGCGACCCGCGCGGTCGTGGCCGATGCCCAGGGCATCAGCGTGATCGAGCAGTAACAGCCGCCCGCGCCGTGCATCGAATACGATGGAATGGACGCCGCGGCGTAGCCGAGGGAAAGAGGAGAACATGCAGATTGGTTTGGTGGGTCTGGGTCGGATGGGCGCGAATATGGTCAAGCGCCTGATCAAGGGTGGGCACGAGGTTGTTGTCAACGACCTGAGTGAAAAAGCAGTGGGCGACTTGAAAAATGCCGGGGCCGACGGGTCGACGGACCTCGCGGAGTTTATCGGCAAGCTGCAAAAGCCGCGCGTGGTGTGGCTCATGGTGCCAGCCGGCGCGGTTGACGGCATGATTACAAAGATCGTGCCGCACCTCGAAAAGGACGACATCCTGATTGACGGCGGCAACTCCTACTACATCGACGATATTCGCCGCTCAAAGGATCTGGAGCCGAAAGGCATCCGCTACCTCGACGTGGGCGTGAGCGGCGGTGTGTGGGGGCTGGAGCGGGGCTACTGCATGATGATCGGTGGCCAGGCCGAAGCCGTGCAGTACCTCGACCCTATTTTCAAAACGCTGGCGCCGGGCATGGGCGACGTTGCCCGCACCAAGGGCCGCGACAAGGCGGGTCCTTCCACGGCCGAAGAGGGCTACCTGCGCTGCGGCGAGGTCGGCGGCGGCCACTTTGTCAAAATGGTGCACAACGGCATCGAGTACGGCATCATGGCCGCTTATGCTGAAGGCTTTAATATCCTGAAGAACGCCAATATCGGCAAGCAGGCGGAGCAGGAGCACTCGGCCGAGCTGACCCCTTTGCGCGATCCTGACCACTACAAATATGACTTCGAGCTGGAAAATGTCGCTGAGGTATGGCGGCGCGGCTCGGTCATCTCCTCCTGGCTGCTCGACCTGACAGCAGACGCGCTGCTGCAGCAGCCGGACCTCGCTACCTACGGCGGCGAAGTTGCCGACTCCGGCGAAGGCCGCTGGACTACCATCGCGGCAATCGACGAAGGCGTCCCGGCCGATGTGCTGAGCGCGGCCATGTTCTCGCGCTTCTCCTCCCGCAACAACGGGCTCTTTTCCAACAAGGTGCTCTCGGCCATGCGCTTCGGCTTCGGCGGCCACCAGGAACTCAAGGCGGGCGACGCGAAGTAAATCTAAATCGCCTGCGCGGCTTGCGGTCACTTCGTGACGTGTTTACTTGGAAGTACATAAGCCCTGCTAAAAAGGAGGGCTTATGTACTTCAGTAGCCGCACCGCGGGTGCCGCGAGCCGCACGCCGTATTACTGAATGCGCTATAGGCGGTTTGCCTTAAACTTTCATCACTCGCATGCCCTCGTGCAGCAGCGACGCCAGCACTTCTTCTTGAGCGCCGGTGTCGGTCACCAGCGTGTGAACCTCACTCACGGCGCAAATGGGCGAGGACGAAACGCGGCCCAGCTTGGAGGAGTCGGCGACCACGATGACCTCGCGCGCCTGGCGCACCATGGCGCGAAACGTCAAGGCTTCATCATGCTCGTGGACCGTGCAGCCGCGCCTGGCATCGATCCCGATGACATTGAGAAAAAGCTTGTCGAGCACCACATCCTCCATAAAGCGGGTCGCGGCCGGCCCGGTCAGCGAAAACGACCAGGCATACGGCAGTACGCCGCCCGTAATGGAGGTGCGCATGCCGGGCTGGTTGCACAGCTCCATGCCGATGTTGATGGCGTTGGTAACGACCCGGATGTTGGTACGGTGGCGCAGGGCGCGGCCCACCTGCGTGGTGGTTGTGCCTGCGGTAATGCCGACTGTTTCGTTGGGCTGGACCAGGTCCGCGGCCGCAAGCGCGATGCGCCGCTTTTCGGCGGCGGCACGCTGCTCCCTGGCCTGGAAACTGGTGTCGTAGCGAAAGGGTTCGTACAGCAGCGGCTCGACCAGCATGGCACCGCCATGGGTGCGGCGCACCAGCCCGCGGTTTTCCAGGCGGCTCAGGTCGCGCCGAATCGACGGAGCCGAAGTGCCGGTCGAGACAAGCAGTTCCTCGATGGAAGCGGAACCTCGGGCCAGCAGGAAGCGCATGATCTGTTCTTCGCGGCTATCGGTCTTTGTCGACATCGGTCTTCCAGCTGCCGTTTACGCGTAGGATGCGCGAAGCAGCGCGGGCCTGCGCGCCGCAAGGGTAAGAATCAGCTCGCCGAAGAGGGTATTGGCCCAGGCAAACCAGGGCCGCGTATACTTTGCCGGGTCGTCCTTCCAGAACGACTCATGCATGAAGTGCGTCCCGGCGGTGGTATTGCGTAGGGTGCGCAGGCAGGCCATCGTTTCCCGGTCGTCCGTGCTTGAAAACGCGCGAAACAGAATCGACATGGGCCAGATATAACCGAGCCCGGCATGCGGGCCGCCGATGCCCTCCCCGGCCGAGCCCTGGAAAAAATACGGATTGGCCGCGGAAAGCGCAAAAGCCCGCGTGCGGGCATACAGTGGATAATCCTGTAGGATGACGCAGCCCAGGTAGTCGAGCGAAAGAAGGCCGGGCGCGTTGGCGTCGTCCATGCGGAGGCTATTGCCATAGCCGTCCACCTCATAGGCCCAAATGCGTCCGTGGTCGGCGGTCTCGACCTGCCCGTACCGCGCGAGCGCCGCGCGCACCTCCGCGGCCAGGGCCGCGGGGGGGGGGGGGGGCGCCCCGGCGGCGGGCGGCCCGCCGGGGGGGGGGGGCGGGGGGTCGGGGGGGGGG
>CAXTSG010000007.1:16165-16929 GCA_964246825.1 uncultured Acidobacteriaceae bacterium | reverse complement strand
CGATGGGCCAGCTCGGCCATTTGATCGAGACTGCGGGCCGCGAACAGGTTCGCCGGAACAAACAGCGGAAAGATGCAGCTATCATCCGACGGGCGAAACCCCGAGTGGATCAACCCAACCGGCCGCGCCGGGTTGCCGTAGCCCTCCAGCATCTGCGATTCGCTCGGCACGGGCGAAGCGCGCTGAAAGCGATACGGACCCGGACCGGTTTTGCGCTGCTGCTCGCGGAAAGTACGGACGATCGCGCGCGCAGCCTCCTGCCATTGCGCGTCAAACGGTGCCCTGCTCCCCGTCGCGCGCCAGTAGCCGTAGGCCAGCCGGACCGGGTAGCACAGGGAGTCGATCTCCCACTTGCGCTCGCCCACGCCGGGCTTCATGGCGGTGTCGTCATGCACCGCCCACGAGAGCGGCTTGCTCCCGGCATCCGGCAGGAAAGCATTGGCATACGGATCCAGAAGGATGCAGCGCGTCTGCCGCCGGATTACACCTTCAATCAAGGCCGCGAGCTTCGGATCCTGCTTGCAGAACGGCAGATACGGCCATACCTGCGCGGACGAGTCGCGCATCCACATCGCGTCGATATCACCGGTAATGACAAAGGTATCCGGCTTGCCCTCAAAGCTGCCCGGGGTCACGGTGGTGTCGAGCGTGTTCGGCAGGCAGTTCGCAAAGATCAGCGCCAACTCGGGGTCGGCAATTTCCTTCGACACGGCCAGGATGGCGGCCTCGACCGCGGGGCTCGAAAAACGCCGATCCCCGGGCGC
>CAXTSG010000007.1:13057-16155 GCA_964246825.1 uncultured Acidobacteriaceae bacterium | reverse complement strand
GGCCGGTCCGCAGCAGCTCCCGACGATTCAAGGAAGGCAGGCTCATGCCGTCAGCGAAGGCGGCGCGGTTTCCGGCGCGGCCCCGAGCTGCTTGTTCGGCTCCGTCGCCAGATCAAAGCGGATGTGCCCGCCGTGCGCAATCTCCTCGTGCGTGACCCACAGCTTGTTAGAGCGCTTGCCGTTCACGGTCACGGACTGGATGTAGATAGCATCCGGCGAGGGCCGCTTCGCCTCAATCACCAGCTTCTTGCCTCCGGCGACCGCGATTTCAGCTTTCTCAACCAGCGGTGTCGTCAGCACGTAGTTGCCGCTGGCCGGGTCCACCGCGTACAGCCCCATCGCGCTCATCACGTACCAGGCCGACATCTGCCCGCAATCCTCATTGCCTTCCAGGCCGTTGGGGTCGTTGCGGTACATGGTCTTCATCAGCGAAGTGACGCGGGCCTGCGTCTTCCACGGCTGCCCGGCGTAGATGTACAGGAAAGCGATGTGGTGGCTCGGCTCGTTGCCATGCGCGTACTGGCCCACCATGCCGGCGATGTCCGGCGGCGCGTCCGCCGGCAGCGTCGAGGGCACCGTGAAAAGCTGGTCGAGCTTGGCCACAAACGGCTCCGGCCCGCCCCACAGCTGCATGTAGCCTTTGGTATCGTGCTGGATGCCGAAGGTCGTCTGCCAGGCGTTTGACTCGGTGTAGTCGCGGTACTTCTCCGTGTGCCCCATGTCGATCGGGTCGAACGGCGCCGTATACGCGCCGTCCGTCAGCTTGGCACGGATAAACTGCGTTTTCGGGTCGAACAGGTGCTGGTAGTTCTGCGAGCGCTTCCGCTGCAAGGCGGCGTCCTCGTGCGCGCCCACCGTATCGGCAACGTGCGAGCAGGCCCAATCGTTGTAGTTGTACTCCAGCACCTTGGAAACCGACTCTTCTTCCTTGTCGGCCGGGATGTAGCCCATGGAACGGTAGTAGCCCAGCCCGCGCCAGTCGTCGTCCATGTTGCGCTTGCGCATCACCTTGTAGGCGCGCTGCCAGTCGATGTTCGGGAACTTCTTGGTGCATGCCTCGGCAATCACGCTGGCCGAGTGGTAGCCGGTCATGGTGCCGGTCTCCTTGCCTTGCAGCGGCCATACCGGCATGCCCTCCGGGCTTTGCTCGGCCATGCGCACCAGGCAATTCACCATGCTGGGCACGCGATCCTGCTGGAAGAGCGTGTACGAAGGGTGCAGCGCGCGAAAAGTATCCCACAGGGAGTAGCTGCTGTAGTTCTGCTCGCCCGCGAGCAGCGTGTGCGTCTGCCCGTCCATGCCGCAGTACTGGCCATTCGAGTCCGAGAAAATCGTCGGCGCCACCAGCATGTGATAAAGCGAAGAGTAAAAAATCACGCGGTCGTTCGGGTTCGCGGTCTGCACCTGGATGCGGCTCAGCTCAGCCTGCCACTTCTTTTTCGCGGTCGCGCGCGTCGCGTCAAAAGCGTACTCGGGCATCTCCGCCTTCAGGTTGCCGAGTGCATTTTCCACGCTCACGCCGGAAACAGAAACCCGCACCAGCACCTGCTCGCCCGGCGCGGTTGTGTGATGTACGGCCGCCTTCAGGCTTTTGCCCGCGGCCTGCGAGGAGCTTGCGGGGAGCACGGTGCCGTCCCCCATCAGCTCCGCCCGGGTAAAAGGCTTGGAGAACTGCATGGCGAAATAGATACGCCTGCCGTAGGCCCAGTCATGTACCGTCCGCTCGCCGGTGACCGTATCGGCGCCCACGATGTTCAGCTTCGCTTCCGCCACGGGATTGCTATGATCGCTGCCGTAGCCGTGCTCAAAATCGATCAGGAAATGGCTTTCCCCGCCTCCCTGAAAGGTATAGCGGTGCAGACCCACGCGCTCGGTCGCGGTCAGCTCCGCCAAGACCTTGCGGTCTTTCAACGGCACGGAGTAGTAGCCGGGCGTCATCGTTTCCTCCGCGTGCGAAAACGGCGCGCGGTAGCCTTCCGAAGGGTTCTCGCGCGAGCCGGGGTTCCACTTGACCTCGCCCGTGTTCGGAATCAGCAGCACATCCAAAAGGTCGCCCGCGCCCGTGCCGCTCAAGTGCGTATGGCTGAAGCCCATCAAGGAGGTGTCCGCGTCGTAATAGCCCGAGCACCAGTCCCATCCGGTCGTATAAGTATCCGGGCTCAGCTGGATCGCGCCGAACGGCACGGTCGCGCCGGGAAAGGTATGACCGTGGCCGCCCGTACCCACGCGCACATTTACATATTGGGTAAGGTCTTCTTCCCCATGCGGCGGCACCAGCGCTCTCGCGAGGGCGGCATCGGTTTGCAGCAGGGGCAGACAGGTAGCGGCGGAAGCGGTTTGAAGAAAACGACGGCGCGTGGGCATCAGGAACCTTTCTGGCGGAAACAGCGGCTGCGATCGTCCCGAACCCAGGAGACCAAATCCGCGTCTTTGATCATATGACGTCCCGGCGGCCCGGGCGTCACAGAAATTGGTGTACTCGGTCGCCGCGCTCTACGACGCCTGCCGAAAGCGCGTACCCTGCGCGAAGCGCCGCTCAATCTCCTCCAACGTCTTGCCCCGGGTCTCCGGCACAAGAAACACGGCCACTAGAAAATATCCCAACGTAAACGCGGCGAACAGAAAAAAGATCGCTGAATACCCGTGGCTGCTGACAAACGGCAGAAAAATGCCCTGGAGCACGGCAGCGACGGCCTGGTTGAGCACGAGCGCAACGCTCATCCCGTTTGAGCGGATGCGGGTCGGCATCAGCTCCGACAGGGCAAGCCACACGCACACGCCGGGCCCGACCGCGGAAAACGCCATGAACAGGTACAGCCCGGCGGCGACGAGCCAGCCGTTGCCGCGGCCGGGGACCGCCCCTACCGGCGCGCGCTCAATGCGCAGCGGCGTGGTGCGCGAGCGCGCGAGATTGCCGAGCGGGTTTTTGAAAAACGCTTCCACGGCGTTGGCGGGCAGGCACTCCGCATGCGAAGCATGGATCGGCACGGCGGCCGCGTCATCGGAGCGCTCGAAGCTGGTGGCCGCGGAATAATCGCCGCAGGAGTAGATCACGGCCAGCGAAGCACGTCCCCGGTCGATCGCGCTGCCCCGGTACC
>CAXTSG010000007.1:10056-13047 GCA_964246825.1 uncultured Acidobacteriaceae bacterium | reverse complement strand
CCCGAGCAGATTCGCAGCCATCGCCGGGTCAAAGCGCAGCGTCAGCGAGCCGTCCGGCCGCACCATGCGCTGCACGGCCGCGCGCGCGTCCACGCTGGAGCGCTCTGTCGACAGAAACAGGCAGCCGACAAATATAAGCGAAGCAAAGATGCCGCCGGTACCCAGGATGAACAGGAAACGCCGGCCCTTACGATCGACCAGCGAAAGCCCGCCCAGCGTGGCGGCGAAGTTGACCGCGGTGAAGAGCACATAGCCCCAATGCGCGTAAAAGTCGGAAAGCCCGGCCTGCAGCAGAATGCTGGTGTTGTAGCCGATGAGTGAATTCACGCCGGTCGCCGTGTTGAATGCAAGCACCAGGCATGCCAGCACAAAAGGGAGGATGTATTTGCGCCGGAGGAGCGGCTCCCGTACCCGGCTGCCGGTAGAAGCTTGAAGACGGGCTGCCGCGGTCAGTTCTTCCATCTCCCGCAGCTCTGTTTCCGCTTCGATCGGCGTGCGCGAGCGGCGCAGCGCCGTAAGCGCGGCCTCCTTGCGGCCCTTGCGGAAGAGCCACCGGGGCGACTCCGAAACCATGGCGGAGCCGAGCATGAACAGAAGGCCCGGCGGCAGCGAAACCCAAAAGATGCGCCGCCACGCCTGGTCCTTGAAAGCGAACACGGTTGCCGCGTCGGCTGAGCGCGCAACCGCCGCGACTCGGTAGCTGTAGTAAATGCCGATGAGCGCGGCGGCCGTGATGCCGAGCGTCAGGAGCCACTGAAAGATGCCGGTTCCCTTGCCCCGGTTGGAAGCCTGGAGGCACTCGGCCAGGTACAGCGGCACCACCAGCCCGATCAGCCCGCCGCTGATGCCCTGCAGCAGGCGTCCGAAAAACAGCGGTCCGTATCCGTGCGAGAGCGCGATGACCGGAATGGAAAGAACAAAAAACAGCCCGCTCAGGACCATCACCGGCTTCCGGCCGAAAAAATCCGCCAGCAGCCCCGCGAACAGCGTGGACACGACGCTGCCCAGCAGCACCGCGGCCACAATGATAGAAAGCTGTCCGGCGCTGAGCCGCGAGGTTGCTTCCAGGTACGGCAGCGCCCCGCCGATAATCCCTACATCCACCCCGTAGAGCAGGCCGCCCAGCCCTGCCACCAGAAGCAGAAAGCGCCGGTACCCGTTTACGTTTGCGGCGGCTCCCGCCGGGCTGCTGGATAAGGTATGCATGGATGAAATGGGAAAACCTCGAAGAACACAGTTTGCGCGTCCGGGGGCAACGCCCATTCAGCCTACCGGAAATCTCCCGCGGCTGCCCGTGCTCTTTGAGCCTTGAACCGAACGCCGCACCCTGTTTCAATGGGCGGGACCGTACCTCACCCAGGAGTCGCAGAGTGACGTTTTCCCGAATGTCCTTCCTTGCTCGATCGGCTGTCGGCTGCTTGTTCGCCTCCCTTGCCGTATCCGCCGCCGTCGCGCAGGAGGTCGCGCTGATTCCGCTGCCCGCCTCGGCCCAGCGTGCCGACGGCGCGTTGACGGTCACGCCGGCTCACGGGTTATCTGCCTTTACAGTCAGCTTCGACCGCCCCGGCTCTGACCAAAGACTCACGGAGGCGACGCACCGCATGCTTGTGCGCCTGGACCGCGCATGCGGGGGCGATGTCGTGCGCTCCGCGGCCGCCGCGCCGCCCGCCGGAGGGGCCGCGCTGACCATCTCCGTCGCCGGCCCAGGTGCTCCGGTGCAGGGCCTCGACGAGGACGAAAGCTACACCCTGACCGTTACGCCCGAGCACGCCGCGCTCCAGGCCGCGACCGATGTGGGCGCGATGCACGGCATGGAAACGCTATTGCAGTTGGCGGGGAACGTGCGCGGCGCGTGCGTGCTGCCGGCCATGACGATCCGGGATGCGCCGCGCTTCCGCTGGCGCGGCTTCATGATCGACGTAAGCCGGCACTTTGAGCCGCTGCCGGTCATCGAGCGGCAGCTTGACGGCATGGCCGTGGCCAAGCTGAACGTTTTTCACTGGCACCTTTCCGACGACCAGGGTTTCCGGGCCGAGTCCAGGCGCTTCCCGCGGCTCACCTCGGTCGGCTCGGGCGGCGAGTTCTACACGCAGGATCAAATGCGCGAGGTTGTGGCCTACGCCCGCGCGCGCGGCATCCGCGTGGTGCCGGAGTTTGACATGCCCGGCCACAGCTCCAGCTGGATCCTGGCCTACCCCGAAATCGGCTCCGGCGAAAATATCACCGCGCTGCCCAAGGTCTTCGGCATCCCCGTGGCCGAGCTCGACCCCAGCCGCGAAAGTACCTACAAGTTCATCGACGCATTTGTGGGCGAGATGAGCGGCATCTTTCCCGACGCATACTTTCATATCGGCGGCGATGAAACCGAAGGCAAGGGCTGGATGGCGAACCCGCGCATCCGTGCCTTCATGCAGAAAAAAGGCTTCGCCGGCCCGCCCGAGCTGCAGGCTTACTTCAACAGCCGCCTCCTACCGATCCTGAAAAAACACGGCAAGCAGATGATCGGCTGGGATGAAATCCTGGCTCCGACGCTGCCCAAGGACATCGTGATCCAAAGCTGGCGCGGCGTGGCCTCGCTCGCGGCCGGGGCGCAGCAGGGCTACCAGGGCATCCTGTCGGCGCCCTATTACCTGGACGGCGAAAAAACCTCGGCGCAGATGTTTCTCGCCGACCCGCTGCCGGCGGACACTGTTCTCAATGCCGACCAGGCGAAGCTGATCCTCGGCGGCGAAGTCTGCATGTGGGCTGAACAGCTGGACGCCGAAACAGTGGACAGCCGCGTGTGGCCGCGGACCCTGGCCGTGGCGGAGCGCCTGTGGTCGCCGGCGAGCAACCGCGATGTATCGTACCTGTACGCGCGCCTGCGCCGGGCCTCGCTGGAGCTGGAAAGCGTCGGGCTGACGCAGATCACCGGGCCTGAGGCCCTGCGGCGAAGCCTTGTGCTCGGCACCCATACCAACGGCTTTTCCTCGCCCTACAACAGCGCTGCCC
>CAXTSG010000007.1:5036-10046 GCA_964246825.1 uncultured Acidobacteriaceae bacterium | reverse complement strand
TTGACCTCCTTGCCTCCGTCACCGAGCCCTATTCCTTCAGCGACCGCTACCAGGGGCAGAAAACCGACGGCTACACCTCACTGGATCGTCTGGTGGACGCGGTAGCGGCGGACCCGCCCGCGCGGCAGGAAATCGCCGGAGATGTAGAAGCAATTTTGCCGCGTCACGCCGCCCCCGCGACGGCCGGGTCTCCGAACGCACCCGACATCAGCGGCGACGTACCGGCCGGCTTTCCGCCTTCTCGCAGCGAAGCGGTCAACGACCTGCGTCAGCAGTTCCTCAGCTGGCAGCACGGCACGCCGGCGCTGCTGGAGCTTGCGGCCGAAACGCCCCGCCTGAACGATATGGGCCCGCTCGCGCTGGAGCTGGCGCAGCTTGGCGCGGTCGGGACCGAAGCACTCGCTTACCTGGACGCGCACTCCCGTCCTCCGTCCGAGTGGCACGACCACGCGCAAGCTTTGCTGAACAAAGCGCAAAGCGGGGGCGCACTGGTTCACTTCGTCTTCCTCCCATCCCTGGAAAGGCTGGTCGCGGCAGCCTCGGCCGCGCCGGGGCAGTGACCCCGGCGACGCCCGGACGCTGCATCTGTGACGAAGCGAGAAAGATTTTCGCAGAGGACTGGCAGGGAGAATTAACGAACAGCCGCGGTCCGCGGCTCCAGCGCGGCCAGCACCGCGCGCACATCCTGCTCGCGGACCGTGTAAAGCTCGTCCTCGTCGCGCGAGCCCATGCGCGCGGCATGGCTCCCGCTGACCGCGACCTCGCTCCATGGGCTGCGCAGCGAGGCATGGAGCGTGTCGACCGGAATCGTGCGCCAAAGCTCCGCGGCATTGCTGACCCGCACGCCCGCGCCGCCCATCACCTCAATCCGCCCGGCCGCCTGGTTTACGATCCGCGCCGCCTCTCCGGCACCGGCCGGGAGGCTCACCGCGCCGCCCGAGGTCAGCAGGATGTCCGCCCCGGCATGGATGATGTCCTCAAGACCGCGGCAGCGGTCGGCAAGGAGATCGAAAGCGCGATGGAAGCAGAACCGCATCGGACGGGCAGCCTCAACGAGCCGCTTGAGCGCGTCCAGGTCGACATGGCGCTCTTCGGTCAGCACGCCGGAAACCACGCCGTGAACGCCGGCCTTTCGCATGGCTTCGATGTCGCGGACCATCACCTCAAGCTCCGCGTCCGCATACCGGAAGCTTCCCGGGCGGGGGCGCACGATGCAGTGAACCGGCACGGCAACCGAGACCAGCGCCCACTTCGCAAAGCCGAGCGAAGGGGTCAGCCCGCCGTCGGCAAGCGAAGCGCAAAGCTCCAGCCGCTCCGCCCCGCCGTTCGCGGCAGCAAGCACCGCGTGCGGATGATCTACCGCGATTTCAAGACGTACAGTTTGCGACACGCCGACTTGTACCTATCCCTGCAAAGATTTGCCGCCATCCAGCCGCATCCATGGGCACACGGCCGCGGAAAGGCTGGAAAAATGATCGTTTGAAGTAGTTCCGATCACCGCATAGTATCAGGGAATCATGCAGCCTCAACGGAGAAGAAACAGGTGAGCGAACCGAGGGACAACTTTGCCCATGCCATGCTGCGCGAAATCTTTGAGCAGCCGAGTGCTCTGCGACGCCTGCTCGCTGCTTCCTTGACGGAGGACGGCGCGGCTCTCCGACGAGAATTGTTTCGGGAAGCAAGCCGCCTGCTGGCCGGGGCATCCTCGCTCGTCATCATTGCAAGCGGTTCCAGCCGGCACGCCGGGCTTATGGCCGAAGTCACGTTTGAGGACCTGAGCGGCCTCGCGGTCGATGTCGAGTATGCAAGCGAATACTCCTACCGGACCAGCAACACGACCCCGGGCGCCGTGGTGCTGGTGATCTCGCAGTCCGGTGAAACCGCCGACACGCTTGCCGCCCTGCGCGAAGCAAAAGGACGCGGCCAAAGCACCATCGCCGTGACCAACGTGCCGAGCTCGACCATGATGCGCGAGGCGGACGTGGCTCTATGTACTGAAGCGGGCGTGGAGCTCGCGATTCCGGCGACAAAAAGCTTTACCAACCAGCTTGCCTTGCTGCACCTGCTGGCGCTGGCGACGGGTGAAGCGCGCGCCGTGCTGACGGCCGAAGCGGTCCGGGAGCGGCTCCTTGCTCTCGCGGCCGTTCCGGACGCCATGGAGCGTTCGCTCGGGGGCTGGGCCGGGCTGGCCGAGCATGCGGCGCAAGCCTTTGCCGGGGCAAGGAGCTACCTGTTCCTCGGCCGCGGCGTCCACTACCCGCTGGCGCGCGAAGGCGCGCTGAAGCTGAAGGAAAGCTCCTATGTCCATGCCGAAGGCTACCCGTCCGGCGAAGTGCTCCACGGGCCCAACGCGCTCGTCAGCGACGAGGTGCCGCTGGTCCTGCTTGCGACTTTCGACCCTCACAATCAGGATTCAGTACGCCGCTACGAGCGCACGCTGCACCTTGCCGGGCTGCTGCAAAAGCAGGGTGCGCGTATGCTCGCGATTGTGAACGAAGGCGAAACCGAAATAGCCGCGCGCGTCGCTGAAACGATCGCCGTGCCCGCGGCACCCGAGCACCTGCTGCCGCTGCTGGAGGTCGTTCCGCTCCAGCTGTTTGCTTACTACGTCGCCTTAAGCCGCGGCGTGGACGTGGACCGGCCCCGCAACCTGGTCAAATCCGTACCGGTCGCTTAACGCTGCTGAGGAGTTTTGATGAAGCTGCTGCTTCAAGCATCCATGCTGGCCCTTGTATCCTTCCTGCTCACCGCGCAAGGCCACGCGCAGAAGTCCCTCTTTTATATGACCGGCGACGGCGCTTCCGAGCGCGATTTCCTCCTGCACCGCGCAAAGATCGACATCATCGTGCCGACATGGTACGACGTGGATCAGAATGGCCTCGTTAGCGGTGAGCCGAACCTCCTGATCCTGAAGGCGGCGAAGGAAACTCATGTGTCCGTGGTGCCGATTGTGGCACTGTTCAACAAGGACAAGGTGCATAAGCTGCTCGGCGACGCGCATGCGCAGGATGAGATGAACGCCGCGCTGATCCGCGAGTGCCGCCGCAACGGCTACGACGGCTTTCAGTTTGACCTGGAAGATATTCTGTGGACCGACCGCGATGCGCTGTCGGCCGCCGTGCGGAAAACAGCCGACGCCCTCCATGCGCAGCACCTGCAATTACAGATCGCGGTTGTACCGAACGCGCCCGGCTACCCGGGGCACACGCCTTTCGGCAAATGGATTTACGAGGAGTGGCGCGGGGCATTTGATCTCGCGGCTATCGGCAAGGCCGTGGACCTCCTTTGCCTAATGACCTACGACCAGCACACGCGCTATACCGTGCCGGGTCCGGTCGGGGGCTGGAACTGGACCGTGATGAACATGAACTATGCGCTGGAGCGGGTGCCGCGCGAAAAGCTCTCGCTCGGCATCGCGCTCTACGGCTATCACTGGTACACCGGCGACCCCGGCCTCGACAAGGAGACCAAGGAGCCGCACCCGACCGCGGACTACATCAGCGCGGCGAACGCGCGCTCGCTGCGCGACAGCTTCGGCGGCGAGGAACAGTGGGACTTGGTCGACCACACGGCCTGGTTCTTCTTTTACCGCGACGAGATGCGCGAATGGATTTTCTACACCGACAAGCACGGCTACGGCGACCGGCTCGAGCTGGCGAAGCGAAACCACCTGGAAGGCACCTGCGCCTGGGTACTCGGCGAGGAAGACCCGGATATTTGGTCGCTGCTGCCGGAACACAGGTAAGGGTGGAAAGCCTTCTAAAAAATACTTGCAGAGATTACAAATCTTCAGGTTTGAGCCCGGTCTGTTTTGCTATTCTCGCCAGCATCCTGGGCCCAATCTCTTCCGCATCGCTGTGCGGCCATGTGTAGCTGCCTAGGCTGGGATGGACAAGCTGCAAGTGGGAACCGCCTTGCTTGTTGTTAGGATGATCCTTCCAACCGATGCGGTAGAGCGCATTCAGCACCTTACGCCCCTTCTTTGTTCCCCATACGCTCATGCAAACGATATCTCGTAGCTGCTCGCGCGGTGTCTGCTGTGCTCCGCCGATTTTTCCTGCGCGATTTCATCCGCAAGAACGTGCAATGCGAGCGACAGCACTTTATCGAATGCTTCTTCGCGTGTAGCTCCGTAGGCCATAACGCCGGGAAGTTGGGGAAGATCGGCAATCCATCGACCATCTTCTTCCTGCTCAAACTCGACCTGATACTTCATTGAGACCGCCATATCACTTTTTGACGCAAAAGCCGGAAGAAGGATGTGTAATGAGTATCTGGCACGTTCCGCGAGGATACCTAAACTGCTCATGGACTGCTACAAGGATTCGCGGTTTAGTTACATCCGTGCGTTTCCACAGGCAGGACTGGAGCGACACATGCTTTCACGCTTGAAAAGCTGATTACTATTCCAGGAGTGGTAGGCACGACTGGATTCGAACCAGCGACCTCTACCGTGTCAAGGTAGCGCTCTAACCAACTGAGCTACGCGCCTGCGCAGGTGCGGCCAAGGGGTGCCGCAGCCCAAGTATATCGCAGTTGCCGAGTTTGCGAGGCGCTCTTTCGGCTGCCTGCGAGCCTCCCGCCTCCAGCTCACGGGGCACAGCCGCATCGAAACAGAAGCCTGCCGGTGGGCTTGCGCACCGTGCCTCCTGCATGGCAACAATGGCAGATGCGCGTTTGGACCTACGGCATCTGGTTTGTCGGCGCAGGGGTGTGGCTTGCGGTGGCGGCTCTTTCGCTGCGCTTCCATGTACCCGGCCGTACGCTTGGCGCGCTTGCCGTCGCTGTGGTGTTCTTTGCGGCAGGCATGTTTTTCGCAAAATCCGGCAATCAACCAAGGCAGCGCCGTTAAAGCAAAAGGGCTGGAGCCGAAGCTCCGGCCCTTCCCGTGCTTAGTCGTAGCGCTCGAAGACAACCTGCTTCTTTTCCCAGCCCATGCCCACCAGCCGGTCGCGGCTGGCGGAAACCATGTCGTTAAGGCCGCAGATGTAAGCGTAAATATCGAAAGGA
>CAXTSG010000007.1:0-5026 GCA_964246825.1 uncultured Acidobacteriaceae bacterium | reverse complement strand
AAGGACCGTTCGGCGCGCTCTCGGGCGGCACTCCGCCCGCGCCCACCAGCACCCGCTGCTCGGCGCGCGCTCCCACCAGTTTGGCCACATGCTCCTGCACGTAGCCGCGCTGCCCGGTCCAGCCTTCCCCACCCCGGCTCAGGGTAGCCACATAGTGAAAATTTGGATATTTGGTGGCCAATTGCTCGAAGTAGTCCTGGTAATAGATATCGCTTTCATAGCGGGTACCGTACACCAGGTAGAAGTCCTTGCCCTCGCTGCGGTCCGGGCCGTCCTCCGGGAACAGGTGCTGCGCGAAGCCCCGCATCGGAGCAATCCCCGTGCCGGTCGCGATAAATACGCCGTCCACCGTGGGCTGGCGCAGCGTAAACAGCCCGTGCGCGCCGTGGAACTTCACGGTGTCCCCTTCTTCCAAATCGCAAAGAAGGTTTGAGAAGAAGCCGCCCTCCACCCGGTTCACGCAAATATCAAACATGTTTTCGCGCGATGCGGAAGCAATCGAGTAGGCGCGCGTTTGCTGCTTGCCGGTCGCGGGATCGTCGGCCACGCAGGACACAAACTGCCCCGGCTTGAACGGAAAGCTGGGCAGCTCATCGACGGCAAACTCAAGGTGGAAGCACTGCGCAACATCGGAAAGCAGAAGCTTGCGCGCAAGACGGGCGGTTTGAAGCTGTCTCAAGGGCTCGGCACTCTCGGCGAAGAAGTAGAAAACGGTGAATCCCTAGTGTAACGCGGCCCGGCCATGCCGCTAAATGCCGACAGCAGGGGATTTGGCGGGATCACGGCAGGCATGCGACTGTAGCCCGGTCCGGGCCGGCACAGAGCCGCCGCAAGGCTTCGGCAAACAGGGGGTCGTCCGGTGCCGCCAGGTGGAACAGCGTGACCGAGGAGTGAAACTTGAGCGAATCAGGGTAGCCGAAGATTTCCTCAACCGAGCGGCCGCGCTGCGCAAGTACGGCCTCCACGCAGGTACGAAGCCGCGGCCCCAGCAGCGGGTGCGCAAGAAAAGCGCGCGCCTCCGCAAGCGAGCCGATGGCGTAATACCGTGCTGTGTCGCTTGTGCCCAGCCCTTCAACCTGCGGAAAGATGAACCACATCCAGTGGCTCCGCTTTGCGCCTGCGCGCAGCTCCCCGAGCGCCTGCTTATACACCGGCTGCTGGGCCGCGACAAAGCGGTCAAGTTTGTAAGGATCAAGCGTCATGTACCGGGCTCCCGCTACCGGTCGGTTCCGAAAACGAAGCCGGCACCGTCTTCAGTATCCTAAAAGTTGTTTTTCAGGATCGCCGGAAGCGAGGACTCTTTGC
The DNA here is from genome assembly GCA_964246825.1 of uncultured Acidobacteriaceae bacterium. GTDB lineage: Bacteria > Acidobacteriota > Terriglobia > Terriglobales > Acidobacteriaceae > EB88. The sequence goes on along the minus strand of CAXTSG010000007.1, from coordinate 3,721 downwards.
AAAACACGCCATCCATTGCCGCTGCCCGGGAGCAATCCTCTTCGGACTCCCGGCCTGCCCTGCTCTGCTTCAGCCACCTGCGCTGGCGCTTTGTGATGCAGCGCCCGCAGCACCTGTTGAGCCGGGCCGCGCGCGAGCTGCGGGTCGTTTTCTGGGAAGAGCCGCTATTGGACGCGGAAAGCGGGGACGGCAGCCTGGAGGTACTTCAGGAAGCGGTCAAGGGCGGCCATCTCTGGGTCGTGCGGCCGCACCTGCCCGCGGGCGTGGACGCCGAAGCTGCCCAGCGTACCCTGCTCGCGGGTTTTCTGCGGGAGCACAATATCACCGAGTACGTCAGCTGGTACTACACACCCATGGCCCTCGGCTTCACCGGCGAGCTCACGCCGGAAGCGATTGTGTACGACTGCATGGACGAGCTTTCCGCCTTTGCGGGTGCGCCGCCCGATCTGCGCGCCCGCGAGCAGGAATTGTTCGCCCGCGCCGGGGTCGTCTTTACCGGCGGCATGAGCCTGTATGAGAGCAAACGCCGCCAGCACGGCAATGTCCATCCGTTCCCGAGCTCGATCGAGGTGGAACACTTTCGGCAAGGTGGCCACGCCGTACCCGACCCGGAAGACCAGGCCGCGATCCCGCACCCGCGCGCGGGCTTTTACGGCGTGCTTGATGAGCGGTTTGATATCGCTCTGGTAGCGGAGGTCGCGCGCCTGCGCCCGGCCATTCACTTTATCCTGATCGGCCCGGTTGTCAAGATCGACCCGGCTACCCTGCCTTCCGCGCCGAACCTTCACTATCTCGGCCCGAAAAGCTATGCCGAGCTGCCGGCCTACCTGGCGGGCTGGGACGCGGCGACGCTGCCGTTTGCCCGCAATGAATCCACCCGCTTCATCTCGCCGACCAAAACCCCCGAGTACCTGGCCGCGGGCAAGCCGGTTGTGTCTACGCCGATCCGTGATGTAGTCGCCGGATACGGCGACGAAGGTTTAGTGGCCATTGCCGCCGCGCCCGAAGAGTTTGCCGCGGCGCTGGACAAAGCGCTTACCCCGCCCGAAGCAGGATGGCGCGACGCGGTGGAAGCGAAGCTCGCGACCAACTCCTGGGATAAAACCTGGGCAGCGATGTGGGAGGAGATTGAGCGGGTGCGAAAGCGCAATGTCTGAGGGTGGTATTCGGTACTGAGATACCCATTGAGGGAGATTCAAGTTCAAGCCGCCATGCGGGGCCTCGCGGTGCGCCCGGTCTGGCAGCGCACTTGCCGCCTCGCGTATGCGCCCTATAATCAGGCATGGCACCCGCGCAAAGCCTTCCCGCGCAACCGGAACCTTCTCGCCGCGCCCCGCTTGCGCCCGCGAAGAAGCCTACGCCGGGGCTTGCCCACTCGCCGGAAGCGCTTGCCCGCTACGATGCGGACACTGCCGCCGTTACCGGTCCGCGCTATGAGCTGCTGATCGCAACCGTCCGGCGCAGCCGCCCGTCGGACGACACGGAAATCATTCGCCGCGCCTGGGAGTTCTGCCTGCGGCACCATCGCGGCCAGCTGCGCGCCTCGGGCGAGCCGTATGTGCTCCATCCGCTGGAAACAGCGATTGTGCTTGCCGAGATGAAGCTTGACTCGACTGCCATTGCCGCGGGGCTGCTTCATGATGCGGTTGAAGACACGCCCGTAACCACGCCCGAGATCACCGCGCTCTTCGGCGAGCAGGTGGCGCATATTGTCGAGGGCGTTACCAAGCTCGATAAGATCCAGTTCGCCAACCGCGAGGACCGTCAGGCCGAAAGCGTCCGCAAGATGCTGCTCGCCATGGTCACGGATGTGCGGGTGGTGCTCATCAAGCTGGCCGACCGTTTGCACAATATGCGCACGCTGGAGCACCTGAAGCCGGAACGGCAGGGAGCGATCGCGCGTGAAACCCTCGACATCTACGCACCGCTGGCGCACCGGCTCGGCATGGGCAAGGTGCGCGGCGAGCTCGAAGACCTTGCCTTCCGCTATGTCGACCGGCCTGCCTACGATGAGCTTCACGCCGCCATCGAGGCGCGCCGCACGCAGGGCGAGCTGTTCCTCGCCGGGGTGGAAGCACTGCTTTCGGAAAGGCTTGCCGAAAACAACATCCAGGCTCGCGTGGAATGGCGGATCAAGCGGCTCTACTCCATTCATCAGAAATTGCAGGAAAGCGGCGTCGGCGTCGACCAGGTATGGGACCTGCTGGCGCTGCGCGTGATCGTCCCGTCTGTAGGCGACTGCTACGCCGTGCTCGGGCTTATCCACTCGCTCTTTCGTCCGGTGCCGAACCGCATCAAGGACTTTATCGCAATGCCCCGGCCGAACTTGTACCAATCGCTGCACACCACCGTGATGGGCGAGGCCGGCCACCAGTTTGAAGTACAAATCCGCACGGAAGAAATGCACCGCATCGCCGAGGAGGGCATCGCGGCGCACTGGAAATATAAGGCCGGCGGCTCGCCCGTTTCCGCCCGCGACGAGCAGCGCCTGGCCTGGGTCCGTCAGTTGGTCGAGTGGCAGCGGGAGATGACCGACCCCAACGAATTCCTTTCCACACTCAAGATTGACCTGTACCCGGAGGAGGTATACACCTTTACGCCGAAGGGCAAGGTCGTGGTGCTGCCGAAAGACGCAAGCCCGCTCGACTTCGCCTACGCGGTCCATACGGAAGTAGGCCACACCTGCGTCTCGGCCAAGGTCAACGGACGCATCGTGCCCCTGCGCGCAAAGCTGCGCAACGGCGACATTGTCGAGGTCGTCACGCAAACCGGCCACACGCCCTCGCGCGACTGGCTCACTTTTGTTAAAAGCTCGCGCGCGCGCAACAAGATCAAGCACTGGATCAACGAGCACCAGCGCGAGCGCGCTATCGAGATCGGCCGCAAGCTGCTGGAGCGCGAAGCGCGCAAGTACAAGATCGCGCTTTCCAAGTTTGAAGAGTCGGACTATGCGGGTTTAGCCGCTGACTATTCTGTTTCCACGCCCGATGACATGATGGCCGCCATCGGCTTCGGCAAGTACTCGGCCAGGCAGGTGCTCAACCGGCTTGCCCCGGGTATCCTGCATCATCAAGCGACGCCGGACGACCCGGCCCTGCCGACCGGGGCTGAGGACGCCAAGCGCCTCCAACTGCATGCCAATGCTGCCTCCGACACGCTGGAGGTGGAAGGTTCGAACGAACTGCTCGTTTACCGCGCGCGATGTTGCAACCCCATCCGCGGCGAGGAGATTGTCGGCTATGTGACCCGCGGCAAGGGCGTCGCGGTCCACGGGCGCAGCTGCCCCAACGTGCAGAACCTGCTGTATGAGTCAGACCGCCGCATTTCGGTCGAATGGGCGCGCGAAGGCCGGGCCGGAGCCGGCCCCGAGCCGCAAACACGGCGCGCGACCTACCCGGTCAAGCTCATGCTGGTCTGCAACGACCGCCCGGGCATGCTCAAGGACATCACCGCTATCGCCAGCGAGGAAAACACCAATATTCGCTCCATGGATACGCGCTCCGGCTCCGATGGAGAGGCATGGATCGAGCTGACGCTGGACGCTCAGGACCTGCGCCACCTGGAGCGGCTGCAGCAGGGGCTGCGCCGCATCCCGGGAGTGCGCGAGGTCCAGCGGTCCTCCAAAATCTAGGCTATCGGCAAGCCGGCACTTCGCCGGCGGCCCGATGCCAGGTTTCCGTCCGCCCCAGCAGGGAAAACCCGATATAGCCGCGCAGCTTCA
>CAXTSG010000006.1:24036-28693 GCA_964246825.1 uncultured Acidobacteriaceae bacterium | reverse complement strand
TATTGCCCCGCTGCGGCTGGGCGGGCGGAACATCGGGATGCTTGTTCACGGCCAGATGGGTCCCGCGCCGCGTCGACTCGCTCATGGTGCTCTCCTTGGGGGGAACTAGGCTGCCGGCTTGTGGGTGCGGCGGTTGACCGCGAACCAGGACGCGGCGAAGCACAGCGCGCAAAAACCGGCCGTTACCAAGAGGTTGACAGGCAGGGAAGCATCCGTGGGCTGGGCAGGGAATAAAAGGTTTCGCAGCGCGTCCACGCCGTAGGAGAGCGGGTTCGCGCGCATCAGCGCATGCATCCAGGGCGAAGCGCCGCTCGCCGGGAAGAGCGCGCCGGAAAGCATCCACAGCGGCAGCAGTATTAGATTCACGATCGCGTGAAACGCCTGCGGCGAGTCCAGCGGCCAGGCGATGGTAAAGCCGAGCGCCGTAAGCTCAAAGGACAGCATCGCGATGACCAGCATGCCGAGCAGCACCGCGCCGAAGCTCACATGGACGCCGACCAGCGGCGCAAACACCAGAAACACGATTCCCTGGAGCGCGGCCAAAGTGGCCCCGCCCAGCACCTTGCCCAGCACAATGGCCGAGCGCGACACCGGGGCCGCCAGCACCGAAAGCAGAAAGCCTTCGTTGCGGTCCTGGATCAGCGACATCATCGAGAAGATGGAGGTAAACAGCACGATCATCGCGACCGAACCCGGGAAAAAATAGCCGAGATAGTGGCTGCTGCCGCCCGTGCCGCCCGCGTGGAAGGAGTTGGCAAAGCCCGAGCCGAGCACCAGCCAAAACAGCAGCGGCGAAGCAATCACGCCGACCACCCGCGCTTTTTGCCGGTAAAAGCGTACGATCTCGCGCCGCCACAGCGAGTACGCCGCGACCGCCGTGGAAGGCCGCGCGGGCACCGCTATCCTTGAAGCTCCTGTGACTTCCACCCTGACTGCTGTTGCCATTTCCATACCTCCAGTGCCGTCAAGCACCTAGAATGGTTCGTTGTAGCCCTTGCGCCGTTCGTTTTCCAGCGTTTCCGTATCGGGCTCGGCCTCCGGGCCTTCCTCATGCCAGAAGCGGTGCCCGGTGCGCTGGATGAAAACATCCTCCAGCGAGGGCTTCTGCACGCGAATGCCTTCAATCTCGCCCGGGAACGCCTCAATCACGGCGGTGACGAAGCGATGCCCCTGCGCGTGCTCCATCCGAACGCTCGCGCCGAGCGCGGCAGGCTCGCCGCCGAACTCCGTGCGAACCCGAGCGGCCAAGTCGCGCGCTTCCCGCGCCCCCCGGGTTTCCAGCGTCACCACGTCGCCGCCGATCGCTTCCTTCAGCTCCACCGGACGGCCCAGCGCCACCAGTTTGCCCGCGTTCAGGATGGCCAAACGGTCGCAGTGCTCGGCTTCCTCCATCAGGTGCGTCGTTACCAGCACAGCCACCCCGTCCTCGTCGCGCAGGGTGCGCAGGTACTGCCACAGGTCGATGCGCGCGCCCGGGTCCAGCCCGGTCGAGGGCTCATCGAGCAGCAGCACCGAGGGCGAGTGGATCAGGCCCTTGGCCAGCTCGACCCGCCGCTGCATGCCGCCTGACAGCGTTTCCACAAAGTCCTTCGCGCGGTCGCGCAGCATCACCCGCTCCAGAACCTCGTCCATGCGCCGCCGCAGCAGCCTTCCGCTCAGGCCGTACAGGTGGCCCTGGTGCATCAGGTTCTCGTCTACCGTCAGCTTCAGGTCAACCGAGCGCGCCTGAAAGACGATGCCGACCCGCGCGCGCACCTCGCGCGCCTGCCGCGCCACGTCAAAGCCCGCGATGCGCGCCGTGCCGGCCGAGGGCGTCATCAGCGTTGAAAGGATGCGGAACAGGGTGGTCTTGCCGCTGCCGTTCGGCCCCAGCAGTCCGAAGATTTCACGCGGCCGCAGGCTGAAGCTCAGCCCGTCCAGCGCCCGGCGCGTGCCGTAGTCGTGGCTCAGGGCATCCAGTTCAATCGCCGCCGGAAAGGAAAGGCCGCTCCCGGCGTGCGGCGCGGATACAGGTGTGATCGTGGCCATGGTTCCTCTTGCTCCCCGGTCAGCGGGGATGCGCGTCCAGCATCAATAGGATAAGAAGTACGGGAAGGTGCAGCACACTGATCTTCAGCAGGTCGCGCGCGTACATCTTGCTTTCCACCTTGGACCGGGCGCCGACAATGCGCCGGAAGCGTACCGTGTACCCCAGGTACACCACTGAAAGCAGAAGCGCGGCCGTGCCGTACCACCAGTCCGCCATGTGGAGAAAAACCGGCAGCAGGCTTACCGGGAGCATCAACACCGCATAAGCCAGGGCCTGCGTCACGGTGGAGCGGCCATCCGGCTCGACCACCGGCAGCATGCGGATGCCGGCGCGCCCGTAATCTTCACGGTAAAGCCAGGCAATCGCCATGAAGTGAGGAAACTGCCATACAAACAGCAGCGCAAACAGCGCGGCGGCCGGCCACTCGATGCGCCCCCGCGCGGCCACCCAGCCCAGCAGCGGCGGCATCGCGCCGGGAAACGCGCCGATAAAAGTGGCAAGCGTCGTCACCCGCTTCAGCGGCGTATAGACCAGCACATAGGTGGCCGCCGTAAACAGCGTCAGCGCGGCGGTAAGGCCGTTTGCCTCCCGCAGCAGCAGGGCCGTGCCCAGGCCGGTGACCCCGAAGGCCAGCAGCAGGCCGTGCGGGAGCCCAATGCGGCCCGAGGCCATGGGACGCCGTGAAGTTCGCACCATCCGGGCATCGGAACGGTGCTCCATGGCCTCGTTGAACGCGGCGGAGCCGGCACTGATAAGGCCGATGCCGAGCAGCACCGCGATCAGGCCGGGCTGCACGCTGCTGATGCCGGACCGGAGGGAGCCGAGATAAAAGCCGGCCCAGGCCGTCAGCACGACCATCGCGGTCACGCGCGTCTTGAACAGCTCGGAGTAATTGGTAATCCACGATGCCGTGAGACCGGGCGGCAGGGGTGCCTGCGGCTCTTCGGGCGCGGTCGAAACAGGCCCGGCGAGAGCGACCGAGGCGCGCTTGCTTGTAGCCGCGGAGCTCATACGCGAGATCCCCGGCTCACTCCCGACATCCCCGGTCCCGAGCCGCTCCCTGTATCCCGCATGATTTGATGGTAGCAGGGGCGTGTGCCGGAAAGGACAAGGGCCGCGGGGCTCTGTTCGCGCAGTCAAGGCCTGGAAAAGCCGCGAGAAGCGGCAGCTTCCACAATAGCTTCCGCGATCTCCCGCGGGCCGCGATGTTCCGTTTCCATGCTGAGATCCGCGGCTTCATAGGCAGGGAGGCGCTCGCTGTAGCGAGCCTCAAGACTCCGCGGCTCGCCGGCAAGCACGGGCCGCACAACACTGCCGCCCGAGCACCGCGCGAGCGATAAGGGAAGCGAAGCCCGGAGATACACCGTCAGGGTCGAAGGGCTTGCGGCAAGCAGCTGTCGGGTAGACGGCGACTCCAGCGCGCCGCCTCCCAGCGCAAGCACCAGGTGCTCCAGCCCGAGCAGTTCAGCAACGGTGGCGGCTTCCATCTCGCGGAAAAGGCTTTCCCCATGCTGCTCAAACAATCCGGCGATGCTTTGCCCTGTACGCTCTATCAGGATGCCGTCGGCGTCGAAAAACTGCCAGCCGAGCAGGGGAGCAAGCAGCCGGCCCACCGTGGACTTGCCCGCGCCCATGAAGCCGGTAAGCACAACCCGCGTATAGGGCGCTTCAAGCCGCCGGGACAAGCGCTTACTTTCTGCCGGATTCCGCTGTGCCCAGGGCGCTTTTGATGTTCTCCCACACCGCCGGCGACGGGTCATGGATCGGCATCAGCAGCTTGGCCTGCTGGGCAATGTACTGGAGGTCGCGCACCAGCTCGGCGCAATTGTCGCAGCTCTGGAGGTGCAGCTCCTTGCTGATATCCGCTTCCGAGCCGAAAAGCTGAGGCAGCCGCTGTTGAAACGCGGCGCAGTCGGCATTTTTCTGGGAGGAAAGCTGTTCGGAGTGTTCCTTCATTCCTGTGTTTCCTTTCGCAGGCCCGACTTCAGGAGGTCGCGCAGCTTCATCCGTGCCTTGTGCAGCTGCGACTTGCTGTTCCCGATCGAACAATCCAGCATGCCTGCTATCTCGTTATGCTCGTACCCTTCCACATCGTGCAGCACAAACACCAGGCGGTAGCCGGGCGGCAGGTTTTCCACCGCCCGCTCCAGGGTCACGCGGTCAATCGAGCCTGAAAGCTGGAGATCGCGCGCGCCGATGTCCTTGCGAGGCCCGTCGTCGCTTGAAGGCTCCAGCGTTTCTTCCAGCGACACCTGCGGCAGGCCTTTTTTGCGCAGGTGCATCAGCACCACGTTCACCGCCAGGCGGTGCAGCCAGGTGGAAAAGGCTGAATCGCCGCGAAACGTGCCGATCTTGCGGTAAAGCTGCAAAAAGGCTTCCTGCGTCAGGTCTTCCGCTTCGGCCACGTTGCCCAGCATGCGCAGACAAAGCGAGTACACCCGGCGCTTGTGGAGTCCGTAAAGGGTTTCAAAGGCCCGGCCGTCGCCGCCCTGGGCCGCCGCGATTGCTTCCGCTTCGCCCGCAATCGGCGGATTGCGGCGCATGTGCTGTACCGGGTTTTTGGCTTGCTGCGTAGGTCCTGCTGTGCTCACGGCACTCCGATTCGTTTGGTTGTGCGTACTGTAGTTC
>CAXTSG010000006.1:14162-24026 GCA_964246825.1 uncultured Acidobacteriaceae bacterium | reverse complement strand
GTTCCGGGGAGTGGATCCTTGCGGTGATGCGGCCGGGGTGTAACGCGGGCCGCTGACCGGAGTGTAGGAAGCGATTCTCACGCTTCGGGGTTGCTTGCCTGTGCTTCGGGGTTGCTTGCCTGTGCTTCGCGCTCAAGCACCCAGAAACCGGGCATACAGACTGCGCGCCTGCCCGACGTCGGTGGTGCCCTGGACCAGGGTGCGCCCGTCCGGAAACACGGTCAGCGTATACGGCGGCTTATGGAAGCGTAGCAGCAGATCGTTCCACCGTACCGTGCCGTGAGCTTCAAGCATCGCCGCCAACGCCGGAAAGTCCATGGTACGGGCATGCTCATGGATTTGCACGGCATTGCGCCCGCAAAGCGTAATTTGCGGGCGGCCTTCTCCGCGCAGGTGCCGAAAGTCGCGTGCCGGGCCGCATACCCGGCAGTCGGCGCGCGGCGCGCCCGCGCGCACCTCCGAGCGCTCGTTGGTCCACAGGTCATGGCTCAGCAGGGTGCGCCGCATGGCGCTTCGGGCTCCCGTCAGGTATTTCACGGCTTCCATCGCTTCAAGGGAAGCCGCCAGCGTGACGGCCATGCCCAGGACCCCGGCGGTCTCGCAGGTTTCCACGGGCCCGGTCGGCGGCTCCGGAAACATGCAGGCCAGGCAGGCGGTGTCGCCGGGGAGGATGTTCATGGAAACCGCGTAGGAGCCGACGGCACCGGCATAAATCCATGCCTTGCCGTTTGCGACCGCGTAGTCGTTCAGCAGGTACCGCGTTTCAAAGTTGTCGGTCGCGTCCAGCAGGAGGTCAACCCCGCCCAAAAGGGATTCGATATTGGCCGGTACCAGGTCCGCGACCCGCCCCTCCACGATGCACTCACTGTTGAAGCGGCCGATCTGGCAGCGCGCGGCCTCGGCCTTCGGAAGCCCGACGCGGGCATCCGCTTCGTCAAACAGGATTTGCCGCTGGAGATTGCTCCCTTCCACGTAGTCGCGGTCCACAAGGCGCAGCCTGCCGACGCCGGCCCGGGCCAGCAGCGCGGCCACGGCGGCCCCGGTAGCCCCCACGCCCACAATGGCAACCGAGCAAGCCCGGAGCCGGGCCTGCCCGGCCGCGCCGATAGGTGCAAACAGGACCTGGCGGGAGTAGCGGTCGCCGAGGCAATCCGGGGAGCTGTCGATTTCGTTCCCTCCCGGGGTGTCCTTGGTACTGACCATGGTAGCTTCTCAACCCTCCTGCTTAGTATAAGAAGGGTGTACGGTGCTTCTATGCTCCCGGAACGGTGCTCCGGCGAAAGGCTTGGCCGGGCTTCGGTTCCGATGACACAGTATTCTTCTTGCCGATAATCTCTGTAGAGGCAAGCGGCGGGCCAACTGCATCAAGGGGAATCGACCATGACGAACGTCCAGCTGTACCTCGCGATCGGAATACCATCGCTCATTGCGCTCCTCAACACAGCCGTGATGCTCGCGCTTTTCGGCAATCTGAGCAGCCGCATCGACGCGCTCCGCACTGAGGTAAATGCCCGCATCGACAAGCTCGAAGCTCGGATAGACAGCCGCTTCGACCGGGTCGATGCCGACCTGCGGCACTTCATGGAGCTGTTCGGCCGGCACGACAAGTCTATCGAGATTCTGGAGAAGCGTTCTTAAGCCTCGCCGCGCCTGCCCGCAAGGCAAGCGGCAGCGTTCTGGACCTACGCAGGAACACGGAAAGTACGAATTGAAAGCGGCTGCCTCAGGGACATTAAAATTAAAGGGCGCGCACCGAGAAGTGAACACACCTATGCAATCAAGAAGCGGTCCACCGCTCCGGCTACTTTCCAAGTCTCGTTTTCGCCGCTCTGCGGCACTGCTTTTCTTCGCGGCCGGTGCTTGCTCGGCCTGGGGCCAGGGCGCGGTCGCGCCCACCACCGACACGCCGACCCAGCAAACCGCCCCGAATAACCCGAACAACGGGCAAACGGTCCCGAATGCGTCCAAGCTGCCCTCCTACGACGAAAGTCATCCATTGAGCACCAGCCCACCCCCCGGCACCCAGGAGGGCGGCATGGAAAACCTGCGGGCGTGGCAGGGCTTGACGGTCAGCGCCATTGATTTTCGCGGAGTCAGCGCGGATCGGCTGCAGCCGCTGGAAGGGCAGCTGGCGCTCCAGCCGGGGCAGCCGCTCGACCCGGAAAAGATTCGAGCGAGCCTGCGCCGCCTTTACGCCACGGGGCTGTACAGCAGCATCGACGTGGCCGGCGTGCGCACGGGTTCAAGCGTCCGCATCCTTTTCGACGGCGAGCCGCAGCTTTTTGTCGGGCGCGTCAACATCGACGGGGTCAACGATGAAACCATCAGCAGCCTTTTGGGCGGCGCAACGAAGCTGAACCCGGGTACGCCCTATACCGAGGCGAAGCTTGAGCGCGGCAGAAAGCTGATTCAAAGTACCCTGGAAACAAACGGCTTTTACCAGGGCCAAGTTATCGCCGCAACCTCGCCCGACCCTGCAAACCAGCAGATCAACATCAGCTATATCGTGACGCTTGGAGACCGGGCGCGCGTCGGCAAGGTGGCCGTCGAGGGGGAAAGCGGCCTCAGCCCGGACAAGTTCCGCAAAGCCGCCAAGCTGAAGCAGAACAGCCGTGTCACGCGCGATACGGTCAACACGGCCCTGGACGGTCTGCGGGCTCACTACCAGAAGCAGCAGCTGCTTGAATCCAAGGTCGCGCTCGATAACAAACAATTTGACCAGCCGACCAACCACCTGAACTACGCTTTCAAGGTCAACCGGGGCAACAAGGTCGTTGTGGTCGTCAATGGCGTCAAGATCAGCAAGGGCTCTATCCGCAATCTCATCCCGGTTTATGAAGAAGGCACCGTCGACGAGGACTTGCTGAACGAAGGAGACCGGCGCATCCGCGACCTTTACCAGCGGAAAGGCTACTTTGATATCCAGGTAAGCCACACCGGCGCGCAGCAGCCGAACGGGCAGACCCTGGTGACCTACACCGTAGACCTCGGCAAAGTCCACGACGTCGATACGGTAGCGATTACGGGCAACAAGTATTTCCCTGCCTCGCTCATCACGCCGCGGCTCAACGTGCGCCCGAACAGCCTGTTCGACCCGCGCGGCACCTACAGCGCGGCCCTGGTGGCGAGTGACATCGCCACGATTACGGCCATCTATGAGGGCAGCGGCTTTTCCCACGTCGCCGTCAAGCCGGTCGTCAAGGACTCGGACAACGACAAAAAAGGCCGCCCCTCGAAGATCGCGCACATCGCGGTCACCTACCAGGTCACCGAGGGCGTGCAGCAGCGCTTCGGCTCCTACAAGCTGGTGGGCAACATCAAGGTGCCGTCGGACACGCTGCTGCCGCTGCTCAACACGCAGGTGGGCCAGCCGTACAACTCGACCGACCTGACGGGCGACCGCGATGCCGTGCTGACCTACTACCTAAGCCATGGCTACGACCAGGCCGCTGCCAATCTGAAGCAGGCACCCGACCCGCGCGACCCTAACCTCATCGACGTGACCCTGGAAATCACCGAGGGCGACTCCATCCATGTGAATGAGGTATTAATCAGCGGCCTGCACCACACGCGGCGCTCCACGGTCGACTCGCACATCCTGGTCCATCCCGGTGACGTGCTGAACCAGACTGCCCTGATCGATACGCAGCGCCAGCTGTATGACCTGACCCTGTTCAACGGCGTGAACACCGCCGTGCAGAATCCGAACGGCGGCGAACTGCGCAAGGATGTGCTGCTGCAGTTTACCGAAGCCAAGCGCTGGGACGTGACCTACGGGCTCGGCCTCCAGGTGCAGACCGGCAACCCAACCTCCTGCGCCCATGCCAACGCAGCCACCCTGGCCGCTGAAGGCATTACCTACTGCAACCCGAACGGAAACTTCGGCGCGAGCGAGCTTCTTTCGCTCAATATCTCCCGCATCAACCTGCGCGGCACCGACAATAGCGTCACGCTGAAAACAACCTACGGCTCGCTGGAAAAGATCGCCCTGCTGACGTTTGAAGACCCCCACCCCTTCGGCAAGCGGACGCTTAATCTTTCCGTCAGCGGCGGCTACACCAACGAGCAGGACGTTACCACCTACGCCGCGGCCCGGCTGCTGGCCAACTTGCGACTGACGCAACGCATCGGCAAGCCGACAACCGTGATCTACCAGTACCAGTTCCGGCGCATCACGGTGGACGCGAACAGCCTCCAGGTCGCGCCCGACGAGATTTCACTCGACTCCGAGCCGGTCACGGTCGGCGGCCCCGGCATCACCTGGATCCGCGACACGCGTCGGCCTTCCTCGCTCAATGCCTCCGGGGGAACTTACAACACCGTGCAGGAGTTTATAGCGAACAACCGCTTCGGCTCGGACTCCAACTTCAACCGGCTGGACGCCACCAACGCCAGCTACTACCCTTTCGGAGATGTACACAAGTACGTGTTTGCCCGGCAAACCCGCCTCGCCTATGAGCGGTCCTATGGCACGGGCGGCCAACTACTGATTCCTCTGCCGGAGCGGCTGTACGCGGGCGGCGCGCAGTCCCTGCGCGGCTTCGGCATCAATGCCGCCGGCCCGCGCGACCCCATCACCGGCTTTCCCATCGGCGGGGCCGCGGCGCTTGTCAATAACTTCGAAATCCGGCTGCCGCCCCCCGAGCTCCCGGTCGTCGGCAACAGCGTCAGCTTTGTGCTTTTCCACGACATGGGGAACGTATTTGTGAAGGGCAGCGATATTTGGCCGTCATTTCTTCGCTTCCGCCAGCCGAACCGTGCCGGCTGCCGCAACCTAGACGACATCTACCAGCAGGAAGGGCCGGGTCAGCCCGGGGTGGAGTCGAACAGCATCGGGCTGACCGGCCATTGTTCCGACAACTTCTTTTCGCACGCCCTCGGGGTCGGCGCCCGCTATGCCACGCCGATCGGGCCTATCCGCGTGGACGCGAGCTATAACCTGAACCCGCCCATCTACCCGCAGATCAATACGTACACGTACACAAGCAACGGCCAGCCCACGCCGCCCTCGGTCGGCCAGGCCGGCCACTTCAACTTCTTTTTCAGCATCGGGCAGGCATTTTGATGCGCGCTTTCCTTCTTCTCGGCTCCTTCCTGCTGCCCGCGGCGCACGCGCAAAACGCGGCACCCGTGCAGGGCGAAACGCAAACGCACGTTACCCCGGCGCAAAGCGCGGCAGCCGCCGACAAGGCGCAAAAAGCCGCGGCGACCCAGAAAAACCAAGCCGGAGCTCCGGAAGGCAAGCCCGTCGTGCTCGACAGCGTGGTGGCAATTGTGAACGGCGACGTGCTCCTGCAAAGCGATGTGGAGCAGGAGCGGCGCTTTGAATCGCTCCAGCTTCTGCCCGCAAGTGAAAACACCGATGCGCATGCCGCCGAGTACCTGATTACCCGCACCCTGATTCTTCAACAGATGAAGCAGGAAAATCAGACGGCAAGCATCACGGATGCCGACATCGAGAAATCCCTTGCGCAGCTGAAAAAACAGCTTCCCGGCTGCCTGCCCACGCGCTGCCAAACAGGGGCGGGCTGGGCCGGCTACCTGGCCGAACGCGGCATGACCCCGCAGGAGGTAGCCGAGCGCTGGCGGCAGCGCCTTCTGATCGTGGATTACATCAACCTGCGCTTTCGCGCCGGAAACCGCATCTCGCAGGCCGAGGTGCAGGGGTACTACGACAAGAATCTTCTGCCTCAGTTTGCCGCGAAGCATGAGCGCCCGCCCGCGCTCCAAACTTTACAGCCCCGCATTGAAGAAGTGCTGCTCCAGCAGCAGGTTACCCGGCAGGTAGACGACTGGGAAACGACGCTGCGCGAGCAGGGCAGCGTGCAAATCCTGGTGCCCGCCTACGGACAAAGCACCCTCAAGGACGATGACGATATCCCCGGAGGCGCTCTGTGAGCACCGCTCCCCGTTCGCTTGCCACCCGCCGTGCCCCCGCGGCCGGCAGTCCCGCGCCCCGTCGTCATCCCCTTCTAAAAACGCTGCTGGTTGTTGTTGTCGTGCTCGCCGTGCTGCTTGCGGGCCTCAGCTGGTACGCTTCCACGCCGCAGTTTGCCAACAAGGTGCGCACAAAGCTCATCGAGGTGCTCGGAGACGCGACCGGCGGCCGCGTCGAGCTGGGCGCGTTTCGCTGGCGGCTGCTTCACCTGGAAATCGAGGCCGACAACCTCACCATCCACGGCCTTGAAGGGCCGGGCGAAGTCCCCTACGCGCACCTGGATCGCTTGTTCGTGCGCGCCAAGATCATTTCACTCTTCCGCGCAAAAATCGGACTCAACTATCTCGGGATGGATCGGCCGGTCGTTCATCTGATTGTGTACAAGGACGGCTCAACCAACCAGCCCGTACCGAAAAAGAAGAGCACCGCGCCGACCGACCTGAACAAGACAATCAACGAGGTATTCGATCTCGCGGTAGACCGCGCGGAAATCAACAACGGTACGGCCCTGTTCAACCAACAGTCGGTTCCGTTCGCGCTGGCCGCAAACGACCTCCGGGTCGGCATCAATTACCTTCTCCCGACCGATCAGTACAAGGCGACAATTTCCATCGCGGACCTAACCGCAAGCCGCGCCATCGCCGCGCCGGTCCACTCCAGGCTTTCACTCAACGCGCTGATGGGCCGCGGCAACCTCAACGTGTCGGAGTTCAAGTTCTCCTCCGGTGCCTCGACCCTGACGGCGCATGCCGATGTCAGCAACTTCCTCGATCCGCACTGGCAGCTTGGGGCCGACGGCGCGGTGGACCTGCGCGAAGTCGAGGCCTTGGCCGCCATCCCCGGCGTTGATCGGGGCACGGTCGCGCTAAACCTTAAAGGACAGGGCACGGAAACTCTCTTCACCGTCGACGGGCATACGCGCATCACCGGCGCGGCCTATCGCACCTCCGGCCTGAACCTGGCCGGGCTGGATGCCGCGGCCGATCTCCACATCACGCAAGACATTCTGGCGGCCACGAACCTGAACGCGCGCCTTGCAAGCGGCGGCACCCTGACGGGTGATGCGCGCCTCGATCATTGGCTCGCGCCGTCCACGCCGACCGCCTCTCCGGCAGCGGCAAGCCCGACCTCAAAGGCCGCGGCAGCGGCCCGCGCCGGCAAAGCCGTGAATAATGCCGTTGCAGGCGCAACAGCTCCCTCGCAAACCCAGGCTGAGGTCTCGCGCGGCGAGGTCAACGCGCGCCTTCAGGGCTTTACCCTGCCGTCCATCCTTTCGGCGATTGCCCCGCCCAAGTTTCAGCACCTGGGCTTCTTTACAACGGCAAGCGGCACGGTCAAGCTCACCTGGACCGGCAACGCTTCCGACCTCGTCGCGGACGCGCACCTCGCGCTCGCCGCGCCCCCAAGCCTGCCGAACGGCGATGCCCCAATCAACGGCATTGCCGACCTTACTTACTCCGGGCGCACTAGCAGCGTCCTGATCCGGCAGCTCAACACGCACAGCCCAGGCACGCAGCTCAGTGTTACGGGCGGCGTCGGCCTTGCGGCCGGGGCGCGCTCCTCGCTCCAAACGCAGCTTACCGTTTCCAATCTCGGCGAGTACAACCGCGCGCTCGCCGCCTTCGGCATCGGCGGCAAGCTCCCGGTCGCGCTGCACGGGCAAGCCTCGTTCCACGGCGTTGTTACGGGCTCCGTGGCCGCGCCCGACGTCACAGGCCACCTGGCCGTCAACAACTTCGACCTGCTGCTGAACGGCACCCCCGCACCGGCTGCCACGGCGAGCACGGGCCCCAACGGTGCGCCGCAGCCCGTGCCCGCTGCTGCTGCGCCCACCGCGTTCCATATCGACTCGCTCACCGCCGATGCCGAGTACTCCCCGGCGCTCCTTTCTATTCAGAGCGCTCTCATCACGCGCGGCAGTACGCAGCTCCATGCCGCGGGGCAGATCCATGCGCATCGCACCCGGCGGCACGGCTACGCCTTTGACAACGACGCGGCGATCAACGCCACGGCGAGCATCAGCAATGCCGCTGTTCCGGACCTCCTGGCGCTGGCCGGTGAATCCGCTCTGCCTGTTTCCGGCACGCTCAACTTCAACGCAACCGTCGGCGGCACGCTCGGCAACCTGAACGGCAACGGCCGGCTCGCCGTAAACGGCGGGCAGGTGTACGGCGAGCCCTACAAGAGCCTCACCGCCGACCTTACCTTTGCCGGGCAGGACGTGGGAGCATCGCAGTTTACTTTTCTGATCGGCGGCGGCCAGATTACCGGCAATGGCGGCTACAGCCTTACCTCGAAGCGCTTCCACGCGCAGACAGAGGCCGCCGGTCTCAACCTCGATAATTTTCAAGCGCTCAAGAAGTCTCCGCTGACCGTACACGGCCGGCTGGCCTTCAACGCGCAGGCTTCCGGCACGGTGGAAGCGCCGACCGTGCAGGCAGCTCTCCACCTGTCCGATCTGGCGCTCCTCAATCCCGCGGGCGGTCCCGCCTCCACAGGAGCCGTTGACCTCACGGCTCATACCCAAGGGCGCGACCTCGTCGCCGACCTTGATGCCCGTCTCAACGGCGCGACCGCGAACCTCCATGCGCAAACCGCTTTGAGCGGCGACTACACCACGGCCGCGAAGCTCACGCTCGCCAACCTTGACATCAACCCGCTGCTCGCCCTGTTCAACGTCACCGCGTTCAAGGGCGACTCAGTGCTCGCCGGCACCGTTACGGTCAACGGCCCGCTCGGGAAGCCGCGGCAGCTTGCGGGCGACGCCGACCTGTCGCGCCTCGCAATCAGCGCGCAGGGGGTTTCCATCGGCACCGACGGCGCGGTGCGCGCCTCGCTGCGGGCCGGTATCGCCGAACTGCAGCCGGTCCACATCACGGGCGCGGGTACCGATCTCCATGTGCAGGGCCGTGCCGCTCTGTTCGGCACCAACCGCCTGCTCGACGCCAAGGCCGCGGGCACGCTCAATCTCCAGATTGCTCATACGCTTGTGCCCGATGTAAAGAGCAGCGGCATTGTCACCATCGACTTCACCGCCGGCAATACGATCGAGAAGCCCGACCTGGAAGGCTCGGCCAACTTCAACGATGTAAACCTCGCCTACGGCGACTTCCCGAACGGGCTCAATCACCTGAACGGCTCGCTGGTCTTCGACCAGGGACGCTTGACCGTAAAAGACTTGAAGGCGACCAGCGGCGGCGGCGATCTCACCTTCGGCGGCTTTGTCACCTACCAGCAGGGCGTCTACGCCGACCTTTCCATTACGGGCAAGCAGGTTCGCGTCCGCTACCCCGGCGGCGTCAGCACCGTGTTCGACTCCAGGCTGCGCATCCAGGGCACGCTTCAGAACATCCTCGCCAGCGGCAGCGTACTTATCACGCGCTTTTCCATCAGCCCCGGGGTGGATGCTTCTTCTTTCTCGTCGAACGGCATCTCGCCGCCGCCTGACCCGACCGCCTTCGGCAACCGCATCCGGCTCGACGTCCACGTCACCTCCGCGCCGCAGCTCGACATCAACAATACCTACGCCAAGCTCGCCGGCGATGTGGACCTGTTTGTGCGCGGCACGGCGGCCGACCCTTCCGTGCTGGGCCACGTCTCCATTACGCAAGGCGACGCCACCTTTGCCGGCACCCACTACGTGCTGCAGCACGGCGACATTTACTTCACCAATCCGGTCAAGATCGACCCCACGATCGACCTCCAGGCCAGCGCCCATGTGGAGGACTACGACGTCATTGTCGGCGTCAACGGCACGGCTGAAAAGCTGACGCCGACCTTCCGCTCCAACCCTCCGCTTTCCGAGCAGGACATCTTCTCGCTGCTGGCGCTCGGGCGCACGCAGGAGGAATCCGCCATCTACTCCGCGCAGCAAACCCAGGCGGGCGTCAACACAACCGCCGACTCCATCCTCGGCGGCGCGCTCC
>CAXTSG010000006.1:1064-14152 GCA_964246825.1 uncultured Acidobacteriaceae bacterium | reverse complement strand
TTTGTCCAGCCGCATTAACAAGCTCTTCGGCGGCGGCAGCGTCAAGATCGACCCCAACTTCGTTTCCGGCACCGGCAACTCCACCGCCCGCATCACAGTGCAGCAGCAAATCTCCAAAAGCGGCACCGTGACCTATGCCACCAACGTCAACTCCACCGCGCAGCAGCTCATCCAGGGCCAGTACAATCTGACTCCGGACATCGCCGTGGTTGGAGTGCGGGATGAGTCCGGCGTCTTCAGCCTGGAGCTGAAGCTGCACCGGCGCTATCGGTAACGCGCATCTTTTTCGTCCTTTTCGGGTTCCTAAAAGCGTGCCGATTCTTTCGGAACGGCACACAAGGAGCACGACAATGACAGGGAATCGCATTACGACTTTGGCTGCGCTTGCCGGCGCGCTGGCGCTGGGTACGGCGGCTCCCCTGCACGCGCAGGGCGACCCGAACGCATTGCAGGCAGCCCTGACCAAGGCACTCAGCAAGAAGCAGCTCAACGGCGTACAGGGCACGGTCAAGGCGGGCAACGTCGCCGTGCTGACCGGCACGGTCGAGGTTTTCGACGCGAAGGAAGAAGCAGGCAAGCGGGCGCGCCGCGTCAAGGGCATCACCGCGGTCGACAACGAAGTGCAGGTCGGGGGTGCCGAGGTGCCCGACGCCGAGCTTCAAACGAAGCTCATTCGCGCCATTGAGTACGATCGCGTCGGCTACGGCACTACCGCCTTTAACGCGATTTCGGTCAACGTTCGCGACGGCGTGGTGACGCTCGGCGGCCAGGCCTACGGGCCCGTCGATGCCGACTCCGCGGTGGCGGTCGCGAGCAACACCAAGGGTGTCCGCGACGTAGTCAATGACATCCAGGTCGACCCGCTTTCCCCGATTGACGACCGTATCCGCGTACAGGCATTTCGCTCAATCTACGGCTTCCCCAGCCTGAACAAGTATGCCGTCGACCCGGGAAAGCCGATCCGCATCGCCGTGCAGAACGGCAACCTGACGCTGTACGGAGCGGTCGACTCACAGGCCGACAAGGACGCAGCCGGCATCCGCGCCAACAGCGTACCCGGCGTGTTCAAGGTTGTGAATAACCTCCAGGTGGCAGGAAGCGAGCGCAGCGGCAAGTAGCTAGATCGGGGCCGCCGGGCACAGGCAGCGCCCGGCGCTTCTGTGCCGCATCCATCCGTTAAGTTTGTGACGAGGACTGCTTTTGCACCTCAACATACGCTTTGAGAACGGCATTCATGCGCGTAAGGTGGCCCTTGCCGCCGGCTTTGAACCAATTCACCACGTCACTGTCCAGGCGCAAGTGTACCGAGGTCTTTCCGGACGGGATGACGACGCGGGCGCTGCTCCAGAAGTCCGCGCCAAGGGATTCGGCTTCGGGGGCATTGGGGCTGGTCTCGTCCTCGCCCTGTTCGCGCATGGCTTTGATCTCCCTAAGGGAGTGTCTGACGATGGTAGATGTCTCGTTCATCTCTGCTCGCTTTCTGGACGCTGATGATGCGGATGAGCCTGTCGCCGCGCCAGGTGTACACCACTCGAAAGATTTCCGTACCCGCTCTACCGAGAGCAATCCAGCGAACCTCGCCATAATCCTCCCGGTCGTCAATCCGTTCCAGAATCTCATGAGCGAAGATTGCGGCAGCGGTCAGGAACGAAACGCGATGTTTGGCCAGGTTGATTCCGGCCTTCTCTTCATCCCACTCGAACTCCAGTTCCACGTCATACGCTTTCAGGAGTGATGATACACATATGTATACACGTTTCGGCTTTATTGATGTTTGTATTTGCACATTCCAGTAAAAACAAGATCGGGAGTTCGTACCTCCTCTCAGCGTCTTCTTTTATAGCGCCTCACGTCCATCCAAGAGGAGACCATGCCTGACAGCAGAAACACTACAAATAGCGCGACTCCAAAGAACGATTTATCAGCCCAATCAGCTACCTGAAAGCTAAAAAATAGTGCATAGGACCAGAAGAGTAGGTTGATGAAATGTGTCCGCAAGGAAGCCGGGGCACCTGTCCGTTTCATACCGCGCGGCCGGTATAAATCTCCTGAAATCACATCTCGCCATGTCGGATTCAGGAGGCCGTACGCGCAGATCAACGTTACTATTGCTATTCCCAGTCGGACAACCAAAAGGGAAGTACCGGTAAGCGGGATAACCAATGCGAGCGTCATTAACTATGCACTTGAGCAGGAACGGTTAAGCGATGGAACGCATCACGTACGCGGTCTGAATTCTTCAGACTTCTGCTTCTTCGCGGCGTACAGCGCTGCGTTCTTCAATGTCATGGTGAGATCGTCTTGAGCCGCAATGCATTCTACATGCAGGAACCAACCCTCCTCATGGAGATAGATGCGCTCACGACATTTCTGCATCCTCTCACAGCTGAAGACGAAAGACATCCGGGCTGGAGAATTTCCGTGTGAGTATCTAGCATGTCACGGCGTACAAAGCGCACCGGCCGTCCCGGATTGGCAACGGCCGGCTACGCTGCAACAGCAGAGGCGCTGATCCTGCCTACTGCAAAACGCTGCCCGTAAGCGTCACCTGCCCGCCGCTATTGGGGTATACGATACCGAACACCACATCGCTGCCCGGCTTCAGGTTGGCCGCCAGCGCGTTGAACTCCGCCCTGCTCCGCACCGGCTTCCGGTTCAGCTCCTCGATCACGACCCCCGGCCCAACCTGCGGGTTCAGGTCGTCGGCAAAGGAGCCCGGCGTAACGGCGTGCACCAGCACTCCGTGTAGCCCGCCCGGCGCGTCACCGGGCAGGTCGCTCACCGTCAGCCCCAGCTTGATTTTGCTTGGGCTTACGGTGGGGGCACCCGGCGTGCTCTCGTCCGTGTCGGCCTGCGCCAGGTTGGTGAGGTCGGCCCGATTGTCGATGGTGCAGGTCGCGGTCCGCTTTTGCCCGTCTCTCAGGTAGGCGAGCGTCACGGTCGAACCCGGCTTGCGCGGCGTGATGTTGGCAACAAGCGCGTCGCCGCTGGTCACCGGCGTACCGTCCACCGCCGTGATAACGTCGTTTGCCTTCAGTCCGGCCCGCTCCGCCGCCTTGCCCGGCGTCACAGCGCCCACCAGCACGCCGTTGTCCGCGCCGTACATCTTCGCCACCGCCGTCGCAATCACCGGCTGAAAGGAGATGCCGATGGAGCCGCGCACCACCTTGTGCTCGGGCCCGACCAGCTGGTTGTACACCTCGATGGCCGTGTTGGACGGAACGGCAAAGCCGATGCCCATGTAGCCGTTCGTCTCGGTGAGCAGGGCATCGTTGATGCCGATGACTTCGCCCGCCATGTTCAGCAGCGGCCCGCCGGAGTTGCCCTGGTTGATGGCCGCGTCCGTTTGGAGGAAGTGTTTGAACTGGCCGCCGATTTCGCCGCCCAGGCTCCTGTTCTTCGCGGAAACAATACCGGTCGTCACCGTCTGTGCCAGGTCGAACGGTGAGCCGATCGCTTCGACGGAGTCGCCGGCCTCGGCCGCGTCCGAGTTGCCGAGCCTGACCGTGGGCAGCGAGCTGCCGTCGTCAATTTTGATCACGGCCAGGTCTGTTTCCTTGTCGACGCCGATCACGCGCGCCGGATGCCCCTGGTCATTCGCCGGGTCCGTCGTCAGCTTCACAAAGATGCGGTCCGCTTTGTCGATCACATGGTCGGCGGTCAGGATGTAGCCGTGCGGGTCCACGAGAAAGCCGGAGCCGAGCGCGCGCTCCGTCTGCCGGGCACCCTGGCCCTCCCTCGGCGCACCGAAGAAATGTTGGAAGAAGTCTTCCGCGCTGCCGGATCCCTGGCCGTCACTGTTTTCGTCTCGTCCGGCATGGTTTGCGGCGGTATCCGGCAAAACCTCAATGTTGATGTTGACCACTGCCGGGCCGACTTCCCTGGCGATTATGGAAAACGGCGTTTGGAGGTTGACCGCCTGCGGAATCGTAAGTGGCGTAGGCAACTCCTGCCCATGGACCGCGTAAGCCGAAATTGAGCCTAGAAAGATGCCCGCCGTAAGAAGGGTCATGGAAGTCCGCGGCCTGTGCTTCCGGACGGCGGAGCGCAGAGACTTTTCTTCAGTGTGGAATTGAATAACTAATTCTTTAGTATGTAACGGCATGCGAATCCTCTCTCTGTATGTAGGTGGTGGTTAAAGGGGAAGCAGAAGGAAGCTCCGCCGGATACCGCTTATATCCGGCATCGCGGCACGGAGGGGAAGCAATACGACGCGGCCTTCCTGCCCATTCCATAGAACCAGTACAGGGAACGCCGGAGGGCTGTCTTCCACGGGCTCAACAGACCGCAAGGGGGCTGCCGCGAGCAGGTGCGGCGCCAACGGACGCGCCCGCCTGCCGCGTCGGAGCGTGGCCGGCCTTACAAGTGCCCCGCGCACTGCCGCCGCGGACTTCGCAGGCGGCAGCGGCTCAAGCCGAGCCGTCACCGGTGCCGAAGAAGCAACAGCATCAGCGTGGAACCCCACCAAAGCCGGGCTTTCCATCAAGAGGCCGGGCAGGAGCAGCAGCCCGGCCGCCGCGGCTATACGGGACCGCCGGGTCAGGCCCGCGCTTTGCTCCCGCGCCGCAAGGATGTGGTCAATCCGGCCGCGAAGCTCCCGATACGGGCCGTGGAGTTGCAGGACCATGCGCGGGCCGGGTCGTCGGCCGGCAGTACGGGCAATTGCCAGCAGGTTTTCGGCATAGGCACGGGCCGAGGCCGTGTGAAGCACGGCATCGTCGCAGGCCATTTCGCGGGCAGCCCTGAGCTGCCGCTCCAGCCCGGAAAGGGCCGGCTGGAGCGGCAGAAGGCAGCGCACGCAGCCGGTCAGCAGGGCTGCCCAGTCATCGCGCCGGCGCAGGTGCTCCGCTTCATGCCGTAGAACCTGCTCCATCCCTTCGCGGCTCAGGCTTGCCGCGAGCGTTTGCGGCAGCACAATGGCCGGGTGCCGGTAGCCGAGCGCCGCCGGAGCCGTGACTTCTTCGGAAAAGTACAGGGCGAGCGGCCCGCGCCCTGCATGCCGCAGCAGGCCGGCATAGGCTTCGCTCAGGCTTGCCGGTGCCGGGGTTGCCGACCGGCGCAGCCGCCGCATCATCCACAACCCCGCCGCGAGACGCACCCCGCCCGCGACCGAAGCAAAGAGGCACATGCCTCCGAAAAGCAGCGCCCACCGTTGATTCAGCATTACGAGCGGAGCGGCCGCATGCGCGAAAGCGGGCAGGCGGCCGCTCCCGAAGTGGACCCCGGCCAGCAGCGGAAGCCCCGCGGCCAAGCCGTAGCCGGCACAGCACACCCGATAGCGAAGCCGAGGCGCAAGCGTCGGCTGCAGGCAAAGGAGCAGCCTTGTGCAAACCAGCACAGCCGTCCCTTGCCACGCCCCGGCGAGCCACAGCGAACCGAGCCCCATGCAGACCGCGAGGGGAAACGAACTCATTCCGCCTCCGCGATGCGCTGCTTCAAGCGCCCAAGCTCTTCTTCGGTAAGCGTCCCGTCGCCCAGCAGCGAAACAAGCAGCTGTTCCCGCGAGTTGTTGAAAAACCGCTGCACAATCTGCCGCACCGCCGAAGCCGCGGCATCCTGCCGGGCCACCACAGGCCGGTACACAAAGGCCCGGCCCGCCTTACGGTGCTCCACGTAGCCCTTTTCTTCAAGAATCCTGATCGTCGTCAGCACGGAAGTGTAAGCCAGCTCGCTCCCGGCTGGCAGCGCCGCGACCAGGTCAGCGACGGTGGACTCAGGCCGCTCCCACAGCAGCTTCATCAAGCGCAATTCTGCTTCGGTCAATGTCGTGGACGGCTTCGGCGGCAAATCCGACCTCCGGAAGAGAATAGAAATGGCAAGAAGCACTCCTGTCAACTAATCTACTAGTTAATAGAAGCACGTTTCAACTTTGCTACATGGGACGAAGCAGGCAGGGAAAGGATAGCTCCGCTTCCTGGCGCGTAAGCTAAAAGCATGGCACTGCTGCGTTCTGTCGCCGTTACGCTGGAAATGATCAAGTGGGAGCACTCGATTTTTGCGCTGCCGTTCGCGCTTACGGGTGCCATGCTGGCCGCCGGCGGCTGGCCCCGCCCGATGCCGCTGCTTTGGATCGTGGCGTGCATGGTGACGGCGCGCACGGCGGCCATGGCCTTCAATCGCTGGGCCGACGCGGCGCTGGACGCGGCCAACCCGCGCACGGCGGCCCGCGCCATCCCCGCCGGGGTGCTGACGCGCGGCTTTGTCGGCGGCTTCACGCTGCTTTCCGCCGTGCTGTTTGTGCTGGCGGCCGGGCAGCTTAACCGGTTAACACTGCTGCTTTCGCCCGTAGCCCTGGGCGTGGTTCTGCTGTACTCCTATACCAAGCGCTTTACGCGCTGGTCGCACCTATTTCTGGGCCTAGCGCTCGGCATCGCGCCATCCGCGGCGTGGATCGCGATTCGCGGCTCGCTCGACCCCAGGATTCTGCTGCTCACGGGCGCGGTGCTGTTCTGGGTGGCCGGTTTTGACGTGTTCTACAGCTGCCAGGACGCGGAGCACGACCGCGCCGCCGGGCTTCACTCCGTCCCGGCGACGTTCGGCATCCCGGCAGCCTTTCTCGCGGCCCGCGTCATGCATCTGCTCATGCTCGGGCTGCTGCTCGCCCTGGTGCACGTCTTCGCGCTCGGCGCGCTGGGCTGGGCGGCGGTCGCGGTGGTGGCGGCGCTGCTCGGCTACGAGCACTCCCTGGTATCGCCCCGCGACCTGTCCCGCCTGAACGCGGCTTTTTTTACGCTGAACGGAGTGGTTTCGATCGTGTTCTTCGTGATGGTCGCGGCCGCAATCCTGCTGGCGCGCGGCCGCGCTGGCTGACGGATTACAACACGGATCGGCGCCCGGTAATAATCTGGATCAGCAGCACCACAATGGCAAGCACCAGAAGAATATGGATGTAAGCGCCGATGGCATGGAAGCTGACCAGCCCGACCAGCCAAAGCACCAGCAGGATCACAAAAATCGTCCAAAGCATAGAGAGCTCCTGAAAAGCGTATCGATATCCTCGCAATAAGTTGCCGGGGAAGAGTCCGTGGTTGCCGGACAGTGTCCGTGTTGTGCCGCCGTGTGTCCCATTTCAGTACAAGGAGGAAAAGTGCGGGTTGCCATTCAAGGGGAGCGAGGCTCCTTCAGCCATCAGGCCGCGCTGGAGCTTTGCCCGGGTCTATGCGAGCTGCAATCGTGCCCGCTTTCCGCGGAGGTGTTTGCGCGGGTCGTTGAGGGCCGGGCCGATGCCGCTGTCATCCCGATTGAAAACTCCCTGGCCGGCTCCGTTCTGGAGCACTACGACCTTCTGCTCGCAAGCCCGGTCGTGATTGAGGCCGAGCGGCTGCTCCGCATCCAGCATCAGCTGATTGCCGCGCCGGGCGCGGCAATCAGTGCCATCCGCGAGGTGTATTCTCATCCGGTTGCGCTGGCCCAGTGCCGCAACTTCTTCGCCGCCCACCCGGACCTGAAAGCAGTGCCTTTTTACGACACGGCCGGGGCTGCGGCGCATGCCGTGCGCGCGAGCGGCGCGGTTGCCGGTATCGCCGGGGAACAGGCCGCGGCGGAGTACGGCGGCGCGGTGCTGCTTTCCGGCATCGAGGACAACCCGGCCAATTTCACACGCTTTCTGCTTCTCCGGCCGTCCGGGCCCAGGGCAGGCAGCGCCGCTCCCGGCAACAAGGTCTCGCTGGCCTTTGCCGTTCCCAATCAGCCCGGCGCGCTGGTGACGGCGCTTGAGATTTTTGCGCGCCATCAACTCAACCTGTCGCGCCTGGAATCCCGCCCGGTCCCAGGCTCGCCCTGGCAATACATCTTCTACGCTGATTATCGCCTGGAACGGCCCGAGGATGCCGACTTGGCGCTCGGCGAGCTGGCCGGGCGCTGTCTGTACCTGAAGGAGCTGGGCCGCTATCCGGCTGCGCCGCCCGGGGAAGCGGACTGAGGGCTTGCGGTACTTTCGTGCGCGGGATCGCAGGTTTTCTCTCATCTTTCCGCCCTGAGTTGTCGATACAACAGCAAGCATGAGAGAAGCCGGCAGGACAGGGCTTCCGGAGCAGCATCTCTACCTGAAAGCGGGCCTTTCTACACAGCAGGAGGGCCTGCTTGTTTTTTGGTTTGCATCTTTCCCGTACTTGCGGCGTCGAATAGAAGGAATCTGATAAAGGTACACTCATGTCAAATGACTTTTTAAGTATCATCCGCCCCAGCGGATCTGCTCAACGCCCCGAGCGCGACCGCGGCCCGGTGCAGGGAAGAACCCTGCCGGTGCTGCCGCTGCGCGATACCGTACTGTTCCCGCACGCCGTACTGCCTTTGACCGTAGGCCGCGAAGGCTCGATTCAGCTGATTCAGTCGCTCGGCGAGGAAAAGACGATTGTGGTCGTCGCGCAGCGCGACCCGCGCCAGGATGCGCCGCAGCCCTCGGACCTCCATAGCTACGGCACCATCGCGACCATTCACAAGGTCGTCAAGATGCCGAACCAGAGCCTTTTTGTTTTCACGGAAGGCGTCGAGCGCGTCAAGCTGGACGACTTCGAGCAGATTGAGCCGTTCATGACGGCGACCGTAGAAAGCGTATCCGAGCTGCCGCCGACAACCGGCCCCGAGCTGGAAGCCTTGCAGCGCAACATCACGTCCGATTTCCAGACCATCGTGGCTGCTTCGCCAACGCTTTCCGACGAGTTGCAGGCGATTGCCGCGCAGATTGACGACGGCGCGCGCCTGGCCGACTTTGTCGCCTCCTCGCTGCCGTTTCTTTCTACCGCCGAAAAGCAGGAACTGCTGGAGACCGCGGACGTGCAGAAGCGCCTGGAGCGTGTCAACAAGCACCTGGCCAAGGAAGTCGAGGTTCAGTCGCTGCGCAACAAGATCCAGTCCGAGGTGCAGGACCAGGTGCAGCAGTCGCAGCGCGACTACTACCTGCGCGAGCAGATGAAGGCCATTCAGAAGGAGCTGGGCGAGGGCGATGAGGGCGGCCGCGACATCGAGGAGCTGCGCGAAAAGATCGACGCGGCCGGCATGCCGGAAGAGACCCGCAAGGAAGCAACCAAGGAGCTGAACCGCCTGGCGCGCATGTCGCCGATGGCTGCCGATTATTCTCTGACGCGCAACTATATCGAGTGGCTGGCTGTGCTGCCCTGGGCCAAGAGCACCGGCGGCACCATTGATTTGGCTGTGGCGAAGGAAGTCCTGGACGAGGATCATTACGAGCTGCGCAAGGTGAAGGACCGCATCCTGGACTATCTCGCCGTGCGCCGCCTGAAGCCGGACATGAAAGGTCCGATCCTCTGCTTTGTCGGCCCCCCGGGCGTCGGCAAAACCTCGCTCGGCCGCTCCATCGCACGCTCGCTCGGCCGCAAGTTCCAGCGTTTGTCGCTGGGCGGCATGCACGACGAGGCCGAAATCCGCGGCCACCGGCGCACCTATATCGGAGCGCTGCCGGGCCAGATCATCCAGAACATCAAGCGCGCCGGTACGAACGACCCTGTACTGCTGCTCGATGAGATTGATAAGCTCGGGCGCGACTTTCGCGGCGACCCTTCAGCGGCGCTGCTCGAAACCCTGGACCCGGAGCAGAACGCGACCTTCCGCGACAACTACCTGGACCAGCCCTTCGACCTGTCGAAGGTGCTGTTTATCTGCACCGCGAACCAGCTCGATACCATCCCTGAGCCGCTGCGCGACCGCATGGAAATTATTGAGCTCTCGGGCTACACCGAGGAGGAAAAGCGCAACATTGCCATCCGCTATATCGTGCCGCGGCAGGTGAAGGAAAATGGCCTGACGCCGGAGCAGCTTGAGGTTCCCGAGGACTCGATCGGCTTTATCGTGCGGCACTACACGCGCGAAGCCGGCGTGCGTCGCCTGGAGCAGTTGATCGGTACAGTCTGCCGCAAGCAGGCGCGCCGCATCGCCGAAGGCAGGACGGACAAGCTCATCGTGACGCGCGAGGATGTGCAGGAGTTTCTGGGCGGCATCAAGGTTCGGGTCGATACCGAGCTTGCCGAGCGCACGGCGCGCCCGGGCGTTGCGGTGGGCCTGGCTTGGACCCCGGCAGGCGGCGATGTGCTCTTCATCGAGGCTAACCGGATGAAAGGCAAAGGCGGCTTCACCATGACCGGGCAGATCGGCCAGGTCATGCAGGAGTCGATGCAGGCCGCTTTGACCTGGGTCCGCTCAAACGCAAGTTCCATCGGGTTGTCAGAGGACTTTACCAAGGAGATCGACCTCCACATCCACGTCCCAGCAGGCGCGATTCCGAAAGACGGCCCTTCCGCCGGTGTCACCATGGCAACCGCCCTGGTTTCGCTGCTGACCGACCGCCCCGTCCACCCGCTCATCGCGATGACCGGCGAGATTACGCTTTCCGGCAATGTGCTGCCGGTCGGCGGCATCAAGGAGAAGTTCCTTGCGGCCAAGCGCGCCGGGGTGCAGCATGTGATCCTGCCGGCAGACGTGCGGCAGAACGTGGAAGAAGACCTGACTCCGGCGCAGACCGAGGGCGTCACGATTCACTATGCCTGGCGGATTGAAGATGTGCTGGCGGTTGCCTTGCCCAAGAACGCCCGCGAAGAGCGCTTGGACGAAGCCGTGCGGGAGGAAGTGCTAGAGCACGCCGCGGTGTGACCCTGCACCGATGACATGAGGAGTAACGACGGACTGCTTCTCCCTGCACAGGAAAGAGGGCAGTCCGTCGTGCCCAAAAAGTTACCTCAGCGACCGCATCATGCCTTATCTGCTTTGGCTTGGAAGCGCTGCCGGGTAATAATGTCGTGACTTGCAAGGCAGTCAGGTCGTGTAAGCACGAGGTGCTATGGCGACACAGGCCGCTGTGACGGCTCCTGAGCGTTCCCTGATCTTGCGGCATATGCCGTCGCTGGACTCTATACGCGGCGCGGCCGTGCTGATGGTGATTTTCTTCCATGGTTTCGGCGGTTTTCCCTGGGAACGTCTGCTGGGATCCGCCGGAGGTTTACTGCTCCAAAGTTTGGTGGCCTGCGGTCGATTCGGCGTCGGTGTTTTCTTTGTTTTGTCCGGTTTTCTCATCACCGGACTACTGATGGAAGCGCGGCAACGCAGTGACTTTTATCGAAATTTTTATATACGCCGTGTTCTGCGTATTTTGCCGATCTACCTCGTTGTCCTGGCTATTCTGAAGATCTGGCACGTTGTAGATTTTCGATTTGTCGCTGCCGCGGTTCTCTTTCTAGCTAACTTTTCCCGGCTGTTTGGCGCACCGCTCAATGAATATGGATCGCTTTGGTCGCTTGCCGTTGAAGAGCACTTCTACCTTTTGTGGCCCACCTGCGTGCGCCGACTGCGCGAGCGTACCCTGGTCCGGCTGCTTCTCCTCGTCCTTGTCGGCGAACCTTTACTGCGCCTTCTCGGTGCTTACTTCAGCGCGCATCTTGACATCCACTACAAAACACCGTTCGTTTTGGACTTCATCGCCTATGGCGCGCTGCTCTCGCTGATGATCCGGAGCGGCTCCATTCATCTCGGCAATGCCCGGCGCATCGGCGGCACGATCATGGGCATCAGCAGCGGGCTGGCCCTTCTTGTGATCTTTCTTTCCGCTTTCCGGCAGAGCCCTGCATTGGACGCTCTCGCGGACCTTCCCTTCGTTTGGGGTACATGCGGAGCCATTCTGGTGGGACTTCTACGCGACCACGCCCGTTTTGCCGCGACCGGACGCACCGACGCCCGCGGCATTCTTCCGTTTTACGGGTATATTAGCTACGGCTTGTACCTTATCAACGTTCTCGTCTATGAAAAGGTTGGAGGCGCGTTTGTGCATATGCTGCCGCCGGCGGTCAGCTCCCGCATGACCGTATACGCCGCCGTCGCGTTGCTTTGTATCGCGGTATCCACCGGCCTCGCCTACCTTTCGCGCCGCTACTTTGAGGCTCCTCTGCTTCAACTCAAGGACAAGTGGAAGGACCGCTTCGCGCAGCCCACGGCATCGCGGTCGGCTTCTGTAACCGCGTCCACGCGTTGATGGAGGCTTACTGCGAGCTAAGGGCCAGCTTTCGCTGCCCACGCGGCAGGCGGTTGGTTTCGCCGCCCGTGAGCCGCACGCTTACGATCTTGGACACGCCCGGCTCCTGCATCGTCACTCCGTAGATCATGTCAGCCGCCGTCATCATGCGTTTCGAGTGGGTCACCATCACGAACTGCGTATCAACCGCCATGGCCCGCAGCATCTCGGCAAGCCGGCCCACGTTTGTTTCATCCAGCGGCGCGTCCACTTCGTCCAGCACGCAGAACGGCGCGGGCTGGTACATAAAAATGCCCATCAGGAGGGAAAGCGCCGTCAAAGCCTTTTCGCCGCCCGATAGTAGAAACACGTTTTGCAGCTTTTTCCCGGGCGGCTGCGCCACGATGTCGATGCCGGATTCATTTGCGTTTTCCTCGTCGGTAAGCCGCATGGAAGCCTGGCCGCCGCCGAATAGCCGCGCAAACACCTCGTTGAAGTTGCTGTTGATGCGGGCGAACGCCTCCTCAAATTTCACCCGCGAAACCCCGTCCAGCTCGCGAATGGTGGAGCGTGTGTTCTCGATGGAATCCAGCAAATCCTTGCGCTGCACTTCCAGAAAGCTGTGCCGGGCCGCGGTTTCCTCAAGCTCCTCCAGAGCCATCATGTTGACAGGCCCCATCCCTTCTAGGCGGCGCTTCATTTCGCGGCAGCTTCCTTCATCCTCCCGCAGCCGGTCGGGTGCCAGGCGCTCCAGCTTGCCCCCGGCCAGCGCCGCGCGCAGGGCATCGGCTTCTTCTCCCAGGTCGGCGAGCGCGGCTTCAGACAGGTGGGCCAGCTCGGCCGCAAGCCGCGCCCCGGCGCTCGCGCAGGCCGCCCGCCGCTCCCGTGCCGCTTCGCCTTCGGCGCGCCCGCGCTGCAGCTCCACTTCCAGGGCGGCTACCTGCAAGCGCAGAGCGCGAATCTCGCTCCCAAGCGCTTCCGCCCGGGCCGCGGCAGCCGCGCGGGCCGCTTCCAGCTCGAGGCGGCGATCCAGGCGGTCCACGCCGACCGGCGCCGCACCGGGACGACGGACTGGGCCGCGCTCCGAACCCTCTACGACGGCCTGCTGCTGTTTGCGCCGACGATCGGAGCG
>CAXTSG010000006.1:0-1054 GCA_964246825.1 uncultured Acidobacteriaceae bacterium | reverse complement strand
CGGCGGCGGCACCGGCAATCGTCGCGGCCAGCTGGGCCGCGCTCCGCGCGCTCGCAGCCAGAAGGCGGCTCGTACGCCCGAGATGCGCTTCCGCCCCGCGGCTCCGCTCTTCCAGGCCGGCCAGCTCCGCCGCCACTGCCGCGGCACGCGCCTGTGCCCGGTCGCGGGCCTCCCGCGCCGCGGCTACGGCCTGCCCCAGCTTTCCCTGCCGGGCCTCCACCGCGGCGTGCTCCTGCTCCAGCCGGGCGGTTTCCTCTGCTTTCTGCGCGATCAGCGCTGTTTTTTCCTCCTGCATCGTCCGGGCGCGCTCGCTTTGGAGCGCCCACTCGGCCAGCCGCCGCTCCAGGCGCTGCTTCTCGCTGTCAATCTGCCGCAGCGCCGCGCTCTCATGCGCGCTTTCGCGCTCGGCCAGCCGCCGCTCGTCCGCGCGGCTTTCCATCCGGCGGTTCAGGTCTGTAAGCGCCTTCGCAAGCTCCCCTGCTTCTGCTTCCGCCTCGGCCAGCTGCCGCTCCAGGGCGGCCAGGCGGCCCTGCGCTTCGCGCAGCTCGCGCTTCAGGGCAAGCGGGCCTTCCGCCCGGGCTTTGCCGCCCGTCACCGTTGCGTTGTGGAAGCACTCGCCCGAGGGAGCCAGAAAAAAAGCATGCGGGTGTGCGAGCGCCAGGCTTCGCGCCAGTGAGGCGTCTTGCGTCATGTAGCCGTCGCGCAGCTTCGGCAGGATCGCTTCCAGCGAGCGTCCGAAGCCGTGGAGAACGCGCAGGCAATCCTTGAGGCGCACAACGCCCTTGCGCAAAACAGGTTCAGCCGCGGAAAGCGGTGGCTCGGCCTCCGCCGTTTCCGGGTGAACCAGAAAGGTCGCGCGCCCGTCCACGCCGTCAGAGCCGGAGCGCAGCAGCCGCAGGCCTTCTTCGGCGGCCTCCCAGCTCCTGACCATGACATAATTCAGCTCATCGCGCAGAAACTCATCCACCACCGTCTCGTATTGATCTCCTACCTCGATAAAGTCCGCAAGCATACCCACGGGCTGGAGCGAGCCGGCCCGGAGAAGCTTTTTCAC
>CAXTSG010000005.1:29413-30314 GCA_964246825.1 uncultured Acidobacteriaceae bacterium | reverse complement strand
GAGGAGATCAGGGCCTGCTCGAGCTGCTTGAGCTCGGGCGGCATCACGCGCGACTTCAAGTCCATGGCGGCCTGCGAGTTCTGCATCGCGCGGTAGTCCACGACAATGAGCTGCTGAATGTCGCGAGGGATCGCCCCGCGGGCGTCAGCGCTGAGCTGCGCGGCATGCGCGGGCGCGGCCAGCGCGACGGCCAAACCGGCCGCGGTAGCCAGCCGCAGCCGGCCCGCGCGCGAAAAACAGCTGCGGAAACTCCGCAGCCTTCCTGCAATTTGATGATCCATGGTCACGAACGAACCTCTTTCCCGCGGGCGAAAGACGCAGCCCGGGGCTTCCACTGCTTTATCGGCAGTTCTTCTCCCTAGTTTAGACGCACGGCCGTGCGCGGGGGCGCACCCCGGTAACCGGCTCGATGCAAAAGGAAGGTCCGCCTAGCGCCACCAGGAGTAGCCGACCTGAAATTGCACGCTGGCGTTGACTCCCGGATTGCGGTCGCCGAGGCTGGCGCTGGAAATATGAACAGCGCTGGCCTGGAGGTCGATGGCCTGCCGGTTCTTGAGGAAGTAGTGCAGACCCACGCCGAACTGCGGGGTAAAGTTCCACACGCTGGTGCCGCCCGGGGTTCCTTCCGGCACCAGCTGGTCGGGCGGGTACTTGTGATTGGTCCAGAGGAGGCCGCCCGCGCCTTGGAGATAAGGCGCGATGCGCCGGGTCGGCGTCAAATCCCAGCGGAGCAGAATGGGCGTGATGCTGAGGCCGGTAAACGTACCGCCGCCGTAGGATTCGAAGAAGGTTTCCGACTGGCCGTTCAATAATGAAACATTAACGGCCTCCTGATGCGGCTGCGGGGTAAACGACTGCCAGTACGGCATCAGGTCCGCCGCATACTCGAACTGGCCGCGCA
>CAXTSG010000005.1:0-29403 GCA_964246825.1 uncultured Acidobacteriaceae bacterium | reverse complement strand
GTGCGGGTCGGTAAGCACCTTGCCCACGCGTACCCCGGCATTGGTAAAGGAAAAGCTGGAACGGTCGCCGATGCCGAAGCCTCCGCCGAAAAAAACGCCGCCTTCCCATGGGCGTGTTGCGAAGGCGGCGCGCGCCGGGGCCTCGCCGGACTGGGCAAACACGAGGGAGCAGGAAGCAGCAAGCAGGGGAAACAAAGCAAGGAAACGATTCATGAATTCCGGGTACTGTTGCAACTTAGATGGCCGGTTGAGAACAGGAAAGTAGCCGTATTTTCCCAGGTCAGCGAGCGGCTTCGGCCATTTCCTCGTCCATGTCGAAGTTCGAATACACATTCTGCACGTCGTCATGGTCTTCAAGCGCATCCAGCAGCCGTACCATCTGCGCCGCCGTAGGCCCTTCCAGCCTCGTGTAGGTGGAGGCCACCATCGTAATCTCGGAAGCAAGGGTCTCGATCTTGGCGTCGCGCACCGCCTGCGCCACTGCTTCGTACACCGAAGGGTCGGTCGTGATCTCCCAGCTGTCGCGGTCCTCGGCCATGTCGTCCGCGCCCGCGTCCAGCGCGAGCGCCATCAGCTTTTCCTCATCGGCTACGGCCTTGTCGACGACGATCAGGCCTTTTTTCGTAAACATGAAGCGGACGGAGTTAGGCTCGCCCAGGTTACCGCCGTTTTTCGAGAAGGTATGCCGGATTTCCGAAACCGCGCGATTGCGGTTATCCGTCGTGCAGTCCACGATCAAGGCGACGCCGCCCGGACCGTAGCCCTCAAAGGAAATCTCCTCATATGTCAGACCGGGGATTTCACCGGTGCCGCGCTGGATGGCACGCTTGATGTTATCGGCCGGCATGTTTTCAGCTTTCGCCGCCAGGATAGCCGAGCGCAGACGGGGGTTGCCGTCCGGGTCGCCGCCGCCCTGCCGGGCTGCCATGGTGACTTCCTTGATGAGGCGCGTAAACGCCTTACCGCGCTTGGCGTCGAGCGCGCCTTTTTTGTGCTTGATTGTCGCCCATTTGGAATGGCCGGACATAGAAAGAACCTCGATCCTGAGATACCGCCGCTACAGCACTATATCAATTGCCTACACAGGCCGGGGATTGAGCGTGGGGAAGCTGTCCTGGTGCCAATACGGGTAGGCCCTGGGCCGCTCGCTGACCCGGTCCAGCCGGGCAATCTGGTCCGGCGTGAGCGTCCAGCCGACGGAGCCAAGGTTGGCGCGCAGCTGGTCCTCGTTGCGCGCGCCCAGGATGACGGTGCTCACCGAAGGGCGCGTCGTGAGCCAGTTGATGGCAATCTGCGGAACCGTTTTGCCGGTTTCCCCCGCGATCTCATCCAGCACCTCCACGACTCGGTAAAGATATTCATTCTCAATCTCCGGGCCGCCCTTGTCACCGCCCTGGCCTAGGCGGGTGTCTGCCGAGGGCGGCTGTCCGCGCCGGATCTTGCCGGTAAGCCGGCCCCAGCCGAGCGGGCTCCACACCAGCGCGCCGACCCCCTGCTCCAGTGCAAGCGGCATCAGCTCCCACTCGTAATCGCGCCCTAGGAGCGAGTAATACACCTGGTGGCCCACGTAGCGCTGCCAACTGTGCTTTTCGCTTACGGCGAGCGACTTCATCAGGTGCCAGCCGGAAAAGTTGGAAGCCGCGATGTAGCGGACCTTACCCTGCTTGACCAGGGTGTCCAGGGTTTCCAGGGTTTCTTCCACCGGCGTCAGCGCGTCGTAGCCGTGGAGGTGGTAGATGTCGATGTAGTCCGTGCCGAGACGCCGGAGGCTTGCGTGGCACTGCTCCAACAGGTGACTGCGCGAGGAGCCCTGGTCGTTCGGTCCGGGGCCCATAGGGAAGGTCGCCTTGGTGGAAAGCAGCAGTTCGTGCCGGCGGCCCTCAATGGCGCGGCCCAGCACTTTCTCGGCTTCCCCGTGCGAATACACGTTTGCGGTATCGAACAGGTTTGCGCCGTGCTCCAGGCAGGCCGCTACGAGCCTTTTTGCTTCGTCGACCTGGGTATCGCCCCAGGTCTTGAAAAATTCACCGGAGCCGCCAAAGGTCGCGACACCGAGTGAAAGCACGGGCACCCTCAGCCCTGAGTGGCCGAGTTTTCTATATTCCATGCTGAGAAAGATGCAGGGGAGTGCTAAAGCGTACCGGGCCGGGGCTTGCGAAAGGCAAACACAACGGCAAGCAGCGGCGGCGCCAGCAGAACGCCCCAAAAGGGGATAATGACCCCGAAAGCGATGGGCGCGAGAATCGACAGCCAGACCGGGACGCGCGTGGTGCGCTTGAGCAGCAAAGGCTGGATAAGAAGCTGGTCCAGCACCACGATCACGGCGTACAAGCCTAAAACCAGACCGAGCCGAGCATAGTCTGAACCAGAAAAAGCAACCGCAAGCACCGGGCCGATCACGCTCAAAACGCCGCCCAGGTGCGGAATGAACGAGCTGAACGCGGCCAGCAGAGCCCACAAGGGAGCGAGCGGTACATGAAGCAGCGCGAGGCCCACCCACCAAAGCGCGCCGACGCACAAGCCTTCCAGAGTCGCGGCGCGCCACCAGTTCACCAGCGCCGTGCCTACGGTGCGAGCAGCTTCTGCGGGTTGGCGGGCGGCGGGGTGCTCTTCTGGGGCCATGGCTGCGATTGTGCCTCCGCAAGCATGGTACTTACAAGGGGTGAGTGCTCTGAAGCTGCTACCCTATGCCCATGAAGTTCGGGGTGCTTATTTTTCCGGGGTCTAACTGCGACCGCGACACGGCGCATGTGATGTCCGAGATTGCCGGGCAGCCGACCGTTATGCTTTGGCATGACAGTTCCTCGCTGCAGGACGTGGACGCGGTGCTGGTTCCCGGAGGCTTTGCCTATGGCGATTACCTCCGAACGGGCGCGATCGCCCGGTTCTCCCCCATCATGGAGGCGGTCAGGCGGTTCGCGGCCGAGGGCGGCCCGGTGCTGGGCATCTGCAACGGCTTTCAAATCCTGTGCGAAAGCGGCCTTCTGCCGGGGGCCCTGCTGCGAAATGCCGGGCTCAAGTATGTGTG
Source organism: uncultured Acidobacteriaceae bacterium (assembly GCA_964246825.1). Lineage (GTDB taxonomy): Bacteria > Acidobacteriota > Terriglobia > Terriglobales > Acidobacteriaceae > EB88. The sequence continues at coordinate 26,375 of CAXTSG010000005.1, read as the reverse complement.
CCGCCAGGTACACCTGCGCGTCGAAGCGGCGGACACCCTATTTACAAGCGGGTTCAGGGCCGGGCAAATCCTGAAAATCCCGATCGGCCACATGGAAGGCAACTATTTCTGCGATGTCGACACACTTACAGTGCTGGAGCAAGACAATCGCATCGCGTTCCGCTACTGTGATGCGGAAGGCGCGGTGACACCCGGGAGCAATCCAAATGGTTCGCTCGCCAACATTGCGGGAATCCTAAATGAAGGCCGCAACGTACTCGGAATGATGCCTCACCCGGATCGGTCCAGTGAGGCGCTGCTCGGCTCGGCGGACGGCTTTGGAGTGTTTCAGTCACTGGTGAGGGCTTTGCAGGAAAAACCGGTTCACGCGTAGGGGGAACCATGATCGACATTCACCACCATCTGCTGCCCGGGCTGGATGACGGCCCGCGAGATATCGAGCTGTCGCTCAAGATGGTTGAAATGGCGGCGCAGGACGGCATCACGCACATCGTGTGTACTCCGCACGCCAACGACCGCTTCTCCTACAGTCGGGAGCGCAACGAGGCGCTGCTGGAAGAGCTACGCGCCCGCGTCAACGGCAGGGTAACGCTGGGCCTGGGCTGCGACTTCCACATGTCGTATGACAATATCCAGGATGCGCTCGATAACCCAACGCGCTACGCGGTGAATGGCCGCAAGTACCTCCTGATTGAATTTCCGGAAACGGCGATTGCCGAAAGCACCAATGACAGCCTGTATGAGCTGACTGTCTCGAAACAGCGGCCGATCATCACGCATCCTGAGCGCAATGTGGTGCTTCAGCGGCACCCGGAGCGCCTGGCCCAGTGGATTCGCGATGGGGCGCTGGTGCAGGTGACGGCGGCCAGCTTTACCGGGCGGTTCGGGCGCACCGCGCAGGCCGCGGCTGAACGCTACGTGAAAAAGAACTGGGTCCACTTCGTCGCTACGGATGCGCACAATGTGGAGTCGCGCGCCCCGGTGATGAGCCAGGCTTTTGAGTTCCTGAAGAAGCACCACGGACTCAAAACAGCCGAGCGGCTTTGTGTCACGAACCCTCGTGCCGTGTTCGACGGACAGGACCTGCCCGAGCAGCCGGAAGCAAGCGACCTATACACGCATTATCAGGAAGAGCAGCAGGTCCCTTATGGGCGGCGCAAGGTGGGGTTTTTTCGGCGGCTCTTCGGCCAGGGCTGACCGGCTTCCGCCCTAACTCGCCAGACCGAGACCCCCGTCCACCGCGATGATCTGCCCCGTCAGAAACGGGGTCGCGCCCGCCAGGTAAAGTACCAGCTCGGCGACGTCCTCGGTTCGTCCGTTGCGGGCCATGGGTGTTTTCGCCGCGAGATGCGCATATGCCTCCCCGGCTTCGCCGCCCGTCACAATCATGCCGGGAGCCACGCCGTTGACCGCGACCTGCGGCGCCCATGCCTTCGCCATGGTTTGCGTCAGCATGTGCAGGGCGGCCTTGGAAGCGCAGTAGTGGGCATGCGTCGGCCATGGATGCAGCCCGCCGAGCGAGCCGATGTTGAGGATGCGCCCGACGCGGGCGGACGCGCGCAGCCATGGCAGCGCGGCCTGCGCCGCCAGCAGCGGGGCGCGGGCGTTGGTGGCAAACATCGCGTCCCAGCGCTCGGGCGACACCGTGGCGAGATCCGCGGTTTCAAAGGCACCGGCGTTGTTGACCAGCAGGTCGAGGCCGCCGGCCCAGGCCGCGGCCTGGGCCACAGCGGCCCGGATCGCTTCGGCATTGTGAAGGTCGCATGGAAACGCGCGGGCGCGTACGCCCAAACTCTGAAGGTCGCTTACCGTGTTTGCTGCATCCGCCGCCGAGCGATGGAAGGTGATGGCGACATCCGCTCCGGCCTCGGCAAGCGCCAGGGCGATGCCGCGGCCGATGCGCTTGGCCGCTCCGGTTACCAGGGCGCGGCACCCCGAGAGCGGCTTGGAAGTTAACGGTGCATCCATGAGGGGATGGTATACGGAGCCTCCTGAAGTCGGCTTGAAAGTAGAAACGGAAAAGTTCGATTCCTCCGTACAACATTTCCCTATCCATCGTCATCCAGCAAGGACATAGAATCCTGAGTGAGCCCTATGCCGCTGCCCCCAGCCCAACGAGCAAGTATGGCCGTACTTGGGGCGCTGCTCTGCTGCATAGGCTGCAACGGCACCCCCGGCCGCGTCTCCTCCAGCGCTCTGGCTCCCGGTATGCATGGAGAAGAGCGCCCGTCCAAGGCCCGTGTGGCAGATCCGAATGGCCCTTTCACGATTGCGGCCCCTCGCTTGGTCGCACGAAAGCCGCTGCTGGATGTGAACGGCGTCCCCGAGTGCGGCGCGGACCAGCTTTCCCTGTTTGAGTCGCGCGCGGAAATTCATGGGCTGCACCATGCGGTCGGCTTTACGCTGCGGAACAGCGGCGCGGCCTGCCGCCTCAGCGGCTTCCCCTCCATCACGCTGCTCGGCGAGGATGGCGGTGTTCTGGGCAGCATCCGCATCGAAAAGGTATCGCGGTCGGCACTGCGGGCTTACCTTGTAGACCCGGCACAAGCGCGCGAGGCAGCGATGCCGGATGCGCCTTCTCCGCGAATTCTACTGACAGGGCAAGACGAAGCTGCTTTCGAAGTAGCCTGGACCAGCGGCCCGCGCTGTGCGGAGGCAAGCCGCATCGCCATCGCCGCACCCGGAGCCCTCAGTTCCGTGGAGATAGCGCGGCCGCTTCAAGTCTGCGAAGATCAGGTGCTGATTACGGCTGTATCACAGCCGGACGCGCCTTAACCGAAGGGTTACGCCCAACATTGCTCCACAATGATCTAGTTGTCGAGGAATGCTTTGCGTCAGGATGACCAGGCCAAGCGGCTTACCTTTCAAGGTAAAGCCGCATGTCGCGGAAATCGATAATGAGCGGCTCCGCCTGCCGGATGAGGTCGAAGCTAAAATTGCCGGCGGCCCATACGCTTGTTCCGGTAGTCGTGTTGAGCAGCACCGTGGCTGGAAAGAGCTGAATGTTTCAGTCTGCCAATGTGAAGGATAGATGCGGTATCTCCTGCTTGATAACGCGATACAGATTGCGGAAGTGGGCCTGCATCTAGCTTTTGCAAATGCCTCGTCTCCTTATAAAGCTACAGCCACATTACTTGGGCAAGTCGGTCCTGTGAAGTCGCATAGTCAGGAATAAAACCACTTAAAGCAGCTCAAGCCAGATGCGGTGATGAACCGCATGCATATACGAGAACGGCTATGCGAAACTTCATGGAGCTAGGTACGTCTATTTCCAGCAATACAGCCGTGTGCTGTCTTGGAGAGGAAATGCCCTGCCTCTTTTCAAAATACCTCGTTGGTTTTTTCCTTGTTGCAAATCTTGCGGCTTCGGCCCAAGTGATCCGGCTCGGTACACCGAAGAAAAGCTCCGCCGACGTTGGGGTGAACACCGTCCAAGCCCCTGTTCCGACCCCGCTGCTGAACGGCAAAAAAGCTTTCATCTCGTATGAGCTCGGCGATGTGACTGCCTTTCCCGATGCTTATAGCGGAGGCCCGGAGCGCGCCTATGGAGAGTTCTACTCCGCGATGAAGGCTTGGAAGCGCTACGATCTCGTTGCCGACCCCGCCGCCGCCAACGTCATCTTCGCCGTCCGCTTTGTGGACCCACCCAATACTGTGCCTCAAATCCGCATCGGCATCGTCGATGCCAAGACGCACATTACGCTTTGGGGCTTTGTGGAGCAGGTCGACTTCAAGTTTCGCAAGAAGAACCGCGACGCCGCCTTCAGCGACTCAGTCAAACTTCTGGTAACCGATATCCAGACCCTGATCGGTCAAAACGCCGCGCCTCAGCCGTAATCCTCTGTGCGTTTGTGCTGCGAGGGTCGATTGATGCAGCCGAAAGCCTGGCAGGGCGCAATCGGTAACGCGCACTGTGGCTCACCCGGAAAAGCTGTAATTCACAATCATCCTTCACTGGAACATGAGAACGGCTACTGCGGGCGGGTGGTCGGCGGCTTGGCGGCACCTTCAGTCGGCTGCGGCGTAACCGCCTGCCCGGCCGGGCTTTCCAGTGGAGCCTTCTGGTAGATCGAGTATTGACCCGTGGGCGGCTTGATCTTGATCAGCAAATCGCGCGAGGCAAGGTCGTTGGTAAAGCTTTCTCCGTAGGTTTGGAACCCGCTCTTGAAGACCTGCACCTGAACTTCATCGCCGATCGGAATGACGTCGATGACAGCTTTGCCATCCTCATTCGTTTTTACTTCCATGTTGCCCTGATCCTTGCCTTCATGAAGGGTATGGAAGATAACAGCCGCGTTTTCCACAGGTTTGCCGTTGGAAGCACGGGTCACGGAAATAGCAATGTGCGCCACCGGCGGCGGCTCCTTGTATTTGCGGCCGCGCGCGGCATCCTGCGCGTGAGCAGGCAGCAGGGAGGCGCACGCGAGCACGGAGGCCAATCGGTATCGGGATGGACGGAAGAAGGCTGGATGCGCCGGCATGGGCCGATTGTACTGCGGCCGGCACCCCGATGCCAGCCCAGCCGATGTGCTGCTGCCGAAGGGCGCGACCACTCCGAAGCGGGCAAACCGCATCTGACCATTTGTCGACGCCAAGCAAGCATGCGCCACAAAGGATGAAGGAGAACAACAATGGCAAACAGCCTGAAAGAAATGCCGGCACGCAAAAGCCGCTCCACCAACGGAGCGCCCGGCCCGAATACTGAAGTAAATAAGAAGATGTACCACAACCGCGTCGCGCTTTCTGACGAGCAAAAGCAGAAAGCCGTGGACGTGATGCAGCTGCGCCTGGCCGAGGCGCTCGATATGTACTCGCAAGCCAAGTTCGCCCACTGGAACGTAAAAGGCGTGAATTTCTATCAGCTCCACCTAGTCTTTGACAGCGTGGCGGAAGCCATCTTTCCGCAGATCGATCAAATCGCGGAGCGCATGACTCAGCTGGGCGGCGTGGCAAACGGCACCGTGCGGCAGTCGGCTACCACCTCGCAGATCCCTGAGTACGAAGTAACGCTGACGGCCGGCATGGACCACGTAAACGCGCTGGCAAACGCACTCGGCTGCTATGCCCAGGCGCTGCGCCAGGCTTCTGATGATATTGATGAAATCGGCGATGAGCCGACTTCTGACTTCTTTAAGCAGCTGGTGGTCGAGGCCGAGGAGCAGCTGTACTTCCTGGAGTCGCACCTGGAAGCCGGTGGCGTGCAGTAATTGTGCTTTGCAATGAAGGAAAAGGCGAGCCTTGCGGCCGCCTTTTCTTTTGGCTTTTGTCCGTACAGAATAGAGCGGTGAGAGGGTAGCGGGATGAGTGAACCGATTTGTGTGGGGGTCATCGGTTTCGGGCTGGCCGGACAGATTTTTCATGCGGCTGTGATCGATGAAACACCCGGGCTTGAGGTCGCGGCGATTGTGGAGCGTTCCGGAACGACGGCTGCCGCGAAGTACCCGCGCGCCCGGGTGGTTCGCTCGGTAGAGGAACTGCTGTCAGATAAGTCCATCCAGCTCTGCGTGGTGGCCACGCCGAATGACGTGCATCGCTCCCTGGCGGAAGCCTGCCTCCGGGCCGGCAAGCACGTCGTGGTTGACAAACCTTTGGCGCTGACCAGCGGGGACGCCGCCGCTCTTGCCGAGATTGCCGCGGAAAAGCACCTGGTGCTTTCAGCTTTTCATAACCGGCGCTGGGACGGCGACTTTCAAACCGTTGCCAACCTGCTCGAAAGTGGACGAATAGGCGGTCCGGTGCTGTTTGAGTCGCATTTTGATCGCTTCCGCCTGGAGCCGAAGCCGGGTGCATGGCGCGAAACAGAGGAGAAAGGCGGCGGCATTCTGTTTGATCTTGGGCCGCACTTGATCGATCAGGCGCTGGCGCTCTTTGGGCCGCCCTCGGCGTTGTGGGCCGATGTGCGGTCGCTGCGGCCGGGCACCGTTGTGGACGATACCTTCGATATTCAGCTGACCTACAGTGAAAGCGCTCGGGAAGAACTGAGGCCGCTGCGCGTTTGGCTGCGCTCTACCATGGTGGCCGCCAGCCCCGGCGCGCGCTTTACTCTTCATGGCACAAAAGGCAGCTATGAAAAGTGGGGCCTGGACCCCCAGGAAGCGGCGCTCAAGGATGGCGCCCGCTTTGCCGACAAGGAGTTCGGCTGCGAACTGGCAAAAAGTTGGGGTGTCTTTACCGCGCCCGGTGCCGCACCGGAGGTGGTGCCCACCCTGCCGGGCGACTACCGAAAGTATTATGAAAACGTGCGTGATGCCGTGCTGGGCCTTCGGCCGCCCGCGGTCGGCGTGGATGCGGCCTGGTCCGTGGCGCGCCTGATGGAGCTGGCCCGCGAAAGCAGCCGGCAAGGAAGCCGCGTAACGGTAGATTTAAGCGGTGCCGAGCGTTTATAGTGACGCTGATTGAGGATGCGAGACGACCTTGCGATGCCGACCGGATGCCGTAGCGCTGCTTCTGCTTCTAGGCTGCTGCCTGCCGGCGGAAGCTCAAAAGCAGCGGGATCCGCTGTCGCCGGGGCAGGTCGATCAAGTGCGCGAGCTGGGCGATCATCCCGTGGAGCGCTTAAAGCTTTACTTGAAGTTTGTGAATGAGCGGATTGATGCCATTCGCGAGATGACGCCGAACAGCACGGAAAATAGCCGCCCTGCCGAATTGCGCGCCCGCCTTGAGGAGTTCACGCGGCTTGTGGATGAGCTTTCCGACAATATGGACACCTATGACGCGGATCATGCGGACCTGCGGAAAGCACTGCGGTTGATTGTCGACAGCAGCGCAAAGTGGCCTGCGGTGTTGAAAGGGCCGGCTCCGGACCGCATGTATGACTTTTCCCGGACGACGGCTTTGGATGCGGCAGCCTCCAACAGCGAGCAGGCGCAGAAAATGCTCGCCGCCGAGGAAACCTACTTCGCAGCGCATAAAAGCGAGGCCGGCAAGAACGGCAAGGCACCGACGCCGTTTTAGCGTGCCGCCCGGCTCCTGTAAACTTACAGGGAGGCCCTATGCCCCCCATCCATCGTAGAAAAACAGTGACAGCCCTGGTCGGCAAAGTCCGCGTCGGCTCCGAAGCGCCGGTCGTGGTTCAATCCATGACCAACACCGACACGGCGGACATCCCAGGCAGCATCGAGCAGATTGCCGCGCTCGCACGCGCCGGCTCCGAACTGGTGCGCGTGACTGTCAACAATGACGATGCCGCCCAGGCGGTCCCTTTTATTGTGGAAGGGCTTGACAAGCTGGGCGTGGATGTACCGATCGTGGGGGACTTTCACTACAACGGCCACCTGCTTCTTCGTAAGTTACCTGCCTGTGCGCGGGCGCTGGCGAAATACCGCATCAATCCGGGCAATGTCTCGATCGGACGCAAGAACGACGACAACTTCCGCACCATGATCGAGTGCGCGGTGGAGAATGGGAAACCGGTGCGCATCGGCGTCAACTGGGGCTCGCTCGACCAGGCGCTGCTGACCGTGATGATGGATAAAAACTCACGCCGGCCCGATCCACTGCCGGCCCGTGACGTCATGATGGAAGCCATGCTGGTGTCGGCGCTTTCCTCCGCCGAAGCTGCCGAGCGCTACGGGCTGCGGCATGATCAGATTATCTTGAGCGCCAAGGTTTCAGGCGTGCGCGATCTTATCGATGTGTACACCATGCTGGCAGCACGCTGCGACTATCCTCTGCACCTGGGACTGACGGAAGCAGGCATGGGCGTCAAGGGCATTGTGGCCTCGGCCGCGGGCCTGGCACCGCTCTTGCTGGCGGGCATCGGCGATACCATCCGCGTTTCGCTGACGCCGAAGCCGGGCGGCGACCGCACGGAAGAAGTGCAGTGCGCGCAGCAGATCCTGCAGTCGCTCTCGATTCGCTCGTTTACGCCGCAGGTGACGGCCTGCCCCGGCTGCGGGCGCACCACCAGTACCTTCTTCCAGTCGCTCGCCGAGCAGATTCAGGATTACCTCCGCGCTTCCATGCCTGCCTGGCGAGAACAATATCCGGGCGTCGAGGAGATGAAGCTCGCGGTGATGGGCTGCATCGTGAACGGGCCCGGCGAGTCGAAGCACGCCAATATCGGCATCTCGCTGCCCGGTACTTTCGAGGAGCCGAAAGCGCCGGTGTACGTCGACGGACGGCTCGTGACCACGCTGCGCGGCGATGCCATCGTGAGCGACTTTCAGAAGATTCTGGATGAGTACGTCCGAAGCCATTATGGCGCGCAGGCTCGAGGGGTGCCGGAGCTGGTTGAGGTGCACTGAAGCCTTCCATTTTTTCTCAAGGAACACTGTTCTGTTCTAAGACAGCCGTTTCCTTGCAGCCGCGGGATGTGACTGTCGTACTCTGTCGCATCTCCCCTGTGGTGCCGATACTCTGAGTGAGCTTGTCTCAGGGTGACTTATGACCTCGCGCCGCTTTTGGCTGCTTTTGCTGCTTTGTCCGCTTCTTATCGTGACTGCCTGTTACGCGTCGCGTCCCTGCTTCACTCCGGAGGAGGCGGCGGGACACGCGGGCAAGGAAATCTGCCTGAGCGCGCATATCTACGATCTGACGGAAACGCCGGACGGTGTACGCTACCTGGACGTGTGCCCGCCGGAAACGCCGACCACAGAGTGCCGCTTTGCCATTGTCAGCATGGCGGAGGACCGCAAGGAGGTTGGCGCGCTTGAAGGATTGCGCGATCAGGATGTCCACCTGCGCGGCGTCGTACACGACCTGCACGGGCAGTCAATGATGCTTTTGAGCAACGCCCGCCAGCTCAAGGACGGGCCGGAAAAGTTTCGGCCGAACCCGCAGCTGCTGGCCGGGTTTAATGCCGGAAACGGCGGGATGGCCTTCAAGGACCCGGCCATGACCGGCCACCGGCAGCGCAGCGCAAGTCTGTTTAAGAGCGCCCCGGGTACGTCCCACACGATTCCCTAAAGGAGGGCCGCTAGAACAGCGGACCGGCCTGCCGTCGCAACTCAGCAAGAGGATATGAGGTGCCGCGCCATACCACCGCCCCGCGCAGAAGCGTAACCGTCATCGACCGCAGCATCGCATACATAATGCACGCGGTGGCGACGGGAAACAGCAGGGCATACACCGGTGAAGAACCGCCCCGCCACCGAAAAAGGCGGTAGATGATGAGCAGCATGATGAGGGAAACCGCACTGGCAAGCCGCATGGCCGGCGGCCCGAAGAAGCCGAACAACGGACAAATGCCGAAAACGAAGAGGGCGATGCAGCCGCCGATCAAACGCCCGGCCTCGTAGCCCACAGCCGCGAAGAAGTTCTTTGTGACATTGCGGATCACACCCAGGATACCGGCGGCCCAATGCACGGTTACCAGGCCGGTGCCGAAGGCAACGCGCTGCCGCAGGCCGTGCCGCTTGATCTCGACGCCGAGCCGCACATCCTCCAGCACCTCCATGCGCAGGGCCGCGAAGCCGCCGATGGCCTCGTAAGCGTCCCGCCGCACAAGGTTGAAGGCTCCCACGCCCAGCCTGTCTTTCTTTTTCGGATCGGGAATCTGCCACAGGCGCACGGCAAAAGCCGAGTACACCTGAAGCGCGGAGATCATCATGTGCTCGCCCCAGCCGCGGATGGTAGGCGTTGGGATCAGCACGAAATGATCGGCGCGCTCACGAATGACAAACTCCATCGCTCGGCGCAGGGCGTCAGGCTCGTAAAAAATATCGCCGTCGGTAAACAGCAGGTAGGGCGCATCGGTCGCGGCAACCCCGGCGGCGAGAGCATGCTGCTTGCCCATCCAGCCTTCGGTGAGCGATCGCACATGCAGCACCTGGAGCGAAACCGGCCCGGCGGCGAGCGCCGCTTCGGCGGCAACCTGCTCCATGATGGTGCCGGTGCGATCCACGGAGCGATCATCCACCGCAATGATCTCAAGCGGTACGCCTTGCTGGCCGAGCAGGGAGCGCAGTGTCTCGGCGATTGCGTTCTCTTCGTTGCAGGCGGGCACAATCACCGCAAGCCGGTCCCGCTCGGTCAGCGGCGGCCCCACAGGGCAGTCCGGCGCAAGAAGATTCGGCACGCGCTTGATGTTCCGCAGGAGGTCGACCGTCCGCACAGCCCACAGGAGCGCAAGCACCCAGTTCCCTGCTGTCGCGGCGCTAAGCAGCCAACGCACGCCGGGCTACTTCGCGTCCGGCCGCGGCCAGCGCGCGTCCACCACGGTCGAGATGCCGCCGCGCGGGCGGAAATCTCCATGAACATGCGCCCAAACCGGGTCGCAGGCGCGCACCACATCTTCAAGCACCTGATTCACGATATTTTCCTGAAAGATGCCCAGGTTGCGATAGCAAAACAGGTATTCCTTATAGCTTTTGAGCTCCAGGCAGCGGCGGCGCGGCATGTAGCGCAGCTGGATCACGCCGAAGTCGGGCAGGCCGGTTTTGGGGCAGACGGAGGTAAACTCCGGGTCGTCGATAAGGATTTCGTACCCGGCGAACTGATTTTCCCAGGTCTCGATGTCCGGGAAGCAGGTATCCAGGCCTGCTTTTGCATGCTCGTCGGTGTAGCGGGGCGTCGCTGTTGCCATGACCCCAGTTTAGCTGAGAGGTATACTCAGCATCGACTTACCTGCAAAACACTCGATGAGCAACGGACGCACGAACAGGAGCACGCGCATTATCGTCTGGACCGTGGCGGTTCTTCTGGTCGCGGCGGTTTTTGCCTTGGCCCGCCTGGCAACGCGCACGGTTTTAGAGGTGCGTGCGGTCACGGTCACTCGCGGCTCCATCAGCAGCTCCGTTGCAACCAACGGCAAGGTAGAACCGATCAGCAACTTCGAGGCACATGCGCCGTTTCCGGGGTTGGTGCGCGCGGTGTATGTGCATGAAGGCGACCGGGTGCCGGCCGGCAAGCTCCTGCTGACGATGGACGATGCGGACGCGCAGAGCCGCCTGCTCCAGGCCAGGGCGTCGCTTGCCGGCGCGCGGGCCAACCAGAAAGCACTTGCGGCAGGCGGAGCGCCGGAAGAGCGCTACACCCTAAATGGGCAGCTGACGCAGGCCGGGGCCGAGGAGCAGGCAGCCGAGGCGGCGCTCGCAAACCTCCGGCAGCTGGCTGCGCAGGGCGCGGCGAGCCAAAGCGAGGTGCTCCAGGCGCAAAGCCGCCTTGACAACGACAAGACCGCTTTGCAGGTGTTGGAACAGCGGCAGGCGGCGCGCGGCCACTCGCCCAATCTCGCGCAGGCCGCGGCCGAAGTTGCCGAGGCGCAGGCCGCGGTCAAGGCTGCCGAGGAGGCGATCGCGCAAAGCCAGGTGCGCGCGCCGTTTGCGGGCACGGTCTACTCCATCTCTGCCACGCAAACCGAGTACGCGCAGCAGGGCGAACGCCTGCTGCAAATGGCCGACCTGGACCACCTACAAGTGCTGGCCTACTTCGACGAGCCGGACATCGGCAAGTTAAGCTTGGGTCAGCCGGTCACGATTACCTGGCTGGCAAAGCCCGGGGAGACCTGGCACGGCGCGATCACCCGGCTGCCCGCAACCATTGTGACGTACACCACGCGCAGCGTGGGCGAGCTGCTTTGCTCCATCAACGGCGACCACGACGGGCTGCTGCCCGATACGAACGTGAACCTGCTGGTAACAACGCGCAACGTGAATGACACCTTGTTTGTGCCGCGCGAGGCTTATCACGCTGAACCCGGACTGGGCCTGAACTACGTCTATAAGGTGGCGCACGGCAAGCTGAAGCGTTCCACGGTGACGGTAGGCACTTTGAATCTAACCCAGGTGCAAATCCTGAGCGGCCTGGCGGCGGGCGATGTGGTGGCACTGGGCGCAGCGAACGGGCAGCCGTTGGTGGACGGCATGGCGGTACGGGTGCGGCAGTAGCGGCGGGTTAACTCGCGCGGCTCCTCGCTGGAAAATCTTCTAAGGATAGAATCGCCGAGGATTTCCGGGAGTCTATTCGGGTGCATGCGCCGGGGCGGCCTACCGCGGCAAAACCCGGCTTGGGAAAGGTACTCGCTTTTTGAAACATCGCTCCAAGCCGTGTCATGCCGCCCTCCTCCTGCTTCTGGCGCTTACGGCGGCCCCGGCGAAAGCGCAGCTTTCCCTGTATGCGACGGTCGACCTGGCGCGCCGCAACAGCCCGGCGGTGCGTATCGCGCAGGCGGATGTGGCAAAGGCTTCGGCGGCGCTTTCGGAAACGCGCGATGCCTATGTGCCGTCACTCACGGCGGGCTCGGCGGCGGGCTACTCTTATGGCTTTCTGGGCGGCGTGCCGAGCGTGTTCAACGCGCAGATTCAATCGCTGCTGATCTCGTTTTCGCAGCCGGACTACATCCGCGCGGCCAAGGCCGGCTTGCACACTGCCACGCTAAACCTGCGGGACGCGCTGGACCAGGTGGAGCTCGACACCTCCCTTGATTACCTTCAGTTGAATACCGTCACGCAGCAGCTCACGGCGCTGGACCAAGAAGCAACTTACGCCGAAAGGCTGAACACCATCGAGCAGGACCGGCTCAATGCCGGGGTGGAAAGCCGCATGGCCACGACGCGCGCGGAGATCCTGGCGGCACAGGCCGACTTAAGACGGTTGGATCTGCGGGCGCAGGCGGCGCTGCTGCGCAAGCGGTTAAGCGACTTGACCGGATTACCGGAAAACCTGCTCAAAACCGAGTCGCAAAGCGTCCCCCCGGCGCCGCAGGACGAGGATCGACGGCTCGCGCAACGAACGGCGGGCGTGGATGCGGGCTTCAGCAATGCGGTGAGCCGGCACTATACCGCGCATGGAGATGCGCGGGTAAACTATCGTCCGCAAATCGGCTTCGGCTTCACGTACGAGTACGTGGAAGCAAATCTGAATAACTACAACAAGTACTATCCAATGGGTACGCTACGGCCGAATAATTTTGCAATTGCCGCGCAGATCAACCTCCCCTTATTTAATGCAGCCACCAACGCCCACGCGCGCGGCACCGCGGCCGATGCCGTCCACGCCGACGAACAGGCCGTGCAGGGTCGCGATCTGAATGAGGAGCAGGCCGTGCAGCTGCGGCAAAGCTTTCCGGAGCTGCGCGCGCAGCTCCGCATCGCCGACCTGCAGGAGCAGCTCGCAAGCCAGCAGCTCGAAGCGGTGCTGCTCCAAATAACGCAGCCGCCCGCGAACCCGGCTGCCGCGCCGCTGACGCCGGTTGACGAGATGCAGGCGCGCATCAACGAGCGGCTGCGCTACTCGGACGCGCTCGATGCTCGGTTTACCCTGCTGAAGGCGCAGCTTTCGCTGCTGCGCGTGACGGGCGGCCTGGCCGCATGGATTAACACAGGCGCGCGGTAACCTGCACTAAAAGCATGGACTCTATACCGCAAACAGGGTAGGCGCGCCGGTCCGCGATGGTAAACTTAGAGTCACGGATATGCCGCTAAAAACATTGTTTTTGAACCCGCCCTCTTTTGAGAACTTCGACGGCGGAGCCAGCTCGCGCTGGCCCGCAACCCGCGAGATCGAGAGCTACTGGTACCCGGTGTGGCTTGCATACCCGGCGGGGCTGCTGGAGGGCTCGCGCCTGCTCGACGCCAACCCGCACCATGTGTCCTGGGACGGCGTTATCGAAATCCTCAAGGATTATGAGTTCCTGGTGCTGTTTACCAGCACTATCGGCTGGACAGGCGACCAGCGCGCGGCCGAGCGGGTCAAGGCGACCTACCCGAACCTGAAGATTGCTTTTGTCGGCCCGCCGGTCACGACCGACACCGACAAGGCCTTCCAGGAATGCGCGGCCGTCGATTTTATCTGCCGCCGCGAGTTCGATTTTTCCGTCGTGGAGTTTGCAAACGGCAAGCCGCTGAACGAGATTCTCGGCGTGTCGTATCGAGGCCCGGACGGCCAAATCATCAACAACCCCGACCGGCCGCAGGTGGAAAAGCTCGACAAGCCGGATATGCCGTGGGTCACGGACATCTACAAGCGCGACCTCGATGTCACCAAGTACAACGTGCCATTCCTGCTGCACCCGTATGTAGCGCTTTATTCGACGCGCGGCTGCCCGGCGCAGTGCACCTTTTGCCTGTGGCCGCAGACGCTCTCGGGCCATGCCTGGCGCAAGCGTTCGACCGACGACGTGGCAGCGGAAATGGCGAGCGCGAAAAAGCTCTTCCCCGAGGTTAAGGAGTTTTTCTTTGACGACGACACCTTCAACATCAATGGACCGCGCACCATTGAGCTTTGCGAGAAGCTGAAGCCGCTCGGGCTGACCTGGAGCTGCACCTCCCGCGTGACCACGAACTACGAAACGCTGAAGGCCATGAAGGAAGCCGGCTGCCGCCTCCTGATCGTCGGTTTCGAGTCAGGCGACCCGCAAATCCTCAAGAACATCAAGAAGGGCGCGACTATCCAGCGCGCGCGCGACTTTGTGCGCGACTGCCATAAGCTGGGCCTCATCATCCATGGCGACTTCATCCTGGGGCTGCCGGGCGAGACCGCGGCTTCCATTCGCAACACGATTGACTTTGCCAAGCAGTTGGACGTGGAAACCATCCAGGTTTCGATCGCGCATGCTTTTCCGGGTACCGAGTTTTACGATTACGCCAAGCAGCACGGCTTTATCACCAACGAGGGCAAGATGGTGGACGAGGGCGGCCACCAACTGGCGCATATCGAGTACCCCGGGCTGCCGACCGAGTATGTGCTGGAAATGGTGCATCGCTTTTACGATGAGTATTATTTCCGTCCCAAGGCCGCGTTTCGCGTCGTGTGGAAGGCTGTAGTGAACCGCGACCTGCCCCGCCTGTACGTGGAAGCGAAGTCTTTTTTGAAGCTCCGGGCCGAGCGCAACCGCATCGTAAAGCAGACCAAGAGCGACAAAGCACAGGAAAGCCGCGCAGCCGTCGGTGCGGGGGCGTAGCGCAGCCTCGGCAGGCTGCGCTTATCTCCAGGGTTTCGGTAACGGATAGATGACCGACTGCTCATTAACGCCCCGGCGCTACCTGGTTCTGCTGACCGTGGCGATTACTGCGCCGCTGGGCGACACCCTGCTTGCTGTCGGAATGAAGCAAATCGGTCCTGTTTCCCTGCTCCACCCGGCGCTCTTGCTCCATGCTGTCGCGACCCCTTATGTGGCCGCGGGCATCGCCCTGCTCATCGGTTTCTTTGCTTCGTACACGGCGGCTTTATCCTGGGCCGACCTGACCTTTGTGCTGCCGACAACCTCCATCGGCAATGTGCTGATTGCACTGCTTTCCCGCTTCTGGCTGCACGAGCAGATTTCTCCTTCGCGCTGGCTCGGCATTCTGTTGATCACGCTGGGCGTGGGCTTTGTTGCAAACGGGAAGAGCTACACCGAGCCCCCTTACCGAGAGCGAAAAGCAGCCGCCTTCCAGGCGACGCAGCCGAGGCATCCATGACCGTGCCGGCGCCGCACCATACCCCCGGGCTGGAGGTCGCGGGGATGATTGCCGCGATCGTCACCTTTGCCACCGCGGGTGACCTGCTGATTGCCTCCGCCATGCGGCGCCTCGACCTCGACGCTATTCGCGCTCAGCGGGGCTTACGGGGTGCAAGTCTGGCGGTCATCACCAGTACGCGCTTTATGGGCGGCGTTCTGAACATGGCGTGCGCTTTCTTCTCCCTGCTGTTTGCCTTGTCGCACGCGGAGGTCAGCCTCATCGGGCCTGCTTCGGCTTCACTCACCTTTGTGACCAATGCCGTAGCGGCTAAGTTCTTCCTGAAGGAAGATGTAGACCGCCGTCGCTGGGCGGCGGCAGTGTTTGTCTGCCTAGGCGTCGCGCTGCTCACACGCTGATGGAGGCTACATCCAGGTATCGTGGGTGCCGTCCAAGGAACGATCCACGTAGGTGGCCGCGCTGATCAGCGCAAGGTGCGTCAGCGCCTGGGGAAAGTTGCCGAGGTGTTCCCCGCTGCGGCCCAGCTGCTCGGAATATAGCCCAAGGTGGTTGGCATAGCCCAGCATTTTGTCAAAGAGCAGCCGGGCCTTGTCGACCTGCCCTCCGCGAGCCAGACACTCGATCAGCCAGAAGGAGCAGGCGGTAAAGCTGCCTTCTTCCCCTTCCACTCCATCCATGCCCGGGGGATACCGAAAGACCAGGCTGTCCTCCGTCAGGCAGCGCTCGATGCGCTCTAGCGTGGACTGCCAGCGCGGGTCGTTCGGGCTGACATAGCGCAGCATCGGCATCAGCAGAAGGGAGGCATCTACATTCTTCTCGCCTTTTACCTGAACGAAGGACTGCAGCTCTTCATCCCAAAAATTGTCCAGGATGTCGTCATTGATCTGCCGGCGAATCTCGTACCACTGCATCAACGGCGCTTCCAGCGAACGCTTGCCCGCCAGCCGGATCACACGGTCAAATGCAACCCAGGACATCAGGCGGGAGTGCAGAAGGTGCTTGCGCCCGCCGCGAACCTCCCAAATACCTTCATCCGGGCGGTTCCAATTCGCGGCAAGCCAGTCCATCAGCTTGCACACACGGCGCCATCCGTCCTTGGCCAGCCCTTCAGAGTACTTTGCCGAAAGATACAGGGCGTCCATCAACTCTCCATAGATGTCGAGTTGCAGCTGCTCATTGGCGCCGTTGCCGATGCGTACCGGCTTGGAGTTCTTGTAGCCGTTCAGATGATCGAGCGAGGTTTCCTCAAGGTCGGTCTCGCCGCTGGTGCGGTAAAGGACCCGGAGCGGCCCGTCGAGCGCGTCGTTACTCAGGCCGTCCATGACGCGCGCCCGCATCCACTTGGTCCAAGCCTCCACCTCGCCTGAAAAGCCGAGGCGTACCAGCGCATACAGCGAGAAGGAAGAGTCGCGCAGCCAGGTGTAGCGGTAGTCCCAATTGCGGCTGCCGCCGATTTCCTCCGGCAGGCCGAAGGTGACGGCGGCCACGGCGGAACCGTGTGCCTGAGAGAAAAGAAGCTTCAGCACCAGCGCGGAACGATTCACGGTTTCGCGCCAGCGGCCTTTGTATGCCGACTTGCCGACCCAGGTTCGCCAGTAATGCGCGGTTTCCTCAAAGGTAGTCTGAATGGCCTTCGGATCGAGCAGCTCCTGTGCGCCGCTTTCTTCCGGCTTTACCTCGCCGAAGGCGAACACCGCGGTTTCCCCATTGTTCAGCGTGAAGTCCGCCACGCCGTCCTTGCCGTCTATATCAAGCGGCACGCTGCCGTGCAGGACCACGGCTTTGCCGCTGTTCTCGGAGTCAGGGCAGAAACAGATCGCATCCTCTTCGCGCGACACAGAATGGGTAGCGCGCGCATAGTCGAAGCGCGGAGCGCATCGCAGCTGGAAGCGGACGGAACCTTTCACGACCCGCACCATCCGGATGATCTGATTGGCGTAAGCCGAAGGCCGGGTCGTATCTTCGATCGGCATGTAGTCGGTCAACTCGGCAACACCGTCGCCCGATAAGAATCGCGTCAGCAGGATGTTGGTGTCCGGCAGGTACATCTGCTTGCAGCGCACCCCTTCCATCTGCGGGCAGATGCTGAAGGAGCCGCCTTTTTCCGTATCCAGCAGAGCGGTGAAAATGGAAGGCGAGTCAAAGGCGGGAAAACAAAAGAAGTCGATGGTGCCGTCCATGGCGACGAGAGCGGCGGAGCGCATGTTGCCGATCACGCCGTGGTCCTCGATCGGAATGTCGGATGGTGGTATTTTGTGCAAAGAAACTCCTTACGCGTGTTGGCGGCGGCTCACGACACCTCTAAACGTGATGAATAGACTTAGCGGAAAAGGCGCATCAAGCCGCGCGCGGGCAGGTCCTCGACAAGAAACCGGCAGCTTCCCCCGGTCACTGCCTCGGCAGCCAAAAATCCTGAACGAGCGGCCCCTTCCATGGTGGCGGGCCATCCTGTGTCGGTCCAATCGCCGGCCAGGTACAGGCCCGGCCAGGCAGTGCGGGCCGGGGGCCGCTTACCATCCAGGCCCGGCGGCACGGTAAAGGTGGCGCGTACTTCCTTGGTGACCACCGCTTTAAGAAGGCGCGCCTGCGCCACGGCCGGGAAAAAAAGCGCGAGCTCCCGCACGGCAAGGTCGATAATTTCCCGCTGCGGCATCTCCAGGATGCCGCGGGCCACGCTGATGACCAGTTCCAGGTGGCTTCTTCCGTCAGACTGGGGCTTGCCGCCCAGCTTTTCCCTCTGGTACATCCACTGGATGGTGGTATCGAGCAGCACGGCATGGGGCAGATCGGTAATTTCCCGGTCGAACCACAAATGAACCCCCGCCAGCGGCGAGTGGCCCATTGCGGCCACGGAGTGCCGCAGTGCTTCGCCCTGCGCGTCCGGCGGAAGAGACGGCAGCAGCTTTGCCGTTGCTTCAAACGGCAGCGCCAGCACCACATCGTCATACACTTCCCGCTCTTCCACGCCTTCGCTGCGGGTTGCCACTTCCCAGCCGGCCATGGTCTGTTCTACCGCCTCCACCGCTGTGCGCAGGTGGAGCGTGCCGCCGCGTTCCGTCAGGTAGTTGGCCGCGCCCGCATACATTTCCGACAAAGGCAGGAGCGGGACGCCGATCTCGCCTGCTGCCGCCGAGCTGAGGAAAGAGTCGCGCAGCACCTTGCCGGCGTAATGAACGGAAACCCGGTCGAGGTCGTCGTTGAGAGCGGATTGCAGAATCGGCTCCCAAAAGCGCTTCAATGCGCCGGGGGTTTGCCCGTGCCGCCGGGCCCAGGCCAGAAAGGTTTCGCCGCCGGGAATGTCCTCGGGGTAGCCGCGAAAGAACTGGCGCAGTCCGCGCGCGATGGCCCGTTTGTCGGCCGCGGAAAAGCAGCGGGCCTGTAGAAAAGAGATTGCAGAGCCGAGCGGAGCCGGCAGGTTGGTCGGGCGCACAACGCTGCGGCGGCCGCCCGGCTCGATGTAGGTGATCTCGCGGGTCCAGGCCACGGCATCCTCGCGGCCCACGCGCGTAAGAAGGCTGCGCAGGTTGGTGCAGCAGCCCAGCAGGATGTGCTGGCAGTTATCAATGACCTCGCCCGAGCCGGGATGGAGGTACGAGGAAGCACGGCCGCCCACGTAAGGGCGGCGTTCCAACAAGGTGATCTGGTAGCCTTCCTCGGCAAGCGCGCAGGCTGCCGCCAAACCGGATACCCCGGCACCGATAACGGCGATCCTGCGACCACTGCGAATGCCGAGCGGAGTACGCACCTCCCCCGGCATCTTCGGCTGGAGCCGCGCCGCGCCGGTGCGCGCCAGCCCCCGCGCGAGCAGGCTCAGTTTTTCGCCTGTGGGCACTCTGTGGCGGCGAGAAAATACGTCGTAGCCGGCTCTCCGGATACGCCCGAGCAGCCGGTGGTAGATCGTCATCAGCACCCACAGAGCCGGGCGGCTGTCCCCGTCGATCAGCGGCAGCAGCGCGATACCGGACCGGTAAAACTGCTCGGCGCGTTCCCCCTGCTCCGCCAGCATGGCCTGCATGCTGCCTTCCGGCGGTTGGCCAGCCCGTGCGGCTTTCATAATGGAGGCGGGGCTCAGGCCATGGCGCTTCAGCTCGTCCACAGGCAAGTACACCCGCCCGCGTTCCCCGTCTTCGCGCACATCGCGCAGGATATTGGTGAGCTGGAAGGCAATGCCCAGCTCCTCCGCCAGCCGCTCGGCCGCGGCGGAAGAGTAGCCGAAGATGCGGATGCACACCAGACCGACCACGGAAGCGACCAGGTAGCAGTAGCGGCGCAGCGCAGCGAAGTCGGCAAAGGTTTGTTCCCGGTCGTGCTCTTCCCTTAGATCCAGAGCGGTCCCGTCCACCAGCTGGTCCAGCAGTTCCAGCGGGATGCGAAAGCGCAGGCGGGCATGGTTCAAGGCAAAAAAGACCGGATCCCTGGAGCCGCCGATCGCCGCGGCGCGCTGCCACTCGGAGCGCCAAACCGCCATGCGGGCGCGGCGCTCCGGGCGCGTCAGCGCTTCATCGTCGGCCAGGTCGTCGGCCTGCCGCATAAAGGCATACACCGCGCAGATGGCGTCGCGCTTAGGCCGGGGCAGCGCCAGAAAAGCAAAATAAAAGTTCTTCGCCTCGCGGCGCGCGATGCGCCGGCATACGGCATAGGCCTGCGCCTCGGTCACCGGCCGCCGCTCCTGTTTGAAAACGGCAGGTATTTGGAGAGAAGGGCGCGCAGCAGCAGGGCGGCCTTGCCGGCTTTGGAGATGCGGGGGCGCGCCCGGAGTACGTCATAATCCTGCGCCTCGATAGCACGCAGAACCGCCAGACCGCCGCGGGAGAAAAGATCGAGGTCTACGGCCAGCTCGCGGTCCACCATGCCGATCAAGGGCAGCCCGTTGCGGAACAGGACGCGGGCATAGCCGACCTCGTACCGGAGCAGATCGCGGATTTCCGGGGTGGCCCGCCGAGCTTCCACCGCCTTCGACAGCATGAGGTCCGACACCTTGAAGCGGGCCATATCGGCCTGCGGCAGGTAAACGCGGCCCTTGGCATGGTCCACCCGCACATCCTGCCAGAAGTTGGCAAGCTGAAGCGCGGTGCAGGTCTGGTCCGACAGGCGAAAACGCTCCTCGTCGGAGTAGCCGGCCATGTACAGCACCAATCTCCCGACCGGATTGGCGGAATTGCGGCAGTAACTCAGCAAATCCTCAATGGAGGCATAGCGCCGGACGACCTGGTCCTGTTGAAAGGCGGTCAAGAGGTCGGCAAACGGTTCCATCGGGATGGAGCACTGTTGGATCACCGGATGGAGCGCGACAAACACGGGGTGAAGCGCTTCGCCCCGGTAGCAGGCCACGAGCTGCTCCTGCCACCAGCTCAGCAGTGCCCGCGACTGCGCGGAGCTGCCCGCCTCGTCGCCGAGATCATCGGAAACGCGGCAGTACGCATATACCGCGTGAAAGTGCGCCCGGAGCCGCTCCGGCAGAAACCGGCTGGCGACATGGAAGTTCTCGTAGTGCGTTTCCGTCAGGCGACGGCACCATGCCTGCGCCTCGGCAAGGGTGGGCGGCTTCTCCGGAGGGCAGTACGCGGCGGGCAAGGAAGCCCAGCCCTGCGCCAGCAGCAGCTCGCGCTCGTCGAGGTCGGGATGGAGGGATGCGGTAGCCATGCCTTAAGGAAGAATAACCGTCTTGATGCTGTGTGCGGGTTCAGGGCGCGGCGCGGCCTTGATGCCGTCATGCGCCTGCCTGTCCTCGACGGGAGCTCCGTCGCGCCGCCGGCTCATTTCCCGGTATAGCCCGGGCACCTCGGCAAGACCGAGGCGGCCGGTCAGGAAGCGCTCGGCCCGGAAGCGCCCGCCGGCGAGCAGCGCAAGGGCCCGGCGCACGGTCGCCGGGGTGTGATGAAAGCTCGCCCGCAGGGTGAGGCCGCTGTAGTGCAGCTGGTTTGTATCAAGCGCTATCACGGTTCCGGCAGGCGGCCCGCCGAAAAAGTTGACCGTGCCGCCCTTGCGGGCCATGTCCACCGCCCAACCCCAGGTTACGGGGCTGGCCACGGCCTCGATCGCGATGTCGGCGCCGCGCCCCCCAGTCAGCGCGCGCACCTCGGCAGCCGGGCTGTGGCCGTCGGCCGGGATTGCAACCGTTTCCGCCGCGCCCAGAGCCCTTGCGGCTTCGGCCTGCGCCGGGTGCTTGACCACGGCAATGACGTGCGCCCCGGCAAGCGCCCCGGCATGGACAAACAGAAGCCCGATAGGGCCCGCGCCGATGACGGCCACGCTGTCTCCGAGACGAACACCGGACTCTTCGAGCCCGAGCAGGACGCAGGCCAGCGGCTCGGACAGTGCCGCGTGCTCCAGCGGCATGGACGCGGGAACAGGGAGCGTGTTCTTCTCGGCGATTCGTGCAGGCACCCGGAGATATTCCGCATACGCACCGTTATTGAACAGGAGATCGTCGCACAGATTCGATTGGTGCGCGCGGCAAAAGAAGCATACCCCGCAAGGGGCGGAGTTGAGCGCAACCACGCGGTCGCCGGGGCGGAACAGCGCACCGGCACCTGCTTCTTCCACGGTGCCGGCTACTTCGTGCCCGAAAGGCACGGGCGGCTGGAGCATGCGGGCATGGTAGCCGCGCCGAAATACCTTCAGGTCCGTTCCGCAGGTAAGCGCCGCGCCCACGCGCAGCACAAGCTCGCCCGCGTCCGCGCGGGGGCGCGGCAGCATTTCCAGACGCAGGTCTTCCCTGCCGTAAAGCACGGCTGCCTGCATCAGGCTGCCTGCCACTAGGAACGCCCCTGTGCCGTGGGCGTGATGAAAATCTTCATGGAGTGCGCGCCGGGGTGCGAAGCCGTGTGAATGGCCTGCACGGCCTCCGCGAGCGGAAAGCGGTGCGACACCAGCCTGGTCAGGTCAAAGCCGCTGCGGTAGCCCTCAAAAACCAGCGCCGCGCCTTCTTCCTGAAGATCGACCGAGGCGCTGTAGGAGCCGAGAAGCGACTTTTCGTCCATGCAAATCGCGGCCGGGTCCACCGGGGCTTCGCCGTGCTGGGTTTGCGCGAAAAGAAGCACGCGGCCGCCGTGGCGCGCGGCGTCCATGGCGGAGGGGATAAGCGCGTCGCCCGCGACCGCCAGAATCACGGCGTCCGCGCCGCGGCCCTCGCTTTCGGCCCGAACACGCGCTGTGACATCTTCGCGCACAGCGTCAATGGGGTGCTTCAGGCCGAACTCGGCCGCCGTGGCGTGGCGCTCCGGGTAAAGATCCGAGGTAAGCACCTTGGCCCCGGTGCGAGCCGCCAGCGCCGCCAGGATGATGCCGATAGGGCCCTGGCCGATGACCAGCACCGTTTCATCCGGCTCCAGCGCGAGATTGCGAACCGCTTTCAGGCAGGTGTTTACAGGCTCAATGAACGCGGCCTGCTCAAAAGGGATGCCGTCCGGAATCCGCACAAGACCGCGCTCGACGATCCAGTCCATGACCCGCACATACTCGGCAAAGCCGCCGCCGGAAGGCTCATAGGCTGCCGTAACGCCGACTTTCTTGTAAACAGGACACTGCGCGAAGGTTTTTTTGCGGCAGTAATAGCAGCGGCCGCACGGGATGTGATGGAAGACCATGGCGCGGTCGCCCGGGGCAAAGCCGAACACCTGTTCGCCGACCGCAACCACTGTACCGGCGGTCTCGTGCCCAAAAACGCGCGGCGCGGAGTGGGAGCCGCTGTGTATTTTCTTCAAATCGGTGCCGCAGATGCCGCAAACCTCCACGCGGAGCAGCACCTCGCCCGGACCGATAACCGGTACCGGCACCTGCTCGATCCGTACATCCTCCGCGCCGCGGTAGACGGCGGCCTGCATGGTCTCGGGTATGGTGAACAATGCTGTTCGATCAAGGACAGGCATAGCTTTTAGGATACCAACCCGCTGCTTTTCAAATAGTTGGGTAGTGCTTCCGCCAATCTCCGGGCTGCTGTTTTGCTGTTTCTGCCCAGGCGTGCCAGCGGGGGCCAGTAACGCGGCCGTAGGGCAGCATCCGCGACGAAGCGCGGGAGGCGCAGCTGTCCCTGCGCATCCAGAAAGCGGTTGAAGTCGGGCAGCACATCCGTATACCCATCTGATACCGCTTTGATACAGCCAAAGCGAAGTGCATGGGCGCGCGCGAGGCGGGCGATCGTTGCGGCCTCCATATCCACCAGCACCGCCTGGTAGCGCTCCGCCAGAGGGCGCTTCTCGCCGGAGCGCGCAACGTGGTCGAGCGTCACCAGGCGGAGCCCGGCCGGTCGGCTCGGCAAAGACCCGCACACCTCGAAGCGCTCGCCGGTACGAGCCTCCACCACCTCCATGGGCGAGTAAACCTCCGGCGGCTTGACTCCGCAGGAGATGGCACCCGCCCAGCCGTAGGAAAGAACAGCATCGAGCGGACGCGCGGAGGCAACGCGGGAAAAAGCCTGCGTCGCCGCCGCCGAGCCCATGCCGACGGCCGCGGCGAACACCCTGGCTGCCTCGCCGCCCGACAGTTCAACCCGGCCCGACCATACCCCATCATCAACCTGTAATTTGTAATGCCGCGTCAGCGGCAGCAGCTCGCCGGGCAAAGCGGCAACGATGCCGATCTGCATCATGCGGGCTTGCCGCTGCCCGGAGCCGGAGCATAGCCGTTTGCACGGAACCAGTTGATGGCTGCGCGCAGGGCGCTGTACACAGGCACCGCATGGAACCCCAGCTCGCGCTCGGCCTTGGCCGAGGACGCGAACATCTTTTTGCGGCTCATGCGGACGGCCTCCACCGTGGCGCGCGGTTCCTGCCCGCGCAGGCCGCCGGTGATCGCTTCGTCAAAGAAGGCAAAAACCATGGCCAACGCGGTAGGTACCTGCACCTTGGGGGAGCGCAGCCCCGTGATCGCGGACATTTTGTCGAGGATTTGCTTAAGCGTGAGATTCTCGCCGCCCAGGATGTAGCGCTCGCCGCTGCGGCCGCGTTCCAGCGCGGCAGCGTGGGCTCGTGCGACTTCGCCCACATCGACCAGATTCAAGCCTGTGTCGGTGTAGGCCGGGAAGTTGCCTTTAAGGAAGTCGACGATGATGCGGCCGGTGGGCGTGGGTTTCAGGTCGCCGGGGCCGATAGGGGTAGTTGGATTCAGCGTGATGACGCACTGGCCGTCACGCGCGGCCTCAAGCGCGGCCTGCTCCGCGAGAAACTTAGAGCGCTTGTAGTGGCCGATCATGTCTGCGAGCGCAACCGGCGTCGCTTCATCCACGATAGCGCCGTCGCGCCGGAAGCCCATGGTGGCCACGCTTGAGGTGTACACCGTGCGAGGAACGCCTTCTTCCCGCGCCAGGCGCAGCAGGGCGCGTGTGCCTTCGACATTGGCGCGGTACATCCCTTCCGGGTTGCGCACCCACAGGCGGTAGTCGGCGGCGACGTGCATGAGCGCATCGCAGCCGCGCAGCGCAGTACGGAGCGGCTCCGGCTCGGCGAGGTCGCCGGTGACCGTTTCAGCGCCGCGCAGTCCCGCAAGGTTGCGCTCGTCGCTGGTCGGCCGGCGCAGCAGGCGCAGCTGCGCGCCCTGCGCTTGGAGCGCGCGCGCAACGTGCCCGCCGAGAAAGCCGGTTCCGCCCGTGAGAAAGACTCGCATCGTATCCTTATTCTACGGAGCCGCGGCGGCATCTCACCGAGCGGAGGAAACTATGGATACACTCGCGATCTGGGCCTACATGGAAGCCAAGCCGGGCAAGGAAGAAGAGCTGGAAGCCTTTCTGAAGTCGGCCCTGCCGCTGGCACAGGCGGAAACCGGCACGACCACTTGGTACGCGCTCAAAATAGGGCCGTCCAAGTACGGCATCTTCGACACCTTCGCCGACAGCGCGGCGCGTGATGCGCACCTGAACGGCGAGATTGCTAAAGCCCTATTTGCCAAGGCGGACGAGCTGCTCGCCCACCCTCCGGAGATTGACAAGCCGACCATTCTCGCGGTCAAGGCTCCGGGTGCTTAAAGCAAAGCGGCCGGGAGCGCTAGTCCAGCGCTTCCGGGGTGATCGCAATATTTTGCTCACCGGCTGCCTTTTTCTCGCGGTATTTCTTGACCCAAGCCTCAAAGCTCTTGCCGGCGGCCGTATCGCGGCCGCTGAAGGTGATGCCGGCGATTTGATCGTAGGACACGGCCAGCTTAGTACGCTCACCGGCAGGGATGATACGCACGGCTGAGTGGGCAAGCGTGGTTCCGGCTCGCCGGTCAAAGACGTAGCCCTCGATGACGCGGCCGTCCTGGAGCGTGAGAGTTACATCGCCGCGGTAGTCAAACGCTTTCTCAAACACAACGCGCCGTTCGTCGTCTGTCAGAAGCGCGGGCGACCAGCCTTGCAGCTCTTCGCGGGCCCGCCCGGCGGCTATCTCCGATAGGTCAGGCTGCGGGTCGACGCTAGTCTTGGGAGCCGGCTGCATCAGACCGCCGTTTCCTGCCGCGCGTCGACGCGGTTGACCGCACCGATCTGCACAAGCGGCACATGCGTCGCGGGCTTGGGAGCATTCAGAAGATCGAGCGCGCCGCGATCCTCATATTTGCTGAAAAGCGTCGCCATGGCGGTAGCGGCAAAGCCCTTCCACGAAGCAAAGGTGTAGTACGCGCCCGAAGCCTCATAGCCGGAGTGGACCATGCAGTTGGCGCACTTCGGGTTGCCGCTTTCCGTACCGTAGCTTGCCCAGTCGGTAGTCTCGATCAGCTCCTGAAAAGTATCGGCGTAGCCGTCCTGCAGCAGGTAGCAGGGCTTTTGCCAGCCGAAAACCGAGTAGGCCGGCATACCCCAGGGCGTGCAGGTAAACTCGCGCTTGCCCATCAGGAACTCCATGTACATGGGCGAGGCTTTGAACTTCCAGGTCTTTTTGCGGTTCGACAGGATGGCGCGGAAGAGCCGCCGCGACCGGGCGCGGCCGAGGAAGTGCTTTTGGTCGGGAGCTTTCTCGTATGTGTAGCCGGGGGCAACCATCATGCCCTCGACGCCGAGGTCCATCAACTCGTCAAAGAACGCCCGGACCGAGTTTGGGTCCGCGCCGTCGAACAGCGTCGTAT
>CAXTSG010000004.1:23968-31472 GCA_964246825.1 uncultured Acidobacteriaceae bacterium | reverse complement strand
GCAACTCCAGTATGACGCCAAACGCGCCTCAGATGTTTATGAGACCGCTTGTAGCTCCCGGACGTCAAGGAGGTAGGAAGGTAAATCTTTCACCCATAATTTGTGATAATGTCTACTGTAACGCTCGCCTTAATCCCGAAAGCGCATTTAACAATATAAATTTTGCTGTGGACGTCTTAAGTGAAATTGAAGATCGCCGTCTGGCCCTTGCTTAGCACTCGCATCACCTCAAATTTCATGACGATCGCACAAGCTTAAATGATAGTGTCTGAACGATTGAGGCTAAGGTGAGTGCGTTCCCAATCGTCACAGGGTATTTTCGTAAAATGCGGGGTGAGACGCAGAGCCACCTGGTCATAGCAGACGACGAGCGTTGCTATGTCATCAAGGCGTTAGAGAATCCGCAGCATCGGCGAGTACTGATGAATGAGTGGCTTGCAGCGCATCTCTTACGAGCTATGGACCTGCCGGTTCCGGATGTCTCAGCAGTACAGGTCACGGCGGAGTTCCTTGAGAAAACTCCTGAACTTGCGCAAGAACGCAACGCGCGACGCTATACCTACAAGCCCGGTATTTATTTCGGTTCCGCTTACGTCGGTGGAATCATGCCCGGAATCACAGTAGACTTTCTACCGACTGCTTCATTCAGCAGGGTTGCAAATCTTGACTGCTTTCTCGGGGCTCTGATTTTTGATAAATGGACATGTAATGCGGATTCCCGGCAGGCTGTATTCACCGCTGACAAAACCGGTAGATTCAAGGTAGTGTTTATCGACAATGGCCTCTGCTTCAATGCCGGAAGCTGGCAGTTCAGCGATGCTCCGTTAAAGGGGTGTTACTCCAACAAAACAGTGTACTCAGCGGTGCGGGGATTGCAGGACTTCCAGCTCTGGCTGGCGAGGCTCAATCACATAGCCGCAGACGATATCACACGCGGTATAGAATCGGCACCGAAAGCCTGGTTCATAGGTGATGAGCAGGAGCTTTCCCTTTTGGTAAAGCGCCTCATAGCCCGGCGCGATCAGGTCACAGACCTTATACAATCGTTGAGGAGCGCAAAACCGTCCATTTTTCCTGCTTGGTCAACAGCTGATTGAATCCGTAAACTCCGTTGGGTGAGTTCACGTATGATATGGGATCATTGTCTCCCCCATGAGCACGGTGAGCTGAGTATCCTCACAAATGCCTTGGTCGGAGGTGCGCAAACAACCTGCCGACATCTCGGAAATAGCTGCAAAGAGCTGCGACCTGTCTTCCGGGCTGGCATCATGTAAATCGCCTAAAACGGCTTGTATATACTCCGCTTCCTGACTGGCCATCTGGCTGGGCCAGGTTTTTGCGATGTAAACCGAGAATCCTTCCCCGCCATCCAGATGGAGCGGGCGAGAGACCACAGCAATTTTCTCTCCAAAAGCCGCGATTACATCCGGGCAGTAATCTAGTACCAGGTACTCTAGTTGCATGCACAAACCCCTGATGCGAACTGGCCGGAAGGGGCACTACGGCTTAGCCGAGATCGAATCTGGTACGGCGCTCCCTCATCCATTCTGTTGAAGATATTTTCGCATGCGCCGGATACGGATTACCATCAAACTCATTCTTTTTCCAGGCATACCAAAGACTTTCGATCATTGCTCTGCGTGAATGCAAGTGCTCAAGAACATCTGCCATATCCAGCTGCCTCATCCAGGCTGATGGCACGATCTGGAGCATCTGCTCCAAGACCGAGAACGGCAGGCTAAAAAGTCGTTTCATGAGGCTATCGCACACAGCTCGTGCGCTGCTTATGCGGTAAGCTTCCCGAAAAGCCGCCTTTGCTCGCTCCGGCTGGAGAAGCTGAAAATTTTTATCAGTAAGGATGCGCGAGTTTCGAATGAATCTGAGATCGATGAAGCCTTCGCCGCTCAAACGCGCTATGTACTGACGCCGTTCGCTCTGCCCAATCCAGAGATCAAAAAGCAGTACGGCGGCAAACGCCCTGGTCACTTCAGGGTTGTACGACTTTACCGTTGAGGGAAGCACTTCGAAAGTAGGCCCTGCATCCACAAAGACGCGCGATCCGAAATGGTCTTCGCAGAAAGCATCCATAAGAAACTGTGGGTCCGCGTAGAGCTTGGAAACCTCAGTAAGGGCTTCGCGACTGAATCGAAGAACCGCCCAGGGCGTCATGGGAATTCCGAGACACGTTCCCACCCCATTGCCAAAAGCCTCCCGGAATGCATTGAGCGGCGTCTCAGAACGAGCAAACTTTACAACATATGTTGCCGCATCGTTTGCTGTAACAAGTAGAGCATTGGAGTGCCTGTTCATGCGGCGATGAAGTGCAACAACTTGCAATGGAGCAATTACGCGGTTCTCAGATAAGTGTACTGAGACCTGTGGGTTCGTTTGTGCCATTCGGGGTAGCCCCTCTCTGTCGTTCAGCTTTGTGCAATCGCTATATCGGCAGGAGAGAAAAAAAGTTTAGCGTTTGTGATTCTTTTCGGAAAAATTTAGGAAGATTGTACCCATTGTGGGAATGAGGTATGTATATATTGCATGTTCTTTCTACATGGTACGTTTAAGATCGACTGCATTCGGTATAAACATCATGCCGGTGAGCTTTTAAGGACACCCTGCTTCCGAGCACAGCTTTCTTCAACACGCTGTTGAGCCGTTTCCAGATGTAAAGCGGGAGGCGAACGCAGGAAAGTTTTACCAGTGATTCTCAGCGGATCAGGCGTGAAGTTACAGCCTGTAGCTCTGAAAAGCTAATGCACTCGAAAAGAAGCAGGAGGTAGATCTTTGAATAGACAGTGTGGTTCAGCAATGACGCAAAGCAAACCGTCACAAGCAGCAGCAATGAGAGCTGTTAGATCAGCCAGCTCCTCGGCAGATACGTTCGTGCGAGCTACAAGATAGAAGCCGAGATCGTTTGTAAAAATCCTTTTGCCCTCACTACCGGTGCCCAGCTTGATGAATAGCTGACCGTCCTCCGCTTCGACAAGATAAGGAGTAAGGGCTGTCGCTTTGCTTTTGTTGAGGGCAGGCACCTCTCCAATCTGCGACAATTGGAGAAGATTGGCAACTTACTAAAGTACCCTGGAACTTCTCTGCTGTTTGAGGTATGACTTGTCCGGCGATTTTGGACCAGCATTACGGTGGGGTATCGCAGGCACCGGATCGGGCCCGTGCTTTTTCATAATCAACGCTACAGCCCAAAGCTATCGTTTGCAGCCACAGCGATTTCCTGCTCGGAACCAGTAACATTCGTCGTCTAGAAAGAGGCATCAGTCGGCTTCTCCAGGTAGCCGAGCCTATACAGCAGCGTGAGCTGCTCATCGCGCTCGCCGCGGCAAAGCCGGGTTTCGGGCTGCCCGTGCAGGCGCGGATGGTGGCAGGTCTGGCTTGCCCCTAACAGTTCGATCCGTATTCGGTTGGCGAGCGCAGCATCGCCCTCCGGTCGGAAAGGGCAACTCGGGCAGCGCGTGGCCATGGGAGCCTAGCCCCGGATATCGACGATCGGGTTCGCGGTGCTTTCCGGTATGGCGGATGTCGTTTCTGCTTCTAGTCGGGTTCTGGCTCACATTTGGTGAAGCAGGCATTCGAGTTCGTGGAGCGCGTCTAGAGGCGCTTTGATCAGGCGGCGTGAAGGACGCGCAGCTTAAGTAGGTCGAAGCTAGCTCGGCCATACATCTGGCGCTGAAGCAGCTTCAACCGGTGGATCTGTCCTTCAACCATGCCGTTGCTCCACGGCAACTCAAGCGCCGCGGCGACCGCATGCTGATCTCGTTGAAGGCGTCGGGCAAAGGGGCGAGTGGGGAGCGCTCTGCGGCCTCCAGCCACTGAGGCCATGCGGCAGCGTTCTGTGTGCGGATGATCTCGAAGAGCTCTCGCGCAACATGACCCAGGGACGCGATCTCAGGAGAGTGCCTGTAGGGGTCACCTCAAGAAACGGAATATTACGTACGCTAAGGCCGGAGAGGGGCTGTGGCGGCTCAGGCAGAGGGATTGAGGACGGTGCGGTAGAGGGTAGAGCGCGCCACGCCGAAGCGAGCAGCGATCTCGGCGACGGGGATGTCGGCGGTTTTGAGCAGGGCGCGGATGGTCTTGATTTCCTTCGGAGAGAGCTTGGAGGGGCGGCCCCCGTTGCGTCCGCGGGCGCGGGCGGCCTTGAGGCCGGCGATGGTTCTTTCACGGATCAGGTTGCGCTCGAACTCCGCCAGGGCGGCGAAGACGTGGAAGACCAGCTTGCCTGCGGGCGTACCGGTTTCGATCTGCTCGGTCAGTGAAGCGAGGTTGATCTTGCGCTGTTCGAGGTCCGTGATGAGGCGAACGAGGTCGGCGAGGTTCCGCCCGAGTCGGTCCAGCCGCCAGACGACGAGCGTGTCGCCTTCCCGCAGACTTTTCAGGCAGGCTTCCAGTTGCGGCCTACCGGTGTTCTTCCCGCTGGCCTGCTCTTCGTAGGTCTCCCGGCATTTTGCTTGCTGCAGCGCGTCCCGCTGCAGGTCGAGCGTTTGGTCTTCGGTTGAGACGCGAGCATAGCCGATGCGCATGTCCCGGATTCTACCGGGATGCCGGGTATATGCAACACAGATTGTCGGACGGTTTGTGAGACACTTCTGAGAACCGGAGATGGGTCTTTTCAGGCCGGTCCCGGATTGTCCTGAAAACCAGCGTATTCGCTACAAAGGAAAGCCATGCCGTTCGAGTTCCATCAGCAGCCGGCCTATGAAGCTCTGGCGCGGTTATTCGAGGTGGCCAAGCGAGATACCGGTCAGTCGCGCCGCGTGGCCAACTTCCTGCTTGCCTGGCACAACGCCGAAGAGAACGGGGGCTGGAACCCTGTCGATCTCTGGAACGTGGATGAAGACATCGCGGGGGATATGCTGACGGTGCTCGCGTTGATCCGGCAAACCCATCGCTACCCCGGCGACCTTGGTTTTGAGCAAGAAATACAGGGCGTCTGGAAGAGTTGGCGTTGAGTGCCCCGCCGCGAGCTGCTGACCTCTACAGAGCGCCTTGAACTGCTCGCCTTCCCCACTGAGGAAGGGGAGTTGATTCGGCTGTACACGCTCAACCGGCAGGACACAACCTTTATTCGCCAGCATCGCGGCGACCACAACCGGCTCGGTATCGCCGTGCAGATGGCGTATCTCCGCTTTCCGGGGCGGGTGATCGGCGAGCGGGAAGCGCCCTACGAACCGTTGCTGAACCTGCTGGCTGCCCAGCTTGAGATTCCGGTCGCGGCATGGGATTTATATGCCAAGCGCGATGAAACAAGGCGTGGGCATCTCTTGGAGCTCGTCGCGCGCACCGGCATGCAGCAGTTCAATATCGAGCACTACCGGTCGCTGGTGGAGTGGCTGGAGACAACCGCCCTGCAAACTACGCGCGGCATGGCGCTCGCCCAGGCGCTTGTGGAAGAGATGCGGAGGCGGCTGATCGCCCTCCCCTCGCTCGCGGTGATCGAACGCATCGCAGCCGAAGCGGCGACGCGGGCGCAGAGAAAGCTCTTTTCCCTCCTCACGAAAGATCTCACCGTCGAACAGCACGCCTGGCTCGATGCGCTTTTGGAGCTGCGCGAAGGCTCCCCGTACAGCCTGCTTTCCTGGCTCCGTATGCCGCCCGGTGCGCCAACTGCGCGCGCGGTCCTGTCGCACATCGAAAGGCTCGAAGCGATTCGGGCCTTGGGTCTTTCCGCTGAAACAGTCCGCAAACTGCATCAGAACCGCCTCTTGCAGCTCGCGCGGGAAGCAGGCCAGACCGCCGTCTACCAGCTGAAAGAGTACGAGCCGGCGCACCGGTACGGCGCACTTGTCGCCCTGATGATCGAAACCGGAGCCACTTTGACCGACGAGATCGTCAACCTGCACGACCGGTTGATGGGCGGCTTCGTCACCAAGTCCAGAAACAAGTACGAACGGGCCTTTGCCGAACAGGGTAAGGCCATCAACGATAAGGTCCGGCTGTATGCCAAGGTGGGCGCGGCCCTGGTCGAGGCGAGGGAGCAGAGCCGCGATCCGTTCGCGGCCATCGAAGCGGTCGTGCCGTGGGCGAGCTTTTCGGCCAGCGTGAAGGAAGCCGCGGAGCTGGCCCGCGATGAAGATTTCAGCGCCCTTTCGCTGATCGACGAGCACTATCCCCAGCTCCGGCGCTACGGCCCAAAGCTGCTGGACACGTTCGAGTTCCGGGCCGCTCCGGTGGCGCGCAGCCTCCTTGCCGCGATCGAAGTGCTGCGCCGGATGAACCACGAAGGACTGCGCAAAGTGCCAACCGACGCCCCCGTTGCCTTTATCCGGCAGGGGTGGAAAGAACACATTTTCGGAGCCGAAGGAATCGACCGCCGCTTCTACAAGATCTGCGTCATGGCCGAGCTGAAGAACGCCCTGCGCTCCGGCGACATCTCGGTTGTGGGCTCGCGCCAGTTTCGCGACTTCGAGGATTACCTCATGCCCCGGACGGAGTTCGACCGCAGGCTTGCGCAGTCCAGCCTGCACGTTTCCGTGTCGGCCTCTCCGGTGGACTACCTCGAACAGCGCACATCGCAGTTGCGCGAAGCGCTCAATCACACCGAGGTGCTGGCCCGCGCCGGCAGTCTGCCGGAGGTGGAACTTAACAGCACGGGCCTCAAGATCAGTCCCATGGAGAACAGCGTCCCAAAGGAGGCGGAAATCTTACGAGACACGTTCTACAGCATGTTGCCGCACGTCAAAATTACGGACCTGCTGATCGAGGTCGACCGCCGGACCGGCTTCACGCGCCACTTCACCCACCTGAAGACCAACGAGGCGCCAAAGGACGCTTCGCTGCTGCTGACGGCCATCCTGGCCGATGCCACCAACCTCGGCCTCGCCAAAATGGCCGAGTCCTGCCCCGGCACCAGCCTCGCAAAACTCTCCTGGCTCGTGGCCTGGCACATCCGCGATGAGTCCTACTCCAAAGCCTTGGCCGAGCTCGTCAACTATCAGCACCGCATTCCGTTTGCCGCGCACTGGGGTGAGGGCAAGACTTCCTCCTCCGATGGCCAGCGCTTCCGCGCTGGCGGTCGCGGCGAAGCAGCCGGCCAGGTCAACCTGAAGTACGGCAACGACCCGGGCGTCACCTTCTATACCCACGTCTCGGACCAGTACGCTCCCTTTCACACCAAGGTCATTAACACTGCCGTGCGCGACGCCACGCACGTGCTCGACGGGCTGCTTTACCATGAATCCGATCTCCGCATCGAGGAGCACTACACCGATACGGCCGGATTCACCGATCACGTCTTCGGTCTGTGTCATCTGCTCGGCTTCCGCTTCGCGCCGCGCATCCGCGACCTCGCCGACAAGCGCCTTTACGTGCCGGGCAAAGCCGCCCAATGGCCATCGCTCACGCCCTTGATCGGCGGCCCGATCAAGACCAGGCTTATCGAACAGCAGCTCGCCGAGGTGCTGCGGCTGGCCGAATCCATCCAGCAAGGGACCGTGACCGCTTCGCTGATCCTCCGCAAGCTCGGCTCCTATCCGCGCCAGAACTCCCTTGC
>CAXTSG010000004.1:6508-23958 GCA_964246825.1 uncultured Acidobacteriaceae bacterium | reverse complement strand
TCTTCAACCGGCTCGGGGAGGTCCGCGACCGCTCCTTTGAAAACCAGAGCCACAGAGCCAGCGGCCTGAACCTGGTCGTCGCCGCGGTCACGCTCTGGAACACCGTTTACCTCGAACGCGCCGCCGCGCAACTGGCCCGGTCACAAACGCTCGACACAGCCCACTTCCAGCATGCCTCGCCGCTCGGCTGGGGAAACATCAATCTCACTGGCGACTACAACTGGCACATCAACAAGCGCGTCGCGGCAGGCGGCTTCCGGCCCCTTCGCAAGCCCTCAGCCGCCTTCGTCCGCCCTTAGCATACGCAATACTCCGTTTCTTGATGTGCCCCCCTGTACAGCTTCGTTAGAGCATTTCTCTTCCAGGTGTAGACTTAAGCTGGCGATTCACCGCGAAGCAAGCGAGCATGGCGAAGGCGTATTCGGACGATCTTCGGCGGCGATTCCTGTCTGCCTACGAGCAGGGTGAAGGGACGCTGGAGGAGTTGGCGGATCGATTTATGGTCAGCCTGGCGTGGGGTAAAAAGTTGCGCGGGCAGTTTGAGCGCACGGGCAGGATGGAACGGGTGCAGCAGCGCCGGGGTACTCCGCGCAAGCTGCGGGATGGTGCGCGGGAGCAGTTGCGCGGCTGGGTTCTGGCCGATCACGATCTGACTCTGGACCAGTTGCAGGCCAGGCTGCGCGGGCAGTCCGGCGTTTCGGTCAGCCGGGCGCAGGTGGCCAGAGCGCTGAAGGGGCTGAAGCTGCGGCTGAAAAAAAGTCGCTCCACGCCGCCGAGCGAGACACCGAGGAGAACCGCAAGCGACGGCAGCAGTTCGTCGAACGGCTCGGCTCGATCGCGCCGGAAAGGCTGATTCGTCCTTGACGAAAGTGGTGTAATGACCAGCATGACGCGGCTTTATGGCCGCGGCCTGGGCGGTAGCCGCGTGCACGAAGCGGCCCCGGGGGGCCGCTGGCGGATGCTGACCATCCTGGGAGCCATGAGCAGCCGCGGCATGATCGCCACCATGACGGTGGAAGCGGCGACGGACCGAGAGGTTTTTCTCGCGTATCTGGAGCAGGTGCTGTGCCCGGCGCTGCGGCCCGGCGATGTCGTAGTGATGGATAATCTCAGTTCGCACAAGGTCGATGGCGTGCGCGAGTCGATCGAGGGCTGCGGGGCCGAGCTGCTTTACCTGCCGCCTTACTCGCCGGATCTCAACCCGATTGAAAAAGCCTGGTCCAAGCTCAAAGAACTACTTCGCACAGCCAAGGCCCGCACCGCCGAAGCTCTCGGGCTGGCCATCTCCCAGCTGCTACCCGAAATTACACCCGCCAACGCTCAGGCTTGGTTTCGCCTTTGCTTTAGGTCTATAGCTGAATGAGAAATGCTCTAGTGATGGCGGGCGAGACCGTAAATCATTTACCTTCTATTTTGTCCGAGTACGCTGTTTACGATTAGCGTACTGAAGGATTTCTCGCTCATCTCGGCTGAGACTGCCCGTGAGAACTTCGTCGTCAGTTAGCTCTGACGAGGCAAAAGCT
This sequence comes from uncultured Acidobacteriaceae bacterium, assembly GCA_964246825.1. Taxonomy (GTDB): domain Bacteria; phylum Acidobacteriota; class Terriglobia; order Terriglobales; family Acidobacteriaceae; genus EB88. The sequence goes on along the minus strand of CAXTSG010000004.1, from coordinate 22,435 downwards.
GATGAGAAACCTGCAGGCGGATGACAATGATTTTACAGTCCGATGCTGTCATTGACCGCGACGGCAATCTCCTGCTCCGCGCCGAGATAGCGTTCAGTTGTCTGGATCGACGAATGACCGAGCAGAAATTTGATCTGTTCCAAGTCTCCACCCGCTTTGCGGCAAAGCTTCGCGCAGGTACGCCGGAGGTCATGCGCGCCGAAGCGCTCGATACCAATTTGCTTGGCCGCTTGCTCGACGACCGACCACACGGCCCAGTCGCTCAGCCCGTCGCCCACGACCTTGCCGCCTTTGGTCACGCGGCGCAATAGCCGGCCGTCCTCGATCTTGGCGGCTGTCTGCCAGGCGTTGATCGCCTGCTTCACCCACATCGGCACGGCGACCGTGCGGACGCGTCTTCCCTTTCCGCACAGGTCGGCTAGCACCCAGCGCCCCTCGCGCAACTGGATCGTCTCGACCTTGAGCATCGCGAGCTCGTTGCGCCGCAGGGCGCACGCGGTGAGCAAGGCCAGGATCACGTAGTCGCGCTTGCCTTTGAGGGTCGAGCGGTCCGGCACGGCCAGCAGCTCCCTGGCCTGCTCCTTGGTCAGCCAGTTCCCCAGCCGGGTACCGCTCTGACGCACGTTGGGGATGTCGGAGAGCTGAGAAGCCTCTTCCGCGCTGATCACTTTCGCGCGTCGCGCTTCCCCCACCAGCTTGCGGATAGCTGCGAGTTTCACATTGACGGTTGAGGGGGATAGATTCCGGTCCAGCATGGCGGCCCGGAACTCCAGAATCAGGTCTCGCGAGAGCGGCTGCCTATGAGCTTCGCAGAACGCGGAAAGCTCATCGAGCGCGAGGGCGTAGTTGCGCCGGGAGTTCTCGGCCGCGACTCCGTGCAGCACAGCCCGGCGCAACTCATCGAAGCGCCCGTTCGCCGGCGTTGACTCCGCCTGCCGAGAGAGAATGGCCAGTCCGGTCTCACTCACTGTCCGCCTGCTCTTTCCTGAACTCGTCCAGTTCAGCTTTCAGCCTCGTGATCACACCTTCGAGGTCATGAATGCTCGGCAGCTCGTCCCGCACCGGCGCGGGCAGCTCGCGTGTCACCCGGTACGAGGAGACTCCGATCGGCTTTGCGATGTCCTTGAAGGAATACTCAACGATCGCGCCCTCGTGACTCTCGCAGAGCAGCAGCCCGATCGTGGGCTCGTCCCGCCCGGTCCGCAGCTCCCCGTCCACGGCGGACAGGTAGAAGTTCAGCTTGCCGGCATACTCGGGCTTGAACTTGCCGACCTTGAGCTCGAGCACGAAGTAGCAGTGGAGCCGCACATGATAGAAGAGCAGGTCCAGGTAGAAGGTCTCTCCTCCCACCGTGAGCGGCACCTGACTGCCGAGAAAGGCGAAGCCGCGGCCCAGCTCGAGCAGGAGATCGCGCATGTGCAGGAGCAGCCCGCGTTCGAGTTTACGTTCCTCGAGCGGATGGGTGAGGGTGAGGAAGTCGAAGTTGTACGGGTCGCGCAGGACCTGGACTGCCATCTCGGACTGCTCCGGCGGCAGCGTCCGGCTGAAGTTGGTGAGTGATTTCCCTTCCCGCGCGTAGAGCCTGCCTTCAATCATGTGCCCGAGCGCATCCCGGTTCCAGCCTTCCCGCACCGCGGCGCGGAGATACCAATCGCGGGCGGCGGGGTCTTTTACCCGGTCGAGCAACAGGCGAAGATGGCCCCACGGCAAAAGTGCCACACGCTGTGGCACTATTTCGGCGTCAGGCCATGCCTCGGCCAGCGCGCGCATGTACTTGAGGTTCCGGGGACTGAAGCCTTCGACGCCCGGGAACCGGGCCTGGAGGTCGCGGCCCAGCCGGTCAATGACCTTCGAGCCCCAGCCCTCGGCCTTCTGACGCAGGAGGATCTCGGCACCGATCGACCAGTAGAGGAGCACAAGTTCTCGCGAAACAGCCAGAGCAGCCCGGGTTTGCGACCCTGCAATGCGCCGGACGAGCGCCTCAAGCAGCTCTGGGTAGCCATTCGGGGCATCGGGATAGTCCAGCGATGAGGTCATAGAGACACAATGCCATGCTTACAGCATTCCAAGCCTACCAGATCTCCGCCCTCGGCAAGTCGCATTGTCGTGGGTAAAAGTGAGAGCATTCGCAAATAATAAATGCGCGATCGCGCACTCAATACCTTCCTTCTCTGCGATCCTGGAAGAGCCCGAAAATGCTGTGTTTTGGAGGAGGTTCCCAGCTTGCCGCGCCCTATCTCCTGGCTCCACCGCGCCCCCGACATCCGCCGCGCTCTTCTCGGCTCCGCCCGCTCGCACTACGGGCGCCGCGACATCGAGCGGCTCTTCGAGCTCCAGCCCCGCGCCGCGCAGCAGCTTATGGCCGCGCTGCCCGCAACTCCGGTCGGCACCTCCACCCTGGTCGAGCGAGACGGACTTGTCGCGCTCATCGATGCCGTTACCCAGGCCGAAGATCCCGCCGCGACGCTTGCCGGCTTCCGGGAGCGCAAGCGAACCCCGTCGAAGCGCACGCTCCGCTCCCTCATGCCCCACAACACGGAGCCGGCCGAGTGGGACAATCTGCCCGGCGGGCTCACGCTTGCCCCCGGCCTGGTCCGCATTGAGTTCCAGTCGCTTGAAACCCTCTGCCTTTGCCTCCTTAGCCTCGCTTCTCTGCTGGAGCGTCAGACCGATGAGTTTGCAGACCGCTATGAAGTCCGGCTTCCTGCGCTGCCCCTCGAGGACGGGAAGGCCGAGGTCGCTAGCTTGTTCGCGGAACTGGAACGCATGGAGGCAGAGAGACTCAAACGCAGCTAGGCCACCTTCTCGACGGTACTGGTGGCAAAATCGCAAAATGATGTTGCTGAGGCGGGTACACGGGACAACTATAAGTTTCTACTTCACCGGCAGATCAGCCCGCCGCATCACCTCCGCTAGGCCCTCAGGGTAGCTATATCGATTTTGTTCACAGAATCGCTGAAAGGCATTACCCAAACTCACCGGAACCCGCATGTTAAGCGGAATTCTAGGTTCCGGCCTATGAGTTCGGGAACTTCGGTACGAGTATTCCGGTAGGGGCACCATCTCGCGGCTGATAAATCCAGCGCTGTCTGCAACCGCATCAATCGCAGCCATATCGGTCGCATTTCCCGCCGGCACTGACGGCTTGATCTGCTTGATTCGCTCCTTTGCAGAGCTAGACACGGCACCGAAGCCAAACTCGTCATCGTTTATCTCACTGTTCTGCATGGTCCAACTCCTTTTTAGCTTGCGTCGTGATCAGATAAACAACTTCATCGGCAAGCCGCTCGGCGTTTTCTCTGGCGGCTTCCAAGCCGCTTACGCTTTGATCAAGTTCGAAGAGGGCAACGCGCCTGACAAAAATCGCCTTGTATGCCTGTCTTTCGTGTAGACGGGTCTTCATAAGCGCAATGCTCGCATCAGCGAGTGCCCGGTATATTCCGCCCTCAATCCTGGTGGTTATGAGAGGGTTCGTCCGGGTCATGATGATCCGGTACGGGATGACTCGACCTTCGAGCGCTTCCTCTTCCTCTTGAATAAGGCTGACCGCACGACTCGCCTCGTTCGAGTCTAGGGCACTTGCCTGAAGTGGAATCAACACTAGATCCGCCTGGGTGATTGCTCTTGAAACCAGCCGATTTGCCGTCCCCTCCAGATCGACTAAGACGAACTGCCGGACTGCGCTGTGTTCTCTGATGACCTTGATGATGTTACTTTCCGTGACATCTCCGATCACCTCTACAGCGCATTTAGACTTCCCTGCTCGCCAGCGAACCAATGGCCTATTCGGATCGGCATCAATGATAGTGACGCTTGCACCCATTTGCTCAAGTGCTTGTGCAAGTACAAGCGTAAGGGTGCTTTTGCCTGCGCCCCCTTTTGAACTCGCAGTGACAATTACAGGCATTTGACCTCTTTGCTACTAGCTGCTACAACATGCTACTAGTTGCTGTTGCATGCTACTTATTGCTACTGCATGCTACTAGTTGCTACTGCATGCTGTCAATGGCTATCAATAGCTTTATAAAGCTATAAGTTGCAATTTATAGCTGTAGCATGCTTGTTGTAGCTACTTGTCGCTATACAACGCTACACATCTCTAAGTCTTTCGAATGCTACTCACATGTCTCATGGGTCAATAAGGAACAAGGAACCTCAAGTTGCGGTTGTCAGAATAGCTGTGCCTGTTCTGTACAGGTTCGCCATTCCTCGAAAGAAGGCAATTCAATTTGAGCCGCAAGTTCTTTCCGCAGGGAGCGTAATGCGACATCACGCCGGGCTTTCTCGGGCATTCGACGAACACGTTCATCGCGGCGCCCTATCTCCTGTACCAATTCTTTAATCCTCGCCTCAAGCTCTGGTTCTGAATAGTGCTCCATGACGAGTCGATCCTGCTGATCGCCGAGCCATTTTGAGTAGGCAAGCTGTTCCTGTATGAGTTGCTGTTCTTCTACCTGCTTCCTATTTTGAACCTCTTCTATAGATTTTCGCTTACGTGAGCTTACGAATCCAACTGGAATAGGCAGCGAGTTCTCCAGTGAGTGAATGATGAGGCCTGCAGGATTGATTACACTCTTTCGTCTGCTCTGATTCATCTGACCTTCTAGATACTCGACAGTCTCACACACAACTTCTGCGCCGGCAGCTGCTACCAACTGATTAGCTTTAAGAGGCGCTACCCCGTGTTCCTTTAGGAGGTCAACTGCGTCTTGTTCAACTGCTGTTAATTTCGCTGTCAAGGGAGATGCCAGGGTAGGTCCTGCGAGTGCAGGGAAGTTCTCCCGCCGTTCCTGTCGCGTGTTTTCCAAAATTGCGATTAGCTCTTCTCCGGCCCACAAGACAATTTTGTAGCCTGCCTTGCTGGACATCTTCTGTACGTCCCATTTGGAGAGATATTTGATAGCTACAAGCTCGTTCAAAGCCGAGCCCATGGTAGATTTGATTTTGGAGAGATGAGGGTACGTCTGTACGTTGAGTAGATTACAGAGGTCCGAGTAGTCTTTCTCTACCTGCCGGCCCTGACTGGCATGGAACCAGAGGTGCAAATTGCCGAAAATGCCTTTTGCTGTGGGCCTTGTCAGCTGCTTGTAGGCGTTGAAGTCTTCCGGAATTACATAGCGTTGGTTCAAGTTTTCCAGTAGCCAGTCTTCGAGTACTACCTCGTATTGTTCCTGGCGTTCTGCGCCTTTGAGATTGCTACTCCCGGTGCGTTTAAAGGATCTAAATACGTGCAGCACTTCATCTGAGTAGGTCTTCTTTTCAGCCCTGTACACCACTTGCTCAGAAGTGATTGTCGTGTCCGTCATCCTTTTACCCCAACGCACGATCTCCTCATAGATCTCACCGGTCCTAGATAAACCTAGCTCCTGAATAAGACGGTACCCGCTAAAACGGATCGGGTTGGAGATAAAACCGGTTTTTACCCGCTCCTCGCTGACGATCTTCAACAGTGCTATGAATTTGTCCCGGTCTGTCGTAGAGGGCAGTCCTAAAGACTCTGATCCACGAAATTCAGCAGCTACTTTGGTCTTGCTGCCATTCCGAACAACTATCTGTTCGATCCGCCGGGAAGTGCGGTTCTTGTCGCGAGCGTCATTTGCACCGAAAAACCCTATTTGAAGCAGATTTTTCTCGAATCGAATGAGATCAACATCAACAGTAACCGGCATCAATGCTGACGTAGAGGGTAGCTGTAGTGTCTTGTTTTTCCGGCTCATCACGGCTGAATCCTATTGTTTGATGAATGCTATAAGAAAAATCAACAACTCTAAAATCATTAAGAACTTTGAGATCGCTCAACTTGTTGTAGACAATCAATTTAAGCTGCATCTGGTGCCAGCGCACCTCTCTATCTTTGCCAGCCAGCCTCTCACTTCCTGCCAGCCCAGCACACTATGCATGTGCCAACGAACCTCGCGCTATGTGCCAGCGTACCTCTCTAGTTCTGCCAACTTACCTCTCGCATTTTGCCAGTGAACCTCTCGCTTGGCTGCAAACGACCCTTTGGATCGTGGGCGCGGACTGCCAGCGCACCTCTCATGCCAGCTATAAACCCCACCAAGCGGGATTAAGACACCCGAAAGCTGTATGAATGCCCTGTAGTTGGTGCAATTTAACAAAGAGTTTAAGGATATGAGGATCATTCTGCCAGCCAACCTCTCGAAAGAGCCCTCGTGATCAACTTAAAACGAGAGGTGCGCTGGCAAATCGACCTATAGAAATGTCCTTGGGCAGTTTGACTGAGTGCGGGAAGCATGTAATTCCAGAGTTCTGCCATCCAGCCTCTCTAATTTCAGCGTTCATAAAAATGCCGAGAGGTTGGCTGGCAAAAACATTCTCGAGTTTGATCAACGTGCAGTAAGCTGCTGATTAAGCAGCACCTAGTGCCTACGCCTAGGATGCGTACGAGGTGCTATACAACGCAAGGTCATGCCGCAAACAAGGCTGTTCTAGAGGCCGTGGCTTCACACCCAGGTAAGCGGGTCGGGGCTGGTAAGCGGAAGCGCGCCGACCCTAGAATTGCTGAAACCGGATGCGATTGCCCACTTGCCAGTAATCCAGGCCCCGCATCCTGACCCGGACATATATTCGCTAGAGCCTGTTATGAATTTGCGGCAGCTAAGTTGATGAGCTTCGCGGTCAAGAGGATGGCGAAGGCGATGGAGTGGAGGTCTCGGAGCATGGCGGGAAGCCGTTCGTAGTCGCGGGCGAGCCGACTGAGCCGTGCGGCCCAGTCGAAGCATCGCTCGACGACCCAGCGGCGAAGCAGGACGAAGCTGTACTTCGCCATGGGGTGCTTGACCACTCCAAGCCGGATGCCGTGCTGCCGGACGGCTTCAGCGGCAGTTGGTCCGCTGTAGCCCTGGTCGACATAGGCGATCGCAACCGTGTTTCCGGTCACCTGCTGCATCTCGGCGGCCAGCGCGGCGACCTGCTCGCGGTCGCCCTGGTCGGCCGGTGCGACAATCAAGGCAAGCAGGTGGCCCAGCGTATCAACCACGATGTGGACCTTGGACGTTTTGCGGCGCTTGGCCCGTCATAGCCGGCGCGCGCGCCCGACTTCGAGGTGGATTGCAGGGTGCGGCTGTCGAGGCACACCGCCGTCGGCTGGCCCTTGCGCCCTGCCCGCTCCCGCACGATCGACCGCACATCGGCCACCGGAGCCTCAAAGCAGCCCGCATCCATCCAGCGGCCGCATCTGCCGGTACACCGCAGCCCAGGGCGGAAGATCGTTCGGCAGCAGCCGCCACGGGCAGCCGCTGCGCGCCACATACCGCACGCGCGTTGAAGACCCCGCGCAGCTCATGCGCCCGCTGCGGGCTGTCTTCGCGGCCCAGCAGCACATACGGCAGCACAAACTCCCACTCCTCATCCCTCACATCGCTCGTGTACCCACGCCGCGGCTTGCCCATGCCTCCATGCTGTACATTGAACCCGTGCTGACAAGGAAGTTACCGCGGTCCAAAGTTCATAAAAGGCTCTAGAGGCGGGAGCGCATGCGTTCCCTAGTTCGCTGATTCAACGTTTCCTCGCGTGCGCTAGCGTGAATCGTCGTATTTGCACTCTTGCCGAGCCGGATGCCCATGACTGTTCCGGCCGGCTCGCCGACCATTACAAAGCCAGCCCATTAGTATGGCCGAGCGCCTTGTTGTATCAGAGCCAACTGTGCTGCTCTTAGAGAGCTGGCCTTCTCCTGTCCTCGTACCAGGTTCCCGTAGAAGTTGATCATCAGGCTCTTCGTCGCCTGGTCTTCAAGCGCCCAGAGAGTTGATACGACCGAGGTGGCTCCTGCCTCGATAAAGGCATCCCCAAGATCGTTGATGCCAGCGGCACCTGTCGGTCCAACGCCTGTGTCGCAAGCCGATGATGTGGCGAGGCTAGCCTGAAGGGGAAGCTGGCGAATTTCGCGAAGCTGCAGCAGGCCGTCATTTACACCTTCTTGCTCGGGCGCGAAGACAAGAGCCGAACGATCCGGGTAGTCGGGATCGGCGTAGCCATGCAGCGCGAGATGAAGCACATTGTAACGATCGAGCGGAAGCTGCTTGAAGTTCGTTTCCGTCGCGTTGCCGCCAGGCAGAATCGTATTCGGCTTGCGAAAATCGGCTGCCACCGCCTCCACTTCCGCCCTGCTGCCGGGAAGCGGCACGAGCTCGCTTATGGAGAGACCTTCCAGGCCGCGGACAACAGCGTGCGAAAAGCTTCCATCATGGGTCCAGACTGCGATCCCCATGCACTCAAGATTGGGTTTAGCGGACCCTTGAAGCTCTCTATGAAGTTTTCCATATACACAGTATTCGGCTGACCATTACTGAAATTCTATGTACAAGCTAGAGCAGCAAAGATTGCACTTGTTTGTAGCCGCACTACAAATTCGCCAAAACAGCATATTTATCACTTATAAGCTAGAGAAGTAAACAGCAAATATTCTTTGCTTTTCCACAGTTTTTCCAACGGTTAGCGAGCAACCAAACTGCCCTTTAACTAGTAGAGGGTCTTTTCAGGAGCAGGTGCCTGAAGGGAGCTCGTCATCGAATGAGGGCGGCGTGACGAAGCAGCAAAAGGCAGGAAATTCGGATGTGCAGCAGCCGTGGTCGCAGGAACACCGCGAATTCGCAAGGAAGGGTAGAGCATTGAATGCACTCAAGCTGGTAGAACACATCACCAGGCTTCAGAGCATGTCCGGACGTCGTAAGCGGGACTGCCGGACGCTCGTGCTTGAATGCCTCTCGGATAGGGTCTCGAAGCGTACCTGGAGTGAGGAGGAGATGGAGCAGGTACGGGATCTACTCGTAACTCATTCGGTCGAGGCCGTAGCACGCAAGGTCAACCGCAGCGTGGCATCTATCAAGTGCTTCTGCCAACGCGAGAGTATTTCGGTGCGCACACTTCGTAGCGACCTCATGTCGATTGCCTTTCTCGCTAAAGTCATGAAGGTACGCCGCGAGGAAATCCAGCACTGGATCACCCAAGGTTGGCTTAAGACCACGCAGAGCGACGCGGCCGGCAAGCGGCTGTGTATTACGCCCGAAGCCCTGCACCGGTGTCTGCGCGTGCATCGGCAGGATCTCCAGAACAGGAAAATCCGCAGCACGGACCTTTTGAATGCCTACCGGGAGCTTTGTCATGTGTCCAAGCACACCGAGGGAGAGCAATTGCTCGACGTGCGCGAGAGCATCCGACTGCGGGAGCGGGAAGACGTTGCAAGCGGCTACTGAACATTGTGCGCCGCGAGGATCGCGAGCGCGACCGTCAGGTTATAGCTCGCATGCATGAGCGTGGAGGCCGCGACCGAGCGGGAGCGGCCTCGCAGAATGCCGTAGCCGACGCCCATGAGGAAGATGACGGCGAGCTGAAGCGGCCTCGCCCCGGTGTGCACGATGGCGAACAGCCCGGCGCTGCCGAGCGTCGGGAGGCTGCGGCGCAGGACACCCGGCATATTCCAGCCGCAGGTTAAAACCTGGAGCATGGTGTACGCCGCCCCGCGGAACAGGACCTCCTCGATCAGCGGGCCGACCGTGACGCCGTAGAACAGCACCTCCACCGGCGCGCGCCCAACGCCGTGGCCGGTCACTCGCAGAAGAGATAAAGCCACGATGCCACCGCCCACGCCGGCCGCCAGCGCATAGAGCCAGTACACCGGGCGGCGCGGCGCAACCCAGCCGAGATAGCGAAAGAGCTGCCCTTTGCCGAGCGAGGCCAGGGCGAAACCGACTGCTAGTACGGCCACGGCGGAGCAGAAGGGGAGCGCGATGCGCCACAGTGACGGCAGCATGACCAGCCGAGCGGCGAAGACGACTCCGACCGCGGCTGTGACCTCCAGGTAGTTCGGCGCGGAAGACACGACCTGCTTTGCCGCGCGCTGGATGAGGTGGGTCATGGCAGAGAAAGGAGCTTCCGCCCCGGCGTCCTTGACCCAGTGTAGGCCCGATCCTAGCATCCGGGTCATGAACAAGCCCCGGATTGCCGTCTTTTCACTCTTGTTGCTGCAAAGCCTTGCCATGGCAGGCTGCCGCGCCTCGGTGCCGAATCCGGCCGGTGCGTGGCAGGTCTCAACCAAACTTCAGAACGGTACGAAACAGCCGAAGGCCACCGACATCCTGCTGACGCCCGTGCAGACCGATGCTCTCATGCACGGCGATGCCGCGCTCAAGATGGACCACACGAAGGAAGCCATCCATGTGCCGATCGCGAACAGTGGTGTCGCCGCGGACGGCACGGTACTGTTCGATGGCACAGCGCCGCAGCCATTCGGCACCGGGCTGTTCCGCTTCAAGGGCAGCGGCAAGGACGGCGCGCTGTCCGGCACGACCAGGATTGCGACGCAAAGCTTTTTCGGCAGTGAAGTCATTCGTGGACTGCTGGCGTTTGCGAGGGTGAAATGAAACGGAATAGGAAACAGGCCGACAGGCAGGCCGGAAAACATACCGCCACCATGCTACAGGCGTTCGAGTGCGAGCTTGCGCTGCTCACGGACGAGTATCACTGCGAGCCCGCGAACCTGTCCTACCAGATGACGGCGGAGGTGCTCGGGCGCGTGTTCGCGGCGCAGTGCCTCAGCGAGCACGGGCTGCGCGGCTACCAGTACGCGGTCAAGGGGATCGAAGCCATTCTCAGCGCCCTGCGCGACATGCCGCACCGGTCCGCCCTGAGCGCCGAGGCAGTAGAAACGAATCGCGTGTAGCGGTACGGATTTGACCGAGTTCAGGCGCGCGCCCATGCTTGCGCCTGTAGAGAGCGGCAGCCACGCCGCCCACAGGAGAGCAACCATGTTCGCAACCGTAGACGAGCTCGCGCAGCGGCTCACCGCCACCGGGTACTTCCTCGACCCCGATACCGTCAAGGTTGTTTTCCTTGCCGCCCGCATGCACAAGCCCATCCTGCTCGAAGGGCCCGCGGGCAGCGGCAAGACGCAGCTCGCGCTGGCTGTCGCCGAGGCCGCAGGCACACATGTCGAGCGGCTCCAGTGCTACCAGGGCGTTACAAACGAGCAGGCCATCGGCCGCTTCGACGGAGCGATGCAGCGGCTTTACATGGACTATAACAAGGGTGAGCACACCAGCTGGGCCGAGCTGCAGCGCAGCTTGAAGGGCCGCGACTTCTTCCAGGCAGGACCGCTCATGCGGGCGCTCGAATGCGAGCGGCCCTGCGTACTGCTGATTGACGAACTTGATAAGGCACCCGAAGCCTTTGAAGCCTTGCTGCTTGAAACCCTTTCTGCCTGGCAGTTGTCCATTCCGGAGTTCGGCACGGTACACGCGAGGACGATCCCGTTCGTCGTGCTGACCAGCAACGAGGAGCGGCGGTTGGGTGACCCCATCCGTCGCCGCTCCATGTATGTCCGCGTGGAACATCCGAGCGCGGAGCGCGAAGCGGAGATCATCGCGAGCCGGACGCCGGAAGCAGGCGCAGAGTTCCACAACCTTGTTGCCGGTCTCGCCCAGGCGCTGCGCAATTATTCACTCGAAAAGCAGCCGTCCGTGTCCGAGATGATCGATCTTGCGCGCGCGCTGCAGCTGCTCGGCGTCAACGAGGTGGCGGAGCAGGACAGGGATGTGTTGCTGCCGCTGCTTGCCAAGACCAGCCGCGACCGCAAGCGCATGATGATGAACTCGGGTTTCCAATACATCATCGACGACGGCGCACAGTTCGCGGCGGCCAGGGTCCCGCCGCCGTCCGGGGCGATGGCATGAGGCGGGTTGCGCTGTTGCTTGCCGTATGCGGCTGCTGGACGGCCGCGCTCCCGTCCGCGGTGGCCTTGACGCGCCCGCAGCAGGAAGCGCTGGTACGGGGCTATGCCGCGCACTACGGGCTGCGTCCGGAACTTGTGGCCGCTTTTATCGATCAGGAATCCGGCTGGGCCGCGCATGCGCTCTCGGATAAAGGCGCAATGGGGCTGATGCAGCTCATACCCGCAACAGCGCGGCGGTTCGGGGCCTATAACCCGTACGACCCGGATCAAAACGTCGCAGCCGGAGTGCGCTACCTGACCACGCTCATGTGGCAGTTTCACGGTGACGAACGCCTGGTCGCTGCGGCTTACTACGCCGGGGAGCACCGCATCGCGGGGCGGCGGCTCGACTATAGCAACCCAGCGGTTGTCACCTATGTGCAATCCGTGCGTCGCCACTATCTCGCCCGCAAGCAGTTCTCAATCGCCTCACAAGGAAGTTTCCGATGAAGCCGCACCGACTTGCCATACTTACCTGCCTCCTTGCCATGCCCGCGCTCGGCGCGGAGGATGCCGCCCCCGCCAGCGTCACCAACAAAACCATCGTGCCCGGGGAGGTCACCACACTGCATCTCCGACCCGAGTTCGCCTCCGTGATCCACTTCCCGGAACCGGTCACCTCCGTCGTTCTCGGCGACCCGGAGAAGTTCCGTGGCGAGCACTCAGAGGGCGAGCCCGAGTATGTGTACGTCAAGCCGATCACCCGGCGACCGTCGCAATCGAACCTGATGGTGGCACTTCAGTCCGGACAGCACGTCATTCTGAAGCTCATCAACGACGGTGCGGCGGCGGATGCGACGCCGGTCGACTTCCTACTGGAATACAAGCAAGACCGAGGCTTCCTTGTTTCGGACAGCACGCCCGAGGTGAGCACTGCAAAGCTGGACCCGTTGCCCGCCGCGGCAGGGAAGCTCCCCGACCAGGGTGCGCCCGCGTCCGCGCTCGAGCTTGAATATGCGCAGCAGCAGCGCATCCATGCTCCGGTCTGGACGAAGTGGGACGGCAAGGCCATCGAGACCGCGGTCGGCGACACGCGGCAGTGGGACAACCAGGTGGCCGTCAGCTTTTCCGTCCTAAACCCGACGGCCGCGCCGGTCGAGATCGTGCCGCCGCAAGTCCAGATCACAGGCCTGCTGGTCAAGAAAAAGAAAAAGAAGGGCCTGAACGTCACAGCCGACCAGCTCGAAGTGCGTGATTACCGGTTGAGCGCGACCCGGCTTGAGCCGGGCGAGCGCGCCGACGGCGTGGTGCTATTCGACCGGCCCAACTACAAACAGTCCACCGAACAGCTCTTTCTTCAGATAGCCGAAGCCGCGAAGGTGGATCAGCCGGTGCTGGTGCGCCTCCCATTCACCCCACCCATTGCCGGCAGCAGCCGGTAGACAAGGACGCCTGACTATGGACACCCGGAACTCCCAGCACGACTCGCCCATCAACCTTGCCGACGACGAGCACCTGCTTCCGGCAGAGCCGCCCGCTTCGGTCGGCAACGGCACCGCGGGGCCGTCCGCCGTGCCTTTCACGCCGGTGCACGCTGCCAGTACCGTGCCGGCAGATACGCCGCTCATCTCGCCGAAGAGCTTTGCCACGCGCATCGGCAAGAGCGGGATGCCGCAGGACACACGGAAGATGATCTGGATCGGCACGGCGCTGGCGGCTGCCGTCGCCTTCTTCCTGTTCACGACCTTTAGTACGCACACGACCGCGAAGCGCCCGGTCGCGCCCGGAAACAGCAGCGCGCAGACCTCGAAGCCCGCTGTGTCCGATCAGGCCACGTCCATTCCGATGATGGACCCGATGCAGAAAAAGACCGAGGACACCGCCGGGCGCGTTTCGCCGTCCGACATTGAACGGACGCGCGGCCAGGGTGACCCGCTCAAGCAGCTTGCCTCGGCAGGCACACCGGCAGGAGTGGCTGCGGGTACCAGAGCCGGTGCCGCAAACCCGGCGAACCCCGGAAAACCCCTGAGCTCGGTGCCGTCGTTCAACGACACGCAGCAGAAATGGGAAGAGCCGCCACCGTACGGCACGCCAGACGGCGGGGCAGGGGACGGCGGCGCGGAACCGGCGGCTGTCCGGCAGGAAGAAAGGAGGGTGGACCGCGGCCTGGCTGAAGCCTCGCTCCTTTACGTGCGAGCGGTGAACAGGGGCGGCCTGAATGAGATCACGGGCGCAAATGGAGGAGGAAAGGACGCAAGCCTCGCGCTCCGGGAAGGTACGCGTATCGAGGCGCGGCTCGTGACCCAGATTTCAAGCTCTATCCATGCACCGGTGATCGCCGTCGTCGAGAACACGTATGCGATTGGCGATCAGGTACTGGTCCCGGCAGGCTCGCGCATTTACGGCAAGCTGACGCAGGTGGACGCGACCGGGAACGTGGGTGTTGAGTTCAACCAGATTGAGTTGGTCGACGGAGTGCGGAACCAGATCACGGCCGTCGGCACGGGGCTCGATCTCGGCCCGATCAAAGGCAAGGTCGAGGGCAGGAATAACGGCCGGAACTTTCTCGTGCGGGCAGGCTCGGGCATCACCTCGACTGCGACTGCGCTGGTCGGCTCGAACTCAGGCGGAGCCTTCTCGCAGAACGACCAGATACGCGAGCGGGCGGCGGAAAACATTGGCACGGCCGGGGATGCAGAGATCTCGTCCCTAAACGCGAACACGCACATCATCGTGTCAGTTCCGGCGAATACGAAAATCTACGTTATGTGGACTGAGCGCGCCGCGAACACGGAGAAGGAGAAGCAGACTGTGGGGGTAGCCGCGGCACCGGTCTCACCAGCGCATTGATACAGGCGGTATGACTCAGCCCCGGGCTACGGCCCGGGGCTTTTTCTTTTGGATCGGGATTGCTGCCCCATGCAAAGCGTCGTGCCGGGCCCTGCTCTTGCCAGCGGTGGATTGATCTAACTATAGGGAGGTATTGAAGGTGTACTGCACCCGTGACATAACGCAGGCCGAATTATCAAGGCGGCAAAGAAGCTCTCGCTCCTGTCCAGGTCAAAGTATCGTGGGGGCCGATGATACTTCCGAGGACGCCTAATCTTCATTTACTTACTAGGAACCGAATAAATCCTAGATTTTGCTCATGACGTGCGCAGGGTAAGGAGCCCTGGGCAGCTTCTTCTTTCACAAATTTCGGCGCCGCTTCGACGACCAACGGCCAAGGCGACCGATCAGAACGGCTTCCTTGACCTCTGATTCTTTGTAGCTCCTCCCGAAACAGCTCATTTCAGCCTTCTGCACCGTTTGCTCAAGATTCCGCCCTGTCCTAGGTTGAGGTTGCGACGCGGAGGCCCAGAGCAGCCGAGTCCAGGAGCGTTATCCATGTCTACCCCAGTCCATGCCTGGCATCGCGAGATTGCCTGTGCTGCCCGGCTCAGCCTCCACAACGCGCGCCTCCGCAACTTCGTCCGCACCCATGCCCGCACCATCGCCAAAACCATGCTCGTGCTGACCTTCGCCCTTCTTACGTCGCACTTCGCCGCAATGGCGCAGAACCTCGGCACCGCACCCGCCTTCGGCCAGGCCGTGCAGGGCCAGCAGGCGACCACGCCTGAAGGCACCATCCTGAACATCGTCAACTGGCTCTGCAACGTCATCGCCCCAATTGTTGGCGTCGGGTTCCTCGGCACGGCCGCCTACCACTTCAAGGCAGGCCGCGGCTACGGCGGCTGGCTGGCTTCGGGGATTGGCATGATGATGGTGTCCGGCTTCGGGCGTATTGCCGAGGGCTTCATCACCCAGGCCGGGGCTGTCCGCTAACTCCACTCACGACTCAGGAACACAGACGATGCCGGTACCCCAGTTCCTTCTAGATCTTCTCGCCCTGCTCTATGCCCTCGCGACACCGGCGGCGTTGCTGACGCTGGTGGCCGCGGGCATGAGCCTGCGCACCGAGGGCGGAACCAACTTTCACCTGAACGGGCGGGCAGGCAAATGGATGATTTGGACGATGATCCTTCTCACCCTGCCGCAGATCCTTCAGTGGATTGGGGCCGCCGGCTTCAACATACCAGCGAACCCCGGCAACATTAGCGAAAGCTGGATCAACGGGGATCTCACACTTTTCAAGAGCTTCGTTTCAACCGTCGTCTCCTCGCTCGTGCCGACGCTTGCGGGCTTTCTTATCCTGAAAGCCACGCTCGACACGGCAGCCGGGGAAAACCCGCTCGCGTCCGTGGTCGCGGCCATCTTCC
>CAXTSG010000004.1:0-6498 GCA_964246825.1 uncultured Acidobacteriaceae bacterium | reverse complement strand
GCGCACGCCCATGAACCGGTTCGGCAAGACGGAAGAGCTGGTGGGCGCGGCGATCTTCCTGCTGTCCGTCTCGGCCACGCAGAGCCTGCTCCAGGGCATGGACTCCGGCAGCAGCACGGCGACTTTCGACATGCTGAACCGATTCCTTGGCTATCTTTCGACGCGCGTTCTGCCTCCCGCGGCCGGGCTTGCCGTAGTCGGCGCGGTCGTCAATTTCACGCAGCGGAAGCCGTTCATGCGCATGGTCATGGCCTCAATCGGCTTCCTCAGCGTTTCCGGCCTGATCGCGCTCGTCAAGGCGATGGCCGCCTAGGAGGGCAACCGGCATGAGCATCGACGGCGGCATCACCCATCTGGCCTCCTATGCGGGCAACGCGATCATGCCGACGCTCGCGGGCCTATTTTTCGCCGGGGCCGTGTACCGCTACAGCAAGGGCGGTGACGCGGAAAGGCTCGCCTACGGCGGCTTTCTGGCGCTGATGTGCTCAGGGATGCTGCGCACGGTCGAGAGCTTCGTCTCGCATGCCGGAGTCAACAGCGCGGACGGCTACCTGCTCGCGCTTCTGACATTCGTGAACTATATCGCTAACGTCATCATGCCCATGTTCGCGCTGACGCAGCTGGCCTCGATGGCCCTACACCTGGGCGGCACCTCGCACCACATCTACCCGGGCTCGACCTGGGTGCGCAAATTCCTCGCCGCAACCGCGTCCCTGATGATCTCGGGCATCGTGCGGCTCGGCGAGCACTTCGTCACCGCCGCGCACGGCGTCGGTTCCTAGGAGACAGCACCATGGCGCTAGAAATTACGCCCATCCATAAGAACCTGCACACGAAGGTGACCTTTCTCGGGCTCGAGTTTGAGGATCTGATCGTGGTGCTGGGCACGGCCATCATCATGGACCTGCTTTCGCACTTCGTCAGCGACAAGCTGACCGTGCTCGGGCTGCCGCTCAACATCTTCATGGTCGTTGCCGTACCGCTCTTACTCGTGCCGTTGCTGATCCTGTTCAAGTACGGCAAGCCGCGCGGCTATCTCCAGGATTGGGTCGGTGCGCTGATTGCCCCGAAAGCCTGGTGCGCGCTCGAACGGGATGCGGTGCTCGACCGACCCTACATCGCGGACACGGACCGGTAGCGCATTCGACTGAATTTTCGTTCTCGCACACAACTATTCCCAGTTTCACCCCGAAGAGGTTCCAGTATGCCGATCACGATGGAGCAGCGCGAGAAATCACTGAAGGTTCCCGCAGTCTGTGAACTATTTCCGCTGCGCGATATAACGGACAACATCATGGTGCGCACTGCGGGCGAGTTTGTCGCCGGTTACGCGCTTGAAGGCGTGTTGAGCTACTTCACCACCGACGGGGACCGCAACAGCGCGAAGGGCATGATTGAAGCGATGCTTCGCTCGCTCCCAGACTCGAGCATGCGGGTGCAGTTCCGCTACGAGATCACAGAAGACCTCGGCACGCTGCTGGAGGAGTACGTCAGCCTCCAGCGCACCGAGCAGTCCGAGTTGATGGCCCTTGACACGCACCGGCTAGCGATGTGGCAGGCCAGGGAACGGCAGGGCTTCTACTTCACTTCCAAGCTGCGCGTGTACTTCGTATGGAACCCGCGCATCCACGCCAAGATTCATCACTCGACCGAGCAAAAGCGGAAAGCGGGCGGTCTCGCGATTGGGTTGAAGAGGTGCATTGAGCGCGCCCGGACCGAGCATGAGGAGCTGCTGAGCGAGTTCAAGGCCATCCTGAGCGGGCTCGAGCGTTCCATGCAGGCCGCGCGGCTCGGACCGCGCCGCATACTTGATCAAGAGCTGTTTGAGGAGCTGAAAGCCGCACAACGGCCGGGTCGGCTCGACACGCGGCCGCTGGCACGCCCCGAGGACCTGCTTGCGCACCGTAGCGTGCGTGAACAGGCAGCCGAAGCCAGTATCCTCAACGAAACGGAAAGCTACCTGAACATCGACGGCTACCTCCACTCGGTCGTCAGCCTGAAGGAGCTGCCGGACGCGACCATGCCAGGCATGCTCCAGAAGCTGAACTCCCTTGGCTTCCCGGTCACGATCAGCTCGCAAATCGAGATCCCGGATCAGGTCAAGGTGCTCGCAGGCTACAAGAAGAGGATGAAGAAAATGATTTCCGCGCAGAAGGACATGAGCGGCGGCTACAAGTCGAACCCAGACGCGAAGGAAGCACAGCGCCAGCTTGAACAGATCCAGACCGACCTCGTATCGAGTTCGCTGAAGACCGCCAAGCTCTCGCTCTCGATCGTGGTACGGACTTCCAGGCCGGCGGTAACGCAGGAAGACCTGATCCACGCGGAACGCGACATTGCCAATCGCGTCCAGGAGGTACTGAACGCCTGCCAAAGAATGAACGGCGCCAAGGCAGTGGTTGAAACACTTGCGAAGCGTCGCATCTTCATCGGTACGCTGCCCGGGCTCGGCGGCACGGACAAGCGCGAGCATGACCTGCTGACGACCAACGCGGCTGATCTCGTGCCGGTCGACATGCCCTGGACCGGGACGCAGCGCAGCCCGCTCATCCTGTTCGAGACGCCCTACCGGCAGCTCATCCCGTTCTCGCCTTTCGATGCATCGCTGCCCAATGCGAACGGGCTCATCATGGGTATGTCCGGCACGGGCAAGACGCTCGCGACCCAGGACATGCTGCTCATGGCCACGCGCGCAGGAGCTCTTGTCTCAATCCTGGAGCGCGGCGACAGCTACCTGCCACTCGTGCAACTGATGGGCGGCGAGATGATCGAGCTTTCGCTCGACAGCCGGGAGACGATCAATGCCTGGGACCTGCCTGAAGGCGAGACCGTTCCGACCAAGAACCATCTTTCGTTTCTTAAAAACCTGGTCCGCTACATGCTCGGTGAGCATACGCCCGAGGGCACGGACATCGATCTGCTCGATACGCTGCTGATGGAGGCGATCGCGTCCACTTACCGACGGTGCGGCTCGCGCCGATCCGCGAACAAGACGCCGCTCTTCAACGATCTAGCGAGCGAGATGAATCACTGGAATGACAAGGATCGCAACTCGGTTGCGAACGATATGGCGCGGATCGCGGCCTTGAAGATGCGCGCCTGGGTGGACGACGGTCCGTATGCCGGGTTGTTTGATCGGCCGACCACGATTTCGCTCGACAATCCATGGCTTTACTTCAACGTCGAGCGGTTAAAGGACGACCCGCGCATCGAGAGCGCTATGAGCCTGCTGATCGCCCATGCGGCGACCTACCGCGGTTCAGGGCAGAAGGGCCGCCGCTCAATCACGATTCTTGACGAGTGCTGGGCTCTGCTCGAATCGCCGCAGCTCGCGAACGTTGTCGTGCAACTGTTTCGCACGGCACGCAAGCGCGATGCGAGCGTGTGGGGCATCTCGCAGACACCCGAGGACTTCGTCGGCACGGCCGAGAAGCCGAATGTGCACGGCGCGGGCATCATGAAGAACGCCGCGACCAAGATCATCGGCGTACAACCGGGCGATACGACGCCGTTGCGCGAGCACCTGTTCCTGAACGACACGGCCATTAACCAGATCAAGGGCTTCAGCAACGCGCGCAAGGGCGAAAGCTCAGACTTCCTAATTACGATCGGCGAGCGCGCCGAATCGACGCACTGCCTGCGCATTGCACCGAGCCCGATCGATTACTGGATCATGACCACCTACCCGCGCGAGCGGCAGTACCGCCGCTGGTTCTTCCACCAGTACCGGCACCTTTCCGCGTTCGAGATTTATGAGCTGCTTGCGGAGCGGTTCCCGCAGGGACTTTCGAAGCTGCCGGAGCTTGCGGAAGAACGCTCGGGTGCCGTCCTGGAGGCAGCGCTATGAGCGAGCTTTCCGTTACCGCTGTTTCCGCTTCACCTGAGGCTCTTATGCATTCCACAATCGACTGTCCCGATTCTTCTCCCGACATCAAGCCGGAGACGAGCCGCCGTGCCCGGTGGGGTCGCCGCGCTCTTGTCGGCAGTCTCATGGTCGGGAGTTTCCTCGCCATGCCGACCGAAAGCCATGCGGCTATCTTCGACATCTTCAAGTCACTGCTCACGCTGGTTTCAGGCCCAATCGGGGACTCGCTCAAGAGCATCAACGAGGTCGCTACTTCGGCCCAGAAGCTCTACCAGGACACGGCTTACCCGCTCAATCAGATCAACCAGGCGCGCGGCTTCTCGCTTCAGTCCATCAACACCTACCGGCCCACCATGCACAGCATCTTCAATAGCTTCACCGGTTCGGCGACCCTGCCCGGACCGCAGCAGTTCGAGGCGCTGCTCCACAGCCGCGACAGTTCGCAACTGCTCCCGCTCCAGCTCTCCTACCTTCAGAACTACGGCACCGTGCCGGTGGCGAACAACGCCGCACCGCGCGACCGGGTCATGATCGACACCGACGACGCGCTCGGCGAAGAAAACCTCAAGACCACCGTGGTTTCAGATCAGGCGCAGGACGGCATCCTCGCGACCGCGGACGCGATTGAGAACCAGGGTGCGGTGAGCGCTCCGGGCTCGGCACCGTTTCTCACCGCGCAGGCGCAGGTGGCCAGTCTTCGTTCGCAGGCTTACATGCAGAAGATGCTGGCCGCCGAGCTCCGGCAGGAAGCGGGGCGCATCGCGCACGACAATGCACTTACGAAGCGCAGCTCGGACAGCATCGGTTCGTTCGCGCAGCAGATTACCTCCACGCTGACACACTGAGGGACAGGAATGAACAAAGCTTTTGCAAATCGTATTTTCCGCCCGCTCCGCAGCTACTTTGGCGGCACCCGCATCGGTGTCGAAGCCGAGCCGGACATCGTACCCGCCTATGCCGAGACGGAGCCCGAGCGCTCCCGACAATGGTGGAAGCCGGCGCTCATGATCGGCGTGCTCGGCTGCGCCGCGCTCCGACCCGCGCATGCGCAGTTCCTCGACACAGATATCATCATCGCGTTCCTGCAGACGCTCGACAGTGATATGCAGACCTATATCGCGGCACCGCTCAAGACCATCAACCAGGCCAACCAGAGCCTATATAGCTACCAGACGCAGGTGATCTTCCCGCAGAAATCTATCCAGCAGGCCATCCAGGCGGTGACCTCGCTTGAGAAGACCTACAAGCAGGTGAATCTGCTGTTCCAAACCAGGGTGTCCAGTGCGACGCTGCCCCAGTCGCAGAGCTTCGAGTCGGCCCTGCTGTCGCGGAATGCGGCCAGCGTCGGGTCCGTGAGCTCGCAGTACCAGGCCGTATACGGGCAGGTCATGGGACCGCAGGCTGCTTCCTCAACCGTACGCATTATGACCGACACGACCGACGCGCAGGCGCAGGACGCGATGAAGCGCTCCATCCAGATCGATGCGCTCGCGGACCAGGAACTTGCGCTGGCCGACCAACTCGGGCAGCAGATCGCAGCCGCCGCGCCCGGCTCGGCACCTATCCTCGAAGCCGAGGCGGATGCATGGGTGGTGCGCGGCAATGCCTACACGCAGGCCGCGCTTGCCGAGCTGATGCGCACGCGCGCCATTGACATCGCCAACCAGAGCGGACACCTGAAGATCGGCTCGACCCAGACCGTCAACAACGGCAATCTCATCACCACGACCCTGACGCACTGAGGACTTTCCATGCTCAGCCTGTTCGCTGCACTCAACCCGGCCTCCCTCGTTTCCGCGCTCGCCTTCCAGACCGGCGGCGCGAACGTGCTCAATGCGTTCGAGCAGTTCCTGACGACCGCAGTCCAGGGCATTGCCTCGACCGGCGTGATCGGCGGGATGACCAAGGTCGGCTACACCGTCCTCGTCACGGGCTTTCTGTGGGAGATGTACCAGTCGGCGGTGTCGGGCGGCGACGTGCGCGGGCTCGCGCGCAGCATGGCGAAGTACACCGCGACAGGGCTGGTCGTGCAGGCGTGGCCGCAGGTGTTCCTGTCCGTCAACCACAGCTTCGTCGCCGCGGGCTCGTGGATGACGCAGACCGGCGGTATCGGCAATGTGTTCGACAGCTGGCAATTGGCGCTCAAGAACCAGTTTCTGACGCAGGGCTTCACGCATACGCTGAACCTGATTACAAGCGCGGTCACGGGCCTGCTGGACGCCATCATCATCATCGTGGCCTACCTGATCTACCCGTTCGTTTCGGTGCTTTTCGGCTTCGCTTACATCCTGATGGGCTCGATCCTGTATGTCACGGGTCCAGTCATCGTGGCATTGCTGCCGTGGAGCATCACACACCAGCTCGCGAAGTCATATATTCAGAACCTGTTTATCTGGAACATCTGGCCGCTGTTGTACGGCATCCTCGGCATGCTGATCACCGCCATCCACATCGGGGACGCAAATGCCGTGCTCGGGGCCGATAGCTTCCTCGGCAGCTTCACGGGCATGGATGGCTCGATCCTGCTGGGCCTGGTCAGCCTCATCTACTCGGTCTCGATCGCGGCCATTCCGTTCCTGGCGCGTGCCATCGTCCATGGTGAGGCAGGCGCGGTGGTGGGCCAGATGCTGAGC
>CAXTSG010000003.1:36206-36757 GCA_964246825.1 uncultured Acidobacteriaceae bacterium | reverse complement strand
CTGAACGATCTGGTGCGCCGGCTCGATGCGCTGCCGGAGCCGGACGGAGCCGCCGGCACCACTGATCCGTTGTTGGTACTGCGCGAGAATCCAAGGCTGCTCCGCTCCGCCCTCAACGAGCTTGCAAGCGGCCGCCGCACCCTGGACCGCCTGCCGCGCTTAGCGCCTGAAACAGACGGCGCGGGGCTGCCGCGGGCCATGGCGGCGGCCGCGGGCTACCTCCAGGGCACGGGCTACAGCTGGGACGCGCGGGCGCTGCCGATCTACATGGACGAGCTGCAAAGCCGGGAGCCTCTGGAGCTTGAGGAAATCTGGTCGCTGCCCTCGTTCCTCAAGTTTCACCTGATGGAGCGGGCCGTGGCCGAAGGCGAGGCCGTGCTTGCCGCGGGCAGGCACGACGGCCTCAACCCGGTCATCCAGACCTGCCTCAAAAGTTTGCGCGAGCTCGGCTACGCCGATTGGACGATCGTGGGCGAGCCGCTGCTGGTTTTTGACCGCGTGCTGCGGCAGGACCCGGCCGGCGCCTACGCCCGCATGGACTTTGAAAGCCG
>CAXTSG010000003.1:20047-36196 GCA_964246825.1 uncultured Acidobacteriaceae bacterium | reverse complement strand
CCCTTGCCCGCTACGCCGACTCAACCGAAACCGAAGTGGCGGAAGAAGCCCTACGCCTGGCCCGCACGGCAAGCGAGCGCCGCGCGGGCGATGCCCGGCTTCATGCCCGCGAGTCGCACATCGGCTACTACCTGCTCGATGCCGGTGCCGCCGACCTGTCTCATGCCATCGGCTACCGGCCGCCCCTGCCCGAGCGCATCCGCGTCGCCGCCAAGGGAGATGCCGACCTCTTCTACATCGCCCCGATTGAAATCCTCTCGGTTCTGCTGATCGCGGCGCTGCTGTTTCCTGTTGTATCCGCCTCGGGCACGTTCTGGGCGCTGATCCCGGCATTTCTGCTGCTGGTTCTTCCGGCGACCCAGGGCGTCGTCGACCTGATGAACAATACCGTGACGGCGCTGTTTGAGGCGCGCGCTCTGCCGAAGCTCAACTTCCGCAAGCACGGCATCCCGGCGGACTGCGCCACCCTGGTCGCCGTACCGACCCTTTTGCTGAACGAAAAGCAGCTGCGCGAGCTGGTCGCGGAGCTGGAAGTACGCTACCTCGCCAACAAGGACGCGCACCTCCATTTCGCGCTCATCACAGACCTGCCCGATGCCGTGACGCGGCCGCGCGAAAACGACAGCGACCCGCTCGTGGACCTCGCGGTCAAGCTCATCGACACGCTCAACAGCCACTACAGCGGCGAAAACGGCGGCTCCTTCACCCTGTTCCATCGCCATCGCATCTTCAACGCGCGGCAGGGCGTGTGGATGGGCTGGGAGCGCAAGCGCGGCAAGCTGCTGGACCTGAATAAGTTTCTCCAGGGCACCTACGATGCGTTTCCGGTCAAGGCCGGCGGCATCGACAAGGTGCGCGGCGTGCGCTACATCATCACGCTCGACTCCGACACGCAGCTGCCGCGCGGCACCGCCGCCGCCATGGTCGGCACCATGGCGCACCCGCTCAACCGCGCCATTATCGACCCGGAGCGCCGCATCGTGACGGCGGGCTACGGCATCCTCCAGCCCAGGGTCGGCGTCAGCGTCCAATCGGCATCGCGCTCGCGCCTGGCCGCCCTGTTTTCCGGGCAAACCGGCTTTGACATCTACACCCGCGCCGTTTCCGACGTGTACCAGGATCTCTACGGCGAAGGCATCTTTACCGGCAAGGGCATTTACGAGGTAGAAACACTCCACGTCGTACTGGACCGCCGCTTCCCGCGCAATGCCCTGCTCTCGCACGACTTGATCGAGGGCGCTTACGCGCGCGCCGGGCTCGCCACCGACATTGAGGTCATCGACGACTACCCCTCGCACTACAGCGCCTACACCCGCCGAAAGCATCGCTGGGTGCGCGGCGACTGGCAAATCGCGCAGTGGCTTTTCGCAAACGTGCCGGATGAGTCGCGCCGCTCGGTCCGCAATCCCATCTCCACCATTTCGCGCTGGAAAATCTTCGACAATCTCCGCCGCTCGCTGGTCGAGCCCTTCACCATGCTGCTGCTCATCGCCGGCTGGCTCGGGCTGGACGGCGGCCCGCTGTACTGGACGCTCATCACGCTGCTGCTGATGTTTTTGCCGACGATCGTACAATTTGTGTTCTCCTTCAGCCGCGCCCTCGTCTCCGACCAGGCCGGGGCGGTCGGCGAGGCTTTTACCGGCACCGCGCAGGCGGCGTTCATCACCCTTCTGAACGTAGTATTTCTACCCCACTCCACTTTCCTATCGCTCGATGCGATCCTGCGCGCGCTCATCCGGCGTTTCATCACCGGGCAGCGCCTCCTGGAATGGGAAACCGCCGCCGAAGCGGAGGCCGGCAAGCGGGTCACCCCGGTAGACCGCTACCTGACGGCGTCTCCACTGTTCGCCTTCGCGGTGGGGCTGCTCGTGTTCTGGCTCCAGCCCGCGTCCTTGCCGGTCGCTGTGCCGGTGCTGCTGCTGTGGGCCGCGGCTCCCGCGATCACGGCATGGCTCAACCGCCCCCCGCGCGAAGCCACCGCCGCCCTCGCCGAGCCGGATGCCGACTTCCTGCGCGGGCACGCGCTGCGCATCTGGCGCTACTTCTACCAGTTCGGCGGCCCGCGGCACCACTACCTCATTCCGGACAATGTGGAGGAAAGCGGCCTCTTTGAAGCGGCGCGCGTTTCGCCCACCAACCTGGGGCTGCTGCTCAACGCGCGGCAGGCCGCGGTCGAGTTCGGCTGGCTCACGCTGCCCGAGTTCGCCGAGCTGACCGCGAGCACGCTCGCCACCCTGACAGCCCTGCCGAAAGAGCGCGGGCACCTGTACAACTGGTACAACACGCATACCCTGGAGCCGCTGCTGCCCATCACCGTTTCCTCGGTCGACAGCGGCAACTTCGCGGCTTCCCTTTACACCCTGCGCATGGGCGCGGCGGAGCTGCTCACCCGTCCCCTGATCGAGCCGCGCCTGTTTCTCGGCCTCCAAACACAGATCTCCGCCGCGGGTCCGGCCATGGACGGGCCGCCCGCCGGCGGCAGCCTTCAGGCATCGCTCCAGTGGGTGCTGGACCACGCAGCCCTTCGTGAAACAAAGCATGCGGAAAGTGAACAGGAGACTGAGTGGTGGCGGGCCGAAGTTGCCGTGCGCCTACGCGCCGTTGCGCTGCTCGCCATCAATTACCAGCCGTGGCTGCTGCCGCGCTTTGCCCCCCTGCGCGCCGTGGGTGAGCTTGGACTGGCGGATGCCGCGGCCCACCCGCCGCTTGAGGAAGCGGAGCAGTTTGCCCGCGAACTGCAAACTCGTCTGGAGCGCTTTGTCGCGGGGCGCGAGTCCGCCGCCCCAACCGGCGCGGGCGAGCTCCTCGGCATGCTGCCGGCCGCGGCCGAGCGGCTCCGGCTGCTTGCGGCGAGCCTCAGCCGCTGCTCCGAGCACAGCTTCCAGCTGGCTTCCGCCATGGACTTTGACTTCCTGGTGCGGCACGACCGTGAAATGCTGTCGATCGGCTACGACGTGCCGGCGCGTGAGCTGCACTCGGCCTGCTACGACATGCTGGCGTCCGAAGCGCGCATCGCCGCTTTTATCTCCGTCGCCAAGGGCGACCTGGAGCAGACCAGCTGGTTCAAGATGGGGCGCACGCACACCCTGGCCTTCGGGCGCGCGGTGCTGCTTTCCTGGACCGGCACCATGTTTGAGTACCTGATGCCGTCGCTCTGGATGCGCTCCTACCCGGACACCCTGATGGCGCGCACGCTTGCGGCGGTTGTTGCCGTGCAGCGCGCCTATGGCAAGCGTCTCGGCATCCCTTGGGGCATTTCCGAGTCTGGCTATGCCGAGGTCGACGACGGCGGCCACTACCACTACAAAGCGTTCGGCATCCCAGGGATCGCACTCAAGTGGGACGCGACCGCGGGCCCGGTGGTCTCGCCCTACAGCAGCTTTCTCGCGCTCGGCATCGACCGCGAAGCCGCTCTCGCCAACCTGCGCGCGATGTCGAAGCTCGGCTGGAGCGGCGCCTACGGGCTATACGAATCGATCGACTACACGCAAGGCCGCGAGCGGCCCCGCCTGGTGCGCGAGTGGATGGCGCACCATCAGGGCATGTCCTTGATGGCGCTGCTCAACCTGCTGCACGACGACGCCTGCAAGCGCTGGTTCCACGCTAACCCGCACCTGCAGGCCGCCGAGCTCCTGCTGCACGAGAAGCCCATCCGCGAAGCCGCGCTGCGGCAGGAGCTGAAGCAGACCCCCATGCGCAAGGCCGAGCCGCAGCCGGCTTAAGCGACAAGCTGCTGTGCGCAGTGCGCGCGAAACACACTCAACACCTTTTCCGCGCGGTCGGGGTCGGTCGACCAGCTCCGCGATACCTGCGTGATGAAGTCCTCCCCGCTCGCGGCCGCAAGCGCCGCCCGGTAGTGCGGGTAGTCCGCGGCAAGCCTGCGCAGCACGGCCATGCGCTGCCTGAAGCAGCTCGCCCAGTCCGGAAAGATCATCCACTCCGCCTCCACGGAGGTCCACGCGCCGTCAAGATATTCGCGCGTCGGCATGGAAAGCGCTTCGCCCGCGGGCGGGTGCGTCTGTTTTTGTCCAAACAGGTTGTTGGCCTGCTGTGCCAGCCGGCTGCGTCCCCAGCCCGACTCCAGAGCGGCCTCGCATGCGGCGTACTCCGGGAAAATATGCTGCGCGGCCTGCGCAGCCTCGGCTGCTTTTACAAGAAACTCCTGCGGCGTCATCAGTGGTCCTTTCGGCACGAGAAAAAGGCGTGCTGTAGGAGCACGCCTTCCTCCCAGTATCCCGGGCCGGACCGAAATCTTATGCCACGCTACACCACAAAGTACTTTGCCTGCGGGTGATGCACCACCAGCGCATCCGTGCTCTGCTCCGGCTCCAGGTGAAAGCCCTCCGTCAGGCGCACACCGATCGTCTCTTCCGGCCGCAGCAGCTCGAAAATCTTCGTCTGGTCCTCCAGATTCGGGCACGCCGGGTAGCCGAACGAGTAGCGCGAGCCGCGATACTTCTGGTGAAACAGATCCCGCACTTCCGGCGCATCGTCGCCGCCGATACCCAGCTGCTCGCGGATCAGCTTGTGCGAGTATTCCGCCAGCGCCTCCGCCGTTTCCACGCCGAGCCCGTGCACATACAGGTAGCGCGTGAAGTCGCCCGCGTCAAACAGCTTCTTCGTTTCCTCGCTCGCGCGGCTGCCGATCGTCACGACCGAAAAGCCGATCACATCCATGCGGCCTCCATCTTTCGGGTGGAAAAAGTCCGCGATCGAGAGCCTGCGCCCTTCGCGCTGCCGAGGGAAGCTGATCCGCAGCCGTTCGCGCGGCGCCCTGCTGCGCGCATCCTCCGGCTCATACACCACCACGTCATTGCCGTCCGCCTGCGCGGGAAAAAAGCCGTACACAAGCTGCGGCCAAAACCAGCCCTTCTCCTTGATCTCCGCCTTCAGCTCGCGCAAAATCGGCCGATACTTTTCTTCAACCAGCCGCAGGTAATCGCTTGCCGAAGCCGTCTTAAGCTGCCACTGATTTTTAAACAGCGCCGTCTCGTTGATGTAGCTGAAGATAAGGTCGAGGTCGAAGTCCCTGCACACGCGCGTCCCCCAAAACTCCGGCTCGGGCGTGTGCTCCTCCGGCACCACGGAAGCCGAACGCACCACCGGACCGGCCGGCGCAGGCAGCTCCTGCGCGGCTGCCACATGCGCCGCTACGGGAAACACCTTTACCGTGCTTCCTTCTTCCATGCGCCGCATGCGCGCCCCATCCTCGGTCGTCAGGTCGCTCATCACATGGAGCCCGGCAAAAGCGTCCTCGGCGTAAAACACGGCGGAAGAATACTCCTGCCGCAGGTCCTGCTCCACGTACTTGCGCGTCAGCGCGGCCCCGCCGCAGATCACGGGCGTATTCATCGCAAGCCGCTCCAGATCCTGGATGACATACTTCATCTCCAGCGTCGACTTCACCAGCAGCCCGCTCAAACCGATCGCGTCCGCGTTATGCTCCTGCACGGCCTTGATGATGGCGTCCGCCGGCTGCTTGATACCGAGGTTGACGACCTTGTAGCCGTTGTTTGAAAGAATAATGTCCACCAGGTTCTTGCCGATGTCGTGCACGTCGCCCTTCACGGTCGCCAGCACGATCGTGCCCTTCTGCGTCCCTTCCACGCGCTCCATCTTCGGCTCCAGGTACCCGACCGCGGCCTTCATCACGGCGGCCGAGTCCAGCACCGAAGGCAGCTGCATCTTGCGCGCGCCGAACAGGTCGCCCACGGTCTTCATCCCGTCCAGCAGCACCGTGTTGATCAGCTCCAGCGGCGAGTAATGCACAAGCGCCGTGTCGATCACCTGCTCCAGCGACTGCTTCGCCTCGCCCTGCCCCATCGAGCGCTCGCCGCGAATGATGAGCTGCTTCAGCTGGTCTTCGAGCGCCAACGACTCCACCGCGACGACATCCTCCTTCGCGCTCGGGTCCAGCCCGCTGAAGTGCGCCATATACCCTTGCAGCGGATCGCCTTCCGAGGTGTCGCGGAAGATAAGCCTGCGCGCCAGCTCCACCTCGCGCTCGGGAATCTTGTAGAGCGGGTAAATCTTCGCGTAGTTCACGATGGCCGTATCAAGCCCGCGATCAACGGCCTCCTTCAGGAACACGCTGTTCAGCACGCGCCGCGCATACGCGTTCAGCCCGAAAGAGATATTGCTGACGCCCAGGATGGTCTTCGCCTTCGGCAGCTCCTCCTTGATGCGCCGCACCGCCTCCAGCGTTTCCATGCCCGCGGTGCGATAGTCCTCCTGCCCGGTCGAGATCGGCAGCGTCAGCGGATCGAAAATCAAGTCCTCGCCGCGCATGCCGTAGCGCTCCGTCGCCAGCTCGTAGATGCGCCGGGCCACCGCAACCTTCTTGTCCGCCGTCAGCGCCATGCCGTCCTCATCAATCGTCAGCGCGACCACGGCCGCGCCGTAGCGCTTCGCCATCGGCAGCACCTTGCTCGTGCGCTTTTCCCCGTCCTCCAGGTTGATTGAGTTGATGAGCGGCTTGCCCGGTACGCGCTTCAGCGCTTCCTCAATCACATCGGCTTCGGTTGAGTCGATCATGATGGGCGCGGTCACGCGCGTCGCGATCTTTTCCAGCACGCCGTTCATGTACGCTTGCTCGTCCTCGCCCACAATCGCGCAGCACAGGTCCAGCACCTGCGAACCCTCGCCGGCCAGCCGCTTTGCCATCGCCAGGATGCCGTCGTAATCGCCGGCCCGCACCATGTCGCGGAAGTGCGCCGAGCGGGTCGTCGTGTTCATCTCCTCGGCGACAATGACGGGCTGGCCGTCTACCTCCAGCGGCGTCGCTGAAAACGCGCTCGCGGCCACGCCCCGCGGCTTCACCTCGCGGCGTGCGGGCCGCGCGTCTTTTACCGCCTCGACGACCGCTTTCAGGTGTTCCGGAGTTGTTCCACAGCAGCCGCCCACCACCTGCACGCCGTACTCCGTCACAAAGCGCCGATGGTACGCGGCCAGCTCCTTCGGCGTGAGCTTGTACACGGCGACGCCGCCTTCGTTCTGCGGCAGGCCCGCGTTCGGCAGCACGCTGATAGGCTGCGTCGAGTTTTGGCACAGAAAGCGGACCGCGTCGTTCATCTCCGCCGGCCCCGTCGCGCAGTTCAGCCCGATCACATCCGGCTCAAAGCACTCCACCACCGCCAGCGCCGCGCCGATCTCCGAACCCAGCAGCATGGTGCCCGTCGCCTCCAGCGTCACCTGCATCTGGAGCGGCAGCTGCCGGCCCGCGGCGCGCATGGCGTCCCGGCAGGCCGCCAGCGCGATCTTGGCCTGGAGTAAATCCTGGCTCGTTTCAATCAGCAAAATATCGACGCCGCCCTCAAGGAGCGCGCCGGCCTGCTCGCGGTACATGGCCGCCATGGCGTCGTAGCCGATGTGCGCGAGCGAAGGCAGCTTGGTCGTCGGCCCGATGGACCCGGCAACAAAGCGCGGCTTTTCCGGCGTGGAAAACTGCCGCGCCGCATCCTTCGCCAGCCGCGCCGCCGCCACGTTCAGCTCGTGCGTCCGGTCGCCCAGCTCGTACTCATCCAGCACCACGCGCGTTGAGCCGAAGCTGTTGGTTTCGACCACATCGCAGCCGGCTTCAAAAAAGCTCGCATGGATGCCGCGGATAATGTCGGGCCGCGACAGCACCAGCAGCTCGTTGCAGCCTTCCTTGCCCCAATAGTCGTCCAGGGTCGGCGCATGCAGCTGGATACTGGTGCCCATCGCGCCGTCGTACACCAGGACGCGCTCACGGAGAAGTTGAAGAAAATCAGCCATAAGGGAGGGTGCGCCGTTCCGCCGCGCCAGGCTTCATTCTAGCTGCTGTGCCGCGGGCGCACTTACAGAACCGGCTCTACCGGGTCCACAACCCAAATCGTCATCTTCTCGTCCAGCAGAGCCTCGGCCGTTTCCATCGCCTGCTGAAAGTGGTCCGAGCTTTTGTGCGCTTCAAACTCTTCCGGGCTGCCGTACTGCTCGCTGAACAGGAACTCGCCTCCGTCTTTGGTCTCGAACAGCTCATAAAAGTCCGCTCCGTCCTCGGTCCGGCTCTTCTTCACCAGTTCCAGCAGCAGCTCGCGCATCGCCTCTTCCTTGCCCGCCTTCGCCTTTGCCCGCGCAAACACCCGCACCTCTGCCATCGTCCGTGCCTCCAGAGCCGTAGGATGCCGCCCGCAAAGAAAAACGGCAGCTTGAAAAAGCTGCCGTTTGTTGCCGTATGCGCGAAGCTTATTTTACGGAGTCCGCGCCGGCCGCGACCCCGCCGGGCAGCCCCACGTTCTGCACCAGCATGTCCTCCTTCCGCATCACCAGCGTCGTGGCGTTCAGGCTGGCCAGCTCAAAGCCGTGTCCGTGCGTAATCGCGTCGGTGGGGCAGGCTTCCACGCAGTATCCGCAAAAGATGCACCGGTTGTAGTCGATGTTGTAAACCTTGGCATAGCGCTCGGCGCTGGAAATACGCTTCTCGGCCGTGTTCTCCGCGGCTTCGATATAGATGCAGTTGGCCGGGCAGGCCGCCGCGCATAGAAAGCAGGCCACGCACTTTTCCAGGCCGTTTTCGTCGCGCTGCAAAACGTGCGCCCCGCGATAGCGTTCCTGTAGCTGCGCGCCGCGGTTCGGCCCGGGGCCGTCCGGGTAGTTCTCCACTTCGGTCGGCTGAAACATCTCGCCGAACGTGATGCTCATCCCCTTGGCGACACCCTTGATGTTGCGAACGATCGACATGGCTTAAGTATACGATGGGTTGGCGGAGGTGATTCTATGCGGTCGAAGTTCTTGCTTACAGCGGGTCTGCTCCTGCCGGCGCCGTGGCTCGCTGCCCAGGGCCGGGAAGCGCCGCACGTCAAAATCAGCGTCCACGACGTATCTGGAACGCCCATCCCCAATGCCGCCGTCGCGGTTGCGCCGCGGCTGCTCAACCTCCACACCGGCCCGGACGGCACAGCCGCGTTTCAGTTCACCCAGGAGCCCGCGCAGCTCAGCATCTCCGCGCCGGGCTACAGTCCGAAAACCGTCGAACTCGGCCTTTTCTCCACAATTGATGTGGCCCTCGCGCCTGATGGAAGCAGCCCGGCCCCGCTGAACGCGCTCACCGTCGTCTCCGCCGAAAAACAGTCGTTCAGCCCTGCCGATTTCGCCAAACTCCCGCATCAATCGCTCACCGTGACCAACGGCCACACCCACCGGAGCGAAACCTACTCCGGCGTGCCGCTGATTGCTCTGCTGGGGCAGGAAGGCGCGCCCACCGGCGGCAGCGTCAAGGGAAAAGCTCTTTCGGAGTACGTCGTCGCCACCGGCTCGGACGGCTACAAGGCCGTGCTTTCCCTTGCCGAGGCGGAGCCCGACTTCCACTCCGGCACCGTGCTGGTGGCCGATGCGGTGGACGGCAAGCCGCTCGAAGCGAAGCAAGGCCCGTTTCAACTGGTTGTCAGCGAGGACACCCGGCCCGCGCGCGCGGTGCACAACCTCATCAGCAGGGGCCTCCACATGCATCCGAGCCGCACTACCTTGACGCTTTTTCTGGCCGCCGCGCTCGCGGCTGGTGCTTTTGCCCAGCAAATCGGGACCGACGGGCAGCAGACTCCGCCGCCTCCCGGCTTTACGCAGGCCCCGCCTCCGCCCCAGTACGACGCGCTTAAGCTGGTGCCGCTCGGGCTTACCGCGCTCAATCAGCAAGCCTCCTGGCACACGGACTTCACCTTCGACCGCTCCATGCTTGCCATCGCCGGCGGCCTCAGCGGCATGGACGACCAGACCCGCCAGACCATTGCGCGGCTCAACGGAGTCGCTGTGCACTTGGCCCGGTTCTCATCCGGCTATGACCCTGCTTCCATCGAGGAGATCCGCGCCCAATACAGCTCGCTCGGCTGGAAGCACGTCGTGACCGCGAACAAGTTCCCCGACAGCCAGGGCGCCGGGCAGCCGAACGGCCAGGGCGCGCCCGGCATGCTCGTTCCCAGCGGCCCCGGGCGCACCGACGTCTGGCTCCAAAGCCACGGCGCCGACTTCGCCGGAGCCGCCATCCTGCTCGCCGGCCCCACCAACGTCAACCTCATCACCGTCTCCGGCGACATCCGCACACTCGACCTGCTCCACCTGCGCGGCCACTTTGGCATCCCCCGCTTCCCGGACGACGCACTGAGCCGGTAGTTGAGGACTGCCGAAGATCCCAGCGCGGTCCCCCTACTGCTTTTTCATGACGACTTCATCGGTTCAGATCTCTGTGGGATGTACCGGGACCAATGGCGAAAAGCGAGCAAAGTCCCTGCCGTTGAGCGTCAACAAATGCCGCACACCATGCGTTTCGAGCACGGCTGCCAAGTGTGCATCGTGAACCTGCACGCCTCGTACGTCATGCGTTCGAAGCAGTCTCAGCCACGTCTCGTACACATGCGCATTCTCAGCAAGCAGTGTGAAGTTCTGCTCGATTACGGACACCTCTTCTGACATCTTCGCAGCTGAAAGGCCAAAACCGTTTCGCTCCTTGGGACGTGTTCCGACATTCCAGAACTCGCCGATGTTCTGCGCGGTGTAGCAAAGCTGAAGACCTTGCTGTCTCAGCTCACGGATAGCACCTGCCACAAGAGTATGCTGCGGTTCGACGGAGTGCGCTAGTCGTATCAGAATATTTGTGTCAAGGCCATAGCGCAAAGCCACTACAGATGATCCCCGTAAATGCTTTCTCGCGTAATCGCCTCATCGGAGAGAACAGGGATCTCATGAGAATACTTCGCAAACTCCTTGAAAAAAATCTCCAGCTTCTCAAGTTCGGCCGCTATATCCTTTTCCTGCTCCGGTGCCCGCACGACCTCGGCTTCCAGCTTCTCGGCGATATACTGCTCTACGGTCAACCCGCGCCCCTGTGCCGCGGCGGTGTAGCTTGCCTCCGTCTCCGGTTGCAGCTCAATCTGGATCATAGGTCCCTCCTCAGCGATTGTAAGTCGAGGATTTCTGTATAGCACTCAGTCAAAATGCAGATCATGCAATCCCCAGCCGCTTCCAGATCCCATCCACCCGCGCCTTCGTCGCTTCATCCATGGCAATCATCGGCGGCCACACGCGGTTGAAGCCTTCCGCGGTCCACTTCTGCGTCGCATCGATGCCCATTTTAGAGCCGAGATTCGGCAGCCGCGAAGCATGGTCGAGCGAGTCGACCGGCCCCAGCGTGAACTGGATATCGCGCTCCGGGTCGATGTTGTTCGCGGTCCGCAGCACCACCTCGCCCAGGTCCTGCACGTCGCAGTCTTCATCCACCACCACGATGCACTTGGTAAACATCGCCTGCCCCAGCGCCCAGATCCCGTTCATCACCTTGCGCGCGTGGCCGGCATAGCTCTTCCGAATCGACACGACCATCAAGTTGTGAAACACTCCTTCAGCCGGCAGGTTGATATCCACAATCTCGGGCAGCGTCAGCTTCATCAGCGGCAAAAAGATGCGCTCCACTGCCTTGCCCATCCAGGCATCCTCCATCGGCGGCTTCCCGACGATTGTTGCCGCATAAATCGGGTTCTTGCGGTGCGTGATCGCGGTGATGTGGAAAACCGGGTACTCATCTTCCATCGTGTAGAAGCCGGTGTGGTCACCGAACGGGCCTTCCGTCCGCAGCTCATCCAGCTTTACAAAGCCCTCCAGGATGATCTCGGCATGCGCCGGCACTTCCAGGTCGACCGTCTCGCACTTCACCAGCTCCAACGGCTTTTGCCGTAGAAATCCGGCGATGATGTACTCCTCCACCTCGGGCGGCGCCGGCACAATCGCCGAAAACGTCGTCGCCGGGTCCGTGCCGATCGCCACCGCGACCTCCAGCCTGTCCGACTGCTGCTTCGTGTAGGCCGAAACCCCACCGACGGGCCGCACCGTACCCCCTGCCGTGGCCGCCATCCGCGCCACCTGCTCCGCCGCGCTGCCGGCCTGCGAACGCAGGCGATCCCGCAGCTGCTCGGCCGCGTTCTTCTGCCGCTGCCAGTGCATGCCGGTGGTCTGCCCGTCATACACCTGCACGCGGTACATGCCCATGTTCCGCTTGCCGCTTTTCGGGTCGCGCGTAATCACCAGCGGCAGCGTAATGTAGCGGCCGCCGTCCATCGGCCAGCATTGCAGCACCGGGAACTTCAGCACATCAATCCGGTCGCCCCGGCTGCCGATCTTGATCACTTCCTTGCACGCCGCCTGCTTCGCCGGAATGGTTTTCGGGAAAAACTTGCCGACCTCGGCCAGCATGGGCAGCAGCTTCAGCTTGCCCATCAGGCCTTCCGGCGTTTTCGTTTCCAGCAGCGCGCGAATCCGCCCCGCGACCTCGTCCAGCGAATCCACATCGAGCGCCAGCTTCATGCGCCGATCCGAGCCGAACTGGTTCATCAGCACGCGCGCCCCCGGATAGCCCTTCACCCTCTCAAACAGCAGCGCCGGGCCGCCCGGCTTCGCTCCGCGCTTGCCCGCCTTGGAAGCGCGATCGGTGATCTCGGTAATCTCCAGGATCGGATCGACCTCCTCGCGTACCCGCACGAGCTCTCCCGCGCGATCCATCGCCTTGATCCACTCCCGCAAATCCTGATACGGCACCGTTGTTCTCCTCAGACGCAATACTCCCATCTTAGGCGAGCGGGTAAGCAGCCGCTGCCCGCGGACCGCAACACTTTCACCCCGCGCACGATCAGAAATACCCGCCGCGAAGCGGCCGCAAGCCGCGCAGGCGGTTTCCCGCAAAAACACAAAGGCCGCCCTTTCAGGCGGCCTTTGTGTTTTTCGCTCCGAAAGCTCTACTTCTCCACCAGGTGCATCTCGTGCTCAGCCTGGTTAGGCTCATGCGCGAACTCGGGATGCTCGTTCTCCAGCAGAAAGCCCATGATGCGCTTCGCGTAATCCGGGTCTGCCTTCTCAAAGTGCCCAAGCTGCAGCTTCTGGATGCGCATGGGCGTTTGGCCCAGGCTCTTGGCGATGTTCTCGCACAACAGGTCTTTCTGGTCCTCGCTCATCTTGCGGAACAAGTTGCCTGCCTGCGTAAAGTCGTCGTTGCCTTCGCGGTGGTTGTAGCGCGCCGCCGGCTCGCCCGAAAGCTTGATCGCGCGGTCGCTGTACCGGGCGTCGTCCCTCGGGTAGCCGAAGCTGTTCGGCTCATAGTTCGGCGCGGCACCGAAGTTTCCGTCAAAGCGCATAGCCCCGTCGCGGTTGTAGTTGAACATCGGGCACTTCGCCGCGTTCACTGGCAGCAGCTCATAGTTGGTGCCGATGCGGTAGCGGTGCGCGTCCGGATAGCTGACCAGCCGCGCCTGCAGCATCTTGTCGGGCGAGTAGCTCATGCCCGGCACCACGTTCACCGGGTTAAATGCCGACTGCTCCACTTCCGCGTGGTAGTTCAGCGGATTGCGGTTCAGCTCAAGCTCGCCGACCTCGATCAGCGGAAACTCGCCGTGCGGCCAAACCTTGGTCAGGTCGAACGGATCGAACTTGCCGTAGTTCATCGCCTGCGCTTCTGGCATCGCCTGGATGTACGCGGTCCACTTCGGGAACTCGCCCTTCTCGATCGCATGGAACAAATCCCGCTGCGAGTAGTCGGGGTCCGAGCCGGCCAGCTCTTCCGCGCGCTGCGGCGTCAGATTCCTGATGCCCTGCTGCGTCTTGAAGTGCCACTTTACATACACCAGCTCATTCTGCGCGTTGATCAGCGAAAACGTGTGGCTGGCATAGCCGTTCATGTGCCGGTAGCCGTCCGGAATGCCGCGATCCGAGAATAAAATCGTGACCTGGTGCAGCGCCTCCGGCGACAGCGACCAGAAATCCCACATCATCGTCGAGGACTTCAGATTGGTCTGCGGCTCGCGCTTCTGCGTGTGGATAAAGTCCGAGAACTTGAGCGGATCGCGGATGAAAAACACCGGCGTGTTGTTGCCGGTCATGTCCCAGTTGCCTTCTTCCGTGTAGAACTTTACCGCGAAGCCGCGCGGATCGCGCGCCGTGTCCGCGGAGCCCTTTTCCCCGCCCACCGTCGAGAAGCGCGCAAACGTCTCGCAGGTATTGCCCACCTTCCCGAACAGCTTCGCCGTCGTGTACCGCGAAATATCGTGCGTCACCGTGAACTTACCGAACGCGCCCGAACCCTTGGCATGCACCACGCGCTCCGGCACGCGCTCCCGGTTGAACTGCGCCATCTTCTCAAATAGAAGATAGTCCTCCATCAGCAGCGGACCGCGCCGCCCCGCCGACAGGGAGTTCTGGTTGTCGCCGATCGGGCGGCCGTTGTTCATCGTCATGGTCTGGCTGTACTTGCTTGCCGCATCGTCCAGATGCCGTGTTCCATTGTTTTCGTTTGCCATCTTGCACCCTCTCGATAATGTTTATCACACGACAGCTGTTTGCCGACAGGGCCGTGGAGAGGCAAAATCCTGTGGATTTTGGAGGTCGAAACGGCCGTGTTCGTCAGCTTGCTACCGGCTCCCGGAGGAGCGGGATTTCCGACTGCGCAATGGGAACCAGCGGGTAGCCCAGCTTGCGCCATCCGTCAAAGCCGCCCAGCAGCGGCCGCACCCGCGACACGCCCATTTTGCGGATCGTCAACGCCATGCGCACCGCCGTTTCCTCGTTCGGGCAGGTGCAGAACAGCACCACATCCCGGTCGCGCGGAATGCTGCTGTTCCCTTCCACAAGCCGATCCGGCGTCATCACCACCGCGCCCGGCAGGGTCCGCGGGTCGGGCAGGTAGTCGAGCGGGTGGCGCAGGTCCACAATGTACAGCGGCTCGCCGGCCTCAAGCATCGCATGGAGCTCCTCCGGGCTGAGCCGGTCTGTACGGATCTCAGCCAGCGAGCGCCGGCGGCGAAGAATGCGCGTCACCACAAAGCCGAGCAGCAGCAGCGCAAACACCGCGACCGCAAAGTGCGCGAACCAGGCCAAAGCATGCGGGTGCAGCTTCAGCAAGTCGCCGAAAAAGCGGCCGCCGACAGTAAATGCCAGCGCCCACAGCAGCACGCCGAGCGTGTCAAACAGCAGAAAACGGCGAAAATCCATCCCGGTCTGCCCGGCAATGGCCCCGGCCATGGTGTTCAACGCAGGCAAAAACTTGCTGACCAGCAGGGTGCTTGCGCCGTGCTTTTCAAAGTAGCCTTCGGTCCGCTGCACGCAGGTGTTGCGCTCCGGGGTAAGGCGGCACAGCAGCCGCACCACGCGGTGCCCATAGCGCCGGCCCAGAAAATACCAAAGAATGTCGCTGATGAGCGAACCCGCCAGGACGGAGCCCAGTACCGGCAGCAAGTGGAGTTTGTGCGTTGCCGTCAGCGTGCCCGCCGCCATCAGCAGCGGGGCTGAGGGCACCGGGAAGCCGACCTGTTCGACAAAGACCCAGGCAAACAAAACAAGGTAAGCGTGGGCAAGAAAGATGTTGGTAGGCATGCCGCGCGCGCTCCCTTTCGGCTGCTCCCCCCGCGGTGCGGGCAAAGCCGGGCTGCTATACAGATGCAGCCCGCCGCGGTTCGACGCGAAAACCGAATCCCGATCCATCAGTCGACCGGGCAGCTCCGGCCTTTTCTAGTTCTTGATCTGCACCTTCGGCTCTACCGACAGCCCCGGACGCAGCAGGTGGTTCGCATCTTCGCTTTTATCCCGCAGGTCGATGCGGACCGGCACCCTTTGCACGACTTTCACATAGTTGCCCGTCGCGTTTTCCGGGGGAAACAGGCTCAGAACCGAGCCGGTCGCGCCGCCGATCTGGGTAATCACCCCGTCGTACTTCTGCCCGCCGTAGGCGTCCACGGAAAAAACAACCGGCTGCCCGGGGCGCATATGGTTCAGCTGTGTTTCCTTGAAGTTCGCCGTAATCCAGATGTCGTTCAAGGACACCAGCGTCGTCAGGTTTTGTCCGATGGAGACATTCTGGCCGACCTCCACGCTTTTGCGGGTGATGATCCCGTCCACCGGCGCGACAATGCGGCAGTAGCTCAGGTTGAGCTGTGCCTGCGCCAGTGCCGCCCGGTTCTGCTCTACCTGCGCCGCGGCCTGCTCGGTGCGCGCCCGCTGGATGCGGATCTGCTCCGGCGCGGTTTTTGCGTTTTGCAGCTGAGCTTTGGTCTGCACCACCCGGTCCTGCGCCATGCGCACCGCCGACTCGGCGGCCGTGGCATTCTGCTTTGCCTGGTCCAGCGCCGCTTCATCGGCCCGCGCCGTCGCGACCGCCTGGTC
>CAXTSG010000003.1:12170-20037 GCA_964246825.1 uncultured Acidobacteriaceae bacterium | reverse complement strand
AAACTGCTGCTTTGAGATCACGTCGCGCTGCACCAGCGGCGTATACCGCTCCACATCCAGCTTGGCCTTGATGTAGGTGGCGTCGGCCTGGGCGATTGCGGAGCGGTTGGCCGCAAGCTGCTGCTGCGCCTGCACCACGGAGTCGTTCGACTGCGACAGCGTCGCGGCGATAGCGGCCAGGTTGGTGTTCACGCTTGTGGCCGTCACCGGGATGTTGACGGTCTGCGACTGGAGGTTCGATTCAGCCGCCGCCAGATTCGCCTCGTCCTGCTGCACCTGCGTCTGGTAATCCTTCGGGTCGAGCTCCATGATCACATCGCCCGCCTTGACGCGCTGGTTCTCTTCCACTGGCACGCTGACCACATTGCCGCTGATCCGCGACGAAATCTGAATCTTGTGGCCGTCTACCTGGGCGTCGTCCGTATCCTCGTAAAAGGTGGAGTGCCAATAAAACAGCAGCACGCCCACCAGAATCACTGCGACCGCGAGAATGATAAAGAAGCGGCGCCGCGACTTAGCGCGCGGCGCTTCGCCGGCGCCCTTTTCACCGCTCTGTTTCTGGTCTGCTTCCGTTACCGGTGTCTGCTCTGCCACTTACTTGCCTCCCACGTATTGCTTCCACTGCGTCGCTGCCGCGCCCAGCGCACGCGCCAGCGACAGCTTGGCCACATTGTGCTGGTACAGGCTTGCGATGTACTGGTCATCAGCCTGCGCGACCTGCTGCTGCGCCTGCGATACCGAAAGATTGTCGGACACCCCGGCCGCATAGCGCTGCTGTGCTTCGCTCAGTGCTTCCGACGCCAGCTGGACATTGCTTTGAGCAACAGATACCTGCTTCTGCGCCGCCTGAATATCCAGGATGCTGCTGCGCACGTCCTGCGCGATCTGCCCGCGCAAATTGCTCAACTGCGCGCGCTTCTGCTCCAGCTGCGACTCCGCCTGTGCTTCATCGCCGCGAATCTTGGCTTCTTCCAGCACCGGGATGTCGAGCGTGCCGGTCGCGTCGCCGGTTGCGTGCGACTTGCGGATGTTCACGCCGATGTCGCCGTAGTCGCCGCTGAAGGAAACCGTCGGGTAGCGCTCCGCCTTGGCCGCGCCCTTGGCCAGGTCGGCGCCTTTCATCTGCTCATTGAAGCTCTGCAAATCCTTGCGGCTGCTCAGGGCCTGCGCGACGGCGGCATCGGGGTCCAGGCCGTCCAGCTGCGCGTAAGGGGCGCTGTCGGTCACCGAGAACTGCTGCGCCGCGTTCAGCCCGATCACCCGCGCCAGGGCCAGCTTGTCCTTGTCCAGCGCGGCCTGTGCCTGCACTTGGTTCTGCTGCTGCGTCTGGTAGTCCACCTGCGCCCGCAGCTCGTCCAGCAGCGGAGACGTGCCCGCGAGATGCTGCTGGTGCGCCTGGTCGAAGGAAACCTTGGAGGTAGCAACCTGTGCCTGCGTCGAGGCCACCCGGGACTGGTCCGCGATCACCAGCAGGTACGCATTGCCCACGCTCAACACCACTTCGTTGCGCGCGTCCTCCACTGTAAGCTGCGACGAAACAAAGTTGTGCTTGCTGGCCAGGTAATTTTGCAGATTCGCCACGTTGACGAGGCTCCAGTCAAGCGTGGCCCGAAAATCCTGAAAGCCGTACGGCCCGATAATCGTCGGAAACCCGCTGATCCTCAGGCCCTGCGCCTGGAGGTCCGTTTCCTGCACGGCTTCCTTGATATCGGCATTGATCGTCGGCAGTAGGTTTTGTAGCTGCCCCAGCTCCGTCGACCGTGCCGCGACCCGATTGGTTGCCGTCAGAATCAAGCCGAGATTGTGCCGCAAGCCGCGCTGTACCGCGTCGTCCAGCGACAACGGCAGCGTACCGGGCACAAGCGCCTCGTCCGCAACGCTTGCCTGGTAGCTGTCCGCCGTCACCTGCTGCTGGTTCAGCTGCACCGGCGAGGGCAGGTTTTGGATGGTGCCCGCGCTTGCCGTACCCAGCTGCGCGCGCGCCACACCCGAAAACAATAGCGCGGAAACGACCGCCGACATATATAGAGCGGCCGACGCCCGGCCTTTCCTACCTTGCAAGCACACGCTCCCCATCGCGGTCTTGCGGACTGTTCACCGGTCCGCGCGTATTGGATGCGCCTCCAAATGCAAAGATGGAACTTTGTTGGACCTCCCGGGGCACGCTGGCTAAGCCGGCACCCCATCCGCAACGGGGGCGTGCGCCAGCGAATTGGCAAGCGAGCAAAGCGCCTGCCGAAACGCCTCACCCACGGTTTGCGGCGTCCAGCCCGCGGCTTCGGCGCCGCCTGCCTCGCGCAGCAGCGTGGCCGCGGCCTCGTTTCCCTGCCCCAGCACTGCGCGCTGTACAAAAATAGTCCGCTGCGCCGGCGGCAGCTTTTCCAGCGAGGACCGCAGACCCTGCTTCATCTCCGGGCGGCTGCCCTGCTCCAGCCAGCCGCGCAGCTCGGCCGGCGGGATGCCGGCCGCCTGGAGATCGTCATCCTGGATGCACGGGTCGTGCGCCGCCGTCATCAGCCCCACTGAAAAAGCCGCGGGCTGCGCCGCCGAAAGCGATTGCAACGCCCCGCGCACCACGCGCGCCCGGGCCTGCTCCCTTGCCGCTTCCGGGTCCAGGCACGGGTCAATCGCTATGCTTGCCAGCGAGCTCTCGATCAGCCGCAAGGCCGGCTCTCCTTCGCCTACCAGCAGGGACGCCAGTTGAAAAAGCTCCGCCGCCATGCCCTGCACTGCTCCCGGATCCCCGCAGCCGCCCTGCCCGCCGCTTGTTGAAGTCGCTGCCATTCTGTCCCCCGCGCCGCGCCTTATCCGGACGCGTCTCCTTCCATCTTCGTTCGAGCCCTGTTCCGGGTCAACCTGTGAATCCGCTAGCATGAGGTGTTGCGCCTCTGCCCGGGAAGGCAGCCTTGTATGGATGAAGCTCAGCGTAATTTGTTTATCTCCCGCGACAGCTCGTGGCTCAACTTCAACCGGCGCGTGCTCGGCGAAGCGCAAAGCCCCGCGAACCCCCTTCTGGAGCGGGTAAAGTTTCTCGCGATCACGGCGTCCAATCTCGACGAGTTTATCGAGGTTCGCATCGCCGGCATGCTCCAGCGCATCGAGGAAGGCCTGGGCGAGCCCGGGCCCGACGGCATGACCGCGCAGGCCCTGCTTGACCAGATCAACGCGGACATGCAGGATCTGGTCGCCGAGCAGTACGCATGCTGGAACGGGGACCTCCACCCGGCGCTCTGCGCCGAAGGCATTCGCGTCCTTTCCTGGGCCGACCTTACCGATGAAGCAAAAGCCTCCGCCGGCGAGCTTTACATGCGCGACGTGGACCCCCTACTCACGCCCATCACCATCGACCCGCGCCACCCGTTTCCGCGTGTGCTCAACAAGGCGCTTTGCGTCGCGCTGCTGCTGCGCCGCAAGCGCAAGGGGGCCAACGCGGCCGTGCTCGGCGTCGTCACCGTTCCGCGCGCGCTGCCGCGCTTTATCCGCCTGCCCGGCCCCGGCAAAACGCAGGATTTTCTTTTTCTCCACGACCTGATCGAGCACCAGGCCGCCGGCATGTACCGCGGCTACGAGATTGTTTCAACCGCCGCCTTTCGCGTCACGCGTAACTCCAACCTCTACTTTGAGGAGGAAGAATCGCGCTCGCTGCTGGAAGCCGTGCGCTCCGAGCTCCACAATCGCCGCAAGGGCGACGCCGTTCGGCTGGAGATTGAGCGCGACGCCCACCCTGAAATCATCGAGCGCCTCGTTTCCAACTTCGAGCTCGAACCCTCGCAGCTGTTCCGCACCGCCGGCCCGGTCAATCTTTCGCGCTTGATGACGCTTTATGACGAAGTCAACCGGCCCGATCTCAAGTACCAGCCCTTTGTGGGGCGCGAGCTGCGGCTCCATCGCAAGTCGGTCGACCTGTTTGACGAACTGCGCAGCCACGACATCCTTCTGCACCACCCCTACGACTCCTACGACGCGGTCGTCGGCTTTATCGAGGCCGCGGCCGCCGACCCGCATGTCATTTCCATGAAGCAGACG
This sequence comes from uncultured Acidobacteriaceae bacterium, assembly GCA_964246825.1. Lineage (GTDB taxonomy): Bacteria > Acidobacteriota > Terriglobia > Terriglobales > Acidobacteriaceae > EB88. Next base: position 16,011 of record CAXTSG010000003.1, on the reverse strand, counting down.
CTCTACCGCACCAGCGACAACTCGCCCATCTTCCGCGCGCTGACCGAAGCAGCGCAAACCAAGGAAGTCACGGTCGTCGTGGAGCTTACCGCGCGCTTTGACGAAGCCTCCAACATCCGCTGGGCGCGCAACCTGGAAGATGCCGGCGTCCAGGTCTTTCACGGCATTGTCGGCCTCAAAACCCATTGCAAGCTCGCCCTTGTGGTGCGCCGCGATGACGACGGCGTGATGCGCCGCTACGCTCACCTGGGCACCGGCAACTACAACCCCGTCACCTCGCGCTTCTACACCGATATCAGCTTCCTCACCTCCGACCCCGCCATTACCGCGAGCGTCCATGCCGTGTTCAACTACCTCACCGCGCACTCCGAGTCCGACGACTACCAGCCCCTTCTGGTCGCCCCGCTCACGCTCGCGCAAGACACCATCCGCCTCATCCAGCGCGAAACCGAGCACGCCCGCGCCGGGCGCCCCGCGCGCATCGTCGCCAAAATGAACTCGCTGCTGGAGCAAAGCATCATTGAAGCGCTTTACGCCGCCTCCGGAGCCGGCGTCGAGATCGACCTCATCATCCGCGGCATCTGCTCCCTCCGCCCCGGTATTCCGGGCGTAAGCGAACGCATCCGCGTCCGGTCAGTTGTCGGCCGCTTCCTGGAGCACTCCCGCATCTTTTACTTCGCAAACGACGGCGCGGAAGAAATCTACTGCGGCTCCGTCGACTGGATGCCGCGCAACCTGTTCGAGCGCTGCGAGGTAGCCTTCCCCGTCAAGGACCCTCTGCTCAAGGCGCGCATCCGCGCGGAAATCCTCGACGGCTACCTCGCCGACACCGAAAAAGCTCGGCTGCTGCTGCCGGACGGCCGCTACATCCGCATCACCGACACCGCCGAAGGCAAGGCGCTGCCGCCCTTTGCCGTGCAGGATTTTTTAATGGCCGTGGCCGAAGGCAAAGCGGGCTCCGGCGCGATCCCGCGCTTCAATCTTGAACTCCTGGCTTCCTCGCCCGCGAAGGATTTTTCTCCCGACGAGGCGGCGGCAGTTACCCTTCCCGAAGTTGTAGTAGAAGGCAAAAAGCCGCGCCGGCGTAAATTACTGAAGGGTGATGACTAAGCACGCATGATAATTTCATCTTTGTAGATACTGCTTTTCCTGATTTCTTTCCCCGGACGCAAAAACCCATGCACATTCTTATTACCGGCGCAGCCGGATTTCTCGGTTCTCACCTCGCGGATCGGCTGCTCGCCGACGGCCACTCTGTTCTCGGCGTGGACAATTTTGCAACCGGCAGCGCCCGCAATCTCGCGCACCTCGCGCATGAGCCCCGTTTCGATTTGCGGGAACACGACATCTGCAAGCCGTTTGACTTCGGCCCCGTCGATTACATCTTCAACTTCGCTTCGCCCGCCAGCCCGGTCGACTACCACCGGCTCGGCTTGGAAACGCTGGAAGTCGGCTCTTCCGGTACGCGCAACGCGCTGGAGCTCGCGCTGCGCTACCGGGCGGGCTTCCTCCATGCCTCCACCTCCGAGTGCTACGGCGACCCGCAGGTGCATCCCCAAACCGAAGAATACTGGGGCCACGTCAATCCGGTCGGGCCGCGCTCGGTCTACGACGAAGCCAAACGATTTTCCGAGGCGCTCGTTACCGCCTACCATCGCTACCACCGGCTCAACACCCGCCTGGTCCGCATATTCAACACCTACGGGCCGCGCCCGGGCCGGGGCCGGGGCCAGGGCCGGGGCCGCGCCTGGGCCGCGATGACGGGCGCGTGATCTCGAACTTCGTGACGCAGGCTTTGCGCGGCGAGCCGCTTACCGTTTATGGCGACGGCTCGCAAACCCGGTCCTTCTGCTATGTTTCCGATGAAATCGACGGCATCGTGCGCCTGGCGCACTCCGGCGAACACACCCCGGTCAACATCGGCAACCCGTCGGAATGGACGATCCTTCACTGCGCCCAAACCGTTCAGAAAATCACCGGCTCCGCTTCGCCGATCGTCTTTGCGCCCCTGCCGCAGGACGACCCCTTGCAGCGCAAACCCGACATCGCCAAAGCAAGGCGGCTGCTCGGCTGGGAGCCGCGCATCGGCCTGGAAGAAGGTCTTGCGCTCTCGCTTGCCTACTTCCGCGAAAGCCTGACAGTGCAGCTTGGGGAGCCAGTGAGCCCCCGCTGAGAAAAGCTAGGCCGCACTGCAAAAAAGCATGGGTTTGGCGATGTATTTTCCAAAGAATTCTTGAAGATTTTGCTTTGGTAAAGAACCGCTCTTCTTACTGATACAGCCGTAAGGTCCGTGTGCTAAATTGCCGCTGTTGCTCATTTAAGCCATACAAGGATGGTCTATGCGGCTCGTAACATCCCCTGCAATTACCAAGAAGACAGCAGTAATAACAAAAACAACGGAACCGGAATGTAAGCCGGGCAAAGTCCCTGCTCCCAGCCTCGTGCGCGGCTGCCGCTCGCTTTTTCTTACCGCGGCAAGCCTGCTCTGCGTCGCCGGCGCGGTGCCCGCGCTGCACGCGCAAACCTACAACCTGGTCTGGTCCGATGAGTTTAATGCCGCCGCCGGCACCTATCCCGACGCCACCAAGTGGGCCTACGACACAGGCTACGGCACCCAATTCGGCAATCCCGAGATCGAAACCTACTGCACCCCCGGCTCCAACGCCGCGCCCTGCAACGCAGGCACGGTCAATGCCTACCAGGACGGCAGCGGCAACCTCGTCATCCACGCCGTGCGCGACTCCAGCGGAACCTGGACCTCGGCCCGGCTCAAAACGCAAGGCAAGTACCAGTTCACCTACGGCCGCGTGGAAGCCCGCATGAAGCTGCCGGTCGGCGACGGCTTCTGGCCTGCCTTCTGGATGCTCGGTGCTGACATCAACTCGGTCGGCTGGCCGCAGTGCGGTGAGGACGACATCATGGAATGGGTCCAGTCCTACACGCCCACCACGACTTCCTCCACCACGCACGGCCCGGGCTACTCCGGCGGCGCGGGCATCGGTGCCAAGTACACCTTCCCCAACGGCGGCCGCATCGACGACGGCGCGTACCACACCTACGGCATCACCTGGTCGCCCAACCTGCTGCAGTACTACCGCGACAGCCCGACCAACATCTTCCTGACAATCACGCCCTCCACCATCCCGGCCGGCGATCAATGGGTATTCAATAACCCCTTCTTCATCCTGCTCAATCTCGCCATCGGCAGCGGCGGCTTCCCCGGTCCGACCGACGGCAGCACGCCCGGCTCGGCCACCATGCTCGTCGACTACGTCCGCGTCTACCAGGCAAGCGCAACCTCGACGCCGGCACCCACGCCGACCCCAACCCCCACAAACCTGAACGGCACCCACACGCTCACTTCCGCGAACGCCCCTTCCCTGCGCCTCGATGACACGGCGGCAAGCACCGCCGCCGGCAACCCCATCGACATCTACGCCGCCAACGGCACGGGCGCGCAGAACTGGGCCATCTCAAACTCGGGCGTGAACCCGGCCGGCTATTACAACCTGGCCACCGAAGGGCCCTTCTGCCTGACCGCTTCCGGCACCGGCAGCGGCTCCATCGCCGTGCTCGACCCCTGCAACGGCTCCGCCGCGCAGGCCTGGAACGCTTTACCCTCGGGTAGCGGCTACGCTTGGCACCCGGCCAGCAACACCGCCCTGTGCCTCGATGTTCGCTCTTCCGGCACGGCCAACGGCACCCCCGTGCAGGTATGGACCTGCAACGGCACCGGGGCGCAGCAGTGGGCGGTGAACTAAAACCAGCCGTCTCCTCGGCACAGAAAAGGCCCCCGCGCCGGGGGGCGGGGGGGGGGGGTGTGGGCGCGGGGGGGGGGGGG
>CAXTSG010000003.1:5827-12160 GCA_964246825.1 uncultured Acidobacteriaceae bacterium | reverse complement strand
CCTTTTCTGTTTCAGCGCTGTCCTGGCACGCTCACCGGCTCGAAATGAACAGTAAGCTCTCCGGCGGCACCCGTAACGCGCACCGCCTGGAGCGACTGGACGAGGTAATCGGCAGCCGCCAGCTGCGCCGCCGTGTGCGAAAACAGCGTCGCCGCCACCATGCATCCCGCGGCCTTCCCGGCCTCGCACCCCGCGGGCGCATCCTCAAACACCACGCATCGCCCGGGCGCGAAGCCGAGCAGCATCGCCCCGCGCAGGTACGGCTCCGGATGCGGCTTGCCGTGCTTCACCGTGTCCGCCGAAATAAATACGCTCGGCGGCACCAGCCCGGCATGCTCCATGCGCGAGCGCGCCAGCCGCTCGGTCGCCGAGGTACACACGGTCCAGCTGCCCTCGGGCAGGCTCCCGAGCAGCTCCGCCACGCCCGGCAGCACCTCCAGGCCCTCGGTATCGTCCATTTCGATCTGCTCGATCACGCGCAGTTCCTCTTCGTCATCGAGATCAGGCCGCAGTACGCGAATCGTCTCAATCGCCCGCTGCCCGTGCGCGGTCTGGATCGCCTTGGCCCCATCGACGCCGCGCATCCGACCCCACTTCGCCCACGAGCGCTCCACCGAACCGAGCGAGGAAACAAGTATCCCGTCCATGTCGAACAGGATGCCGCTGACTTCAAGTTCCATCGTTCTCCCTAATACTTCCCTAAAAACCGGCAAACCACTCCTTCATCCGCCGGACGCCCTCATCCACCGCCTCGTGCGAAACCGCATATGACAGCCGGATGTGCTCAGCCGTCCCGAACGCCTCGCCCGGCACGGCCACCACGCGCGCCTCGCTCAGGAGACGCTTCGAAAGCTCCATGGCCGTCTTCGGCCCGTTTGGCCTGCCGAGGTAAGCCGACACATTGGGATACACATAGAACGCGCCCAGCGGCCTGGTGCAGGTGATGCCGGGGATCGTGCCGAGCCCGGCCAGGATGCGGTCGCGCAGCGCGATGTAGTCCGTGCGCATCTCGGCCACGCACTCCTGCGAGCCCGCGAGCGCCGCGGCTGAAGCCTTCTGTACAAACGAAGCCGCGTTTGAGGTCGACTGCGACTGCAGCTTGCTCATGGCCGCGATAATCGGCTTCGGCCCCAGCGCAAACCCGGCGCGCCAGCCTGTCATCGCATACGTTTTGGAAAGCGACCCCAGCACCACGATATGCTCCTTCGCCTCCAACACGGACGCCCCGGAAACAATCTCGCCCTCGTACTGGAGGTACACGTAGCACTCGTCGATCAGCAGATAAATGCCGCGCTCATGCGCCATCCGCACGATCTGAAACAGATCTTCCTTCGCAATGACCGACCCCGCCGGATTCGACGGCGTATTGAGAAAAATAGCCTTTGTGCGCGGCGTCACCGCCGCTTCAATCGCCTCCGCGGTCACGCGAAAGTTCTCCGCCTCGCTCGTTTCCACAAACACGGGCACCGCTCCCGCGTACTGGATAATGTCCTTGTACGAAACCCAGAACGGCACCGGCACAATCACCTCATCGCCGTGGTCCACCAGTACCTGAATCGCATTAAAGATCGCGAGCTTGCCGCCGGTCGTGAACACCGCCTCCTCCGGCGTGTACCCGGTGCCGAAGTCCGCCGCGTGGCGCTCTACGATCGCCTTCCGCACATCCGGGATACCCGGCACGGCCGTGTACCGCGTGAAGTTGCCCTCGATGGCCGCGATAGCGGCATCCTTGATATGGCGCGGCGTGGAAAAGTGCGGCTCCCCGGCGCCGAAATCCACCAGGTTGACTCCTTCGGCTTTCAAGCGGGCGGCTTCCGCCGTCACCGCCATGGTTGCGGAAACCTCAATGCGGGCGATGCGGTCGGAAAACAGTTTGCGGGCGGCGGGCGCGGCGACGGCGGAAGCACTCATGCGCCTAGTTTTTCATCTTTTCGGCTCAGGCGAAAGCGGTACGCAAAAGAGACGTCATCCTGAGGAGCTATAGGGCTATGCCCCGGAAGCAAAGAAGGATCTGCTGTTTCCGCCCACCCGGAAGCAAAGACAAAGCCTTCACTTAGCTCAAGAGAACGCTTCATTTCCTACCTCGCGGCGACGGTACACTAACGCCTTGACAACCCCGGCGCCTGACTCTCTTTTCCCCACGCAATCGCTCGACCGGCTCACCGTCGTGCTCGTTTCCCCGCGCAACACGCTCAATATCGGCGCGGTTGCCCGCGCCATGAGCAACTTCGGCGCGCATGACCTCCGCGTCGCCAATATCTTCTACAAGGACTTCCGCTCGGCTACCTCCGCGGTCGGCCCTTCGGCGGAACTGCTTCGTTCCGCCCGCGACTACCCGACCGTCGCCGAAGCCGTGCACGATGCGCACCTGGTCGCGGGCCCCACCCGGGCCCCCCTCACCACCCGCCCCCCCGGGGTTTAGGCGGGGCGCCCCGTTCTTCAGCCCGTCGAGCGGCTGGAGCACGGCGCGCGGCGGCTGCGCGAATCACTCGATAGGGGTCGCCGCGTGGCCCTTCTGTTCGGCTCGGAAAAGTTCGGCCTGTCCAACGACGACATGAGCCGCTGCCATCTCCTCTTGCGCATCCCCACGCGCGACCAGCACCCTTCCATGAACCTCGGCCAGGCCGCCGCGCTCTGCCTGTATGAGCTGGCACGCCTGGAGCATGCGCCGCCTCCGGCCGCGGCAGCGCCCGCCTTCGCCCTGCCGCAGGATTTTCCCCGCTCGGCGGAAAAGAGCCTGCCCGCTGAAGCCCGGACGCTTGAGCGCATCGCGGAACTCCTGGAAGAAGCTCTGCTGGCCGGCGGCTACCCCGGCATGGGTCCCCCGTCGCGCTCGCGGCAGCTCCGCGCGCTTCTGCGCAGGCTCCGGCTTTCCCAGCGCGACAGCGCTCTTTTCACCGGCTTTCTGCGGCATATGCTTTGGAAATTGCGCGCCGGCAGGAGCGAGTAGCAGGGGCGTCCGTGGTACACAGGTGTGGGGCATCTGCCCGAGGAACCGATGAACCTGCTGCTCTCCCAAATTGTCGTTGTGGTGCTGGTCACCCTTGCCTGCGCCTGGGCCGCCGCCAGGCTCGGCCAGTCGCGCGTCATCGGCGAAATCATCGGCGGCATCCTGCTCGGTCCGTCCATCCTGGGGCGGCTTGCCCCCTCGTTCAGCCAACACCTGTTCCCGAAAGCCTCGCTCGGAGCCATGGAGGAGCTTTCCAACGTCGGCCTCATCTTGTTCCTGTTCCTGGTCGGCATGGAGCTCGATGATCGGCAGCTCATCCGGCAGCGCTTCACCGCGCTTGCGGCCAGCGGCACCAGCATTATCATCCCTTTCCTGACCGCGGTGCTTCTGGCCCACTCCCTGCGCATTCGCTTTGCGCCGCACGGCGTCGGCAGTCTGCCTTTTGTGCTTTTTCTCGGCATCAGCATGAGCATCACGGCCTTCCCGGTGCTCGCGCGCATCCTTGAGGAGCGCCGCCTCCTCAACACGCCGCTCGGCACCACGGCGATCCTGTGCGCGGCGGTCGATGACGTCGTTGCCTGGCTGCTGCTGGCCGTCGCCCTCACCATCATCGACGTGACCGGAACCCCGGGCAAGCTCGCCGTCCGCTTCGGCGTGCTCGCCGCCTATCTCGCGTTCATGCTGGGGGTCGTGCGCCCGCTGGCCACGCGCCTGGTCCGGCGCCGCCACAACCCGGAGCTGAGCGCCGGGCTGCTCGGCATCTCGCTGGCCTTCGCCTTTGCCTCCGCTGCCGCTACCGACTGGGCCGGCGTGCATCCTTTGTTCGGCGCGTTTATCGCCGGGGTCTGCTTCCCGCGCGTGGCGCATTGGCAGCAGAGCATCCGCGCCCGGCTTGACATGGTCACCTCCGTGCTCCTGCTGCCGCTGTTTTTCGCGCTCACCGGCCTGCGTACCCGTTTGGACCTGCTCAACACCGGCGGCACCTGGCTGTGGGCCGGCATCGTGCTCGGGGGCGCGATCTTCGGCAAGGTCGGCGGCGCGGTGCTCGCGGCCCGCTGGTCGGGCCAGAACTGGCGCGCCGCTCTCGCCCTCGGTGCCCTGCTCAACACGCGCGGCCTGGTCGAGCTTGTCGTGCTCAACATCGCCTACAACGTCGGCGCGTTTACCCCGACGCTATTCACCATGCTGGTCGTCATGGCGCTTGTCACCACCATGTGTACCAACCCCATGCTGAGCCTGCTGAAAGTACGCGGCACGGAAACGGAAGAACCGGCCTAGGGCTTCTCGCCCGTTTGCGACGGAATTTCGTAGTCGAAGCTATAGGTATGCCGCCCGGACGCCTGCTCAATCTTCATCGTGCCGGAAAGCCCGGTCAGCGCGCCGGTTCCGGAGTCGGGCAGGATGCTCAGGTTCAAATGCGCTGTGCCGCGCGCCATGGTTCCGGAGTGCTGTAGCACAAAGCTGCCGCTGCGTCCGTCAAGCATTCCCGTAAACCGCTCCATGGCCACGTAGCCGGCGGAGCCTTCGACCGCTGTTCTGACCGACAGCATCTGTCCGTTACTGGTTCCTTCCAGGCCGCCGTGGAACTGCTTGTGCATGATCATGCGCCCGAACTCTGCCTCAGAGTCCTTTTGCGGAACGAACTGGATCTCAAACGTGCCGTTGGCATGCATGGCGGAAACACTCCTGAAAGGAAGAGTGGGCTGCTGTGCTTGAGAAAGCGGCAGCAGCCATGAAGCTGCAAGAAGGCTGAGCGGGCGCAGGCGCAAATCAGTCCCCATCCCAATTGTCACGGTCGAACTCTGAGAAAAGTTCCAGGATATCAAGATAGATTGGGCTGTCGGGAACTTGGAGGCGTTGCGCCGCCATCCAGTTCCCCGCCTCGAAAAACTCCGCGGTGCGCGTGTCCGGGTTGATAAGCCAGATGTTTTGAACGCCCATGACGCTATGTTCGTGCGCCGTCCTGCGAACTTCCGTGTAGCTGTCGCTCGGCGATAAGATTTCGATCACGATGAGCGGCGGTCCCACCAGCACCTGCGGCCACTTCCGTCGCGGACCGACAACCACATCGGGCAAGCGCACATGGGTCGGGCTAACCTGAGTACGCACCTCAACAGCTGATCTCAGGTTCCATGCTTCTCGATGCTCGTGAAACCACGAGCAGATCAGTCCCCGCAACGAACCGTGCATCGAAAAAACCACAGGTCGCTCTCTTAATTTCCCGTCCAGATACTCAACATCCGGTTGCGGAACAGGCCCTTGGAGGTACTCCTCCAAGCTGATTAAGGCGGTTGCTGCCATGGCATCCTCCTATGCAGTGTAGTTCAGCGAAGGGCGATGTCGGAATTGCCCGCCGACCGCCGCATCCGATCAATGACCAGCTGCGGCACCAGCCCCTCCACCGAGCCGCCTAGCCGAAAAACCTCCTTCACCAGCCGCGAGCTCACATAGGAGTATTTCGCGTCCGGCATCAGGAAAATGGTCTCCACCTCAGGGTTCAGCCGCCGATTCATGTGCGCCATTTGCAGCTCGTACTCGTAATCGGAAATCGCGCGAATCCCGCGCAGCACCGCCTGCGCCCCCTGCTCCCGCGCAAAGTCCACCAGCAGTCCGTCAAAAGTCGCTACCTCCACATTGCCGTAGCCCGTGACCCCCTCGCGCAGCATGGCGACTCGCTCCTCGACCGAAAACAAGGGGTTCTTGGCGGAGTTTCGCAGCACGGCCACCACCAACCGGTCGAACAGCTTGGCCCCGCGCGCCACCAGGTCCAGGTGTCCGTTTGTGACCGGGTCAAATGAGCCGGGATAAATGGCTGTAATGGTGTGCACGGCTGTGAGTGTAACAGTCGGGAAGAAAGCTCCCGAATACGCCTGAGTTCAAGCCGACGGAGTGAAAAGGTGACAGACATTCCAGCCACAAATCCGACCTTGACTTGGTAGAGATTGCACATGCTCCATAAGGGGCAGATAGCAGTCAGCTTGAAATCACACTCTCATGTGTGCAAATCATCCATGGATGCTGCTAGGCTTATCGGCGCATGACGAGTGCACATAAAAACCAGCATCTCCGCATTTCACTGGTCGCCCGCTTCACTTCCTCCTCAGTTTTCCGTTAACTACTCTGCTTTCAATGATTTTCGTGTTCTTTCTTCACGAAGAAGATGAAGCTGCGCTCAATAAAGCGCCTTAACACAATACAAGGAGTTTTCATGCCTTTTTCTTTTTCCCGCAGGGCCTACGGATGTCTGCCCTTTGCTTCCGCCCTGCTTCTGGCCGTGCCTTTGGCGGCCCATGCCCAAACCGACGTCTTGACCTGGCATAACGACAATGCGCGTACCGGGCAGAACTTGACGGAATCCATCCTGACGACCGCGAACGTGAACG
>CAXTSG010000003.1:0-5817 GCA_964246825.1 uncultured Acidobacteriaceae bacterium | reverse complement strand
AACGTAATCGTCGACGGCAAGGTCGACGCGCAGCCGCTTTATGTTTCCGCCCTCTCCGTAGCCGGCAAGGGCACGCACAATGTGCTATTCATCGCGACCGAGCATGACAGCGTTTATGCCGTCGATGCTGATACAGGTGCGGTGCTCTGGCAGAAAAGCCTGCTGGGCGCGGGCGAAACGACCTCGGACGCCCGCAACTGCGACCAGGTAACGCCGGAAATCGGCATCACGGCCACTCCCGCGATCGACCGCAATGCCGGGCCGAACGGCACCATCTACATCGTCGCCATGACCAAGGATAGCAGCGGCAACTACCACCACCGCGTCCACGCACTCAACCTTTCCACGGCGGCCGAGCAGTTCAACGGACCGGTAACAGTGCAGGCGACCTACAAAGGCACCGGCGACGGCAGCAGCAACAGCACTGTCACCTTTGACCCGAAGCAGTATAAGGACAGGCCCGGCCTCCTGCTGGCCAACGGCAACCTGTACACCAGCTGGAGCTCGCACTGCGACATCCGGCCCTACAGCGGCTGGCTGCTGACCTACAATCCCGCTACGCTGGCCCAAACAGGCGTTCTGGACTTTGTGCCGAACGGCAGCGATGCCTCTCCATGGAATGCGGGCGCGGGCCCGGCTGCCGATGCTCAGGGCAATGCCTTTATCTCTCTCGGCAACGGCACCTTTGACACCACGTTGAACGCACAGGGCCTGCCCAGCCAGGGAGACTATGGGAATTCGCTGGTAAAAGTCGCCTTTACGGCGGGCGGCCTCCTTCCCACCGATTACTGGACCATGTACAACTCCAACTCGGAGTCCAGCGTGGATACGGATCTCGGCTCCGGCGGCCTGATGCTCCTGCCCGACTTCCAGGACAGCACCGGCACCACCCGGCATCTAATGGTGGCCGCCGGCAAGGATCATAATTTTTATGTCGCCGATCGTGACAACCTGGGCCACTACAACGCCACGTCCAACGCAACCCTCTACCAGGAGCTTCCCAATGCCCTTGCCGGCGGAGTCTGGTCCAGCCCGGCTTACTTCAATAACAAGGTGTATTACGGCTCGGTCGGGCAGAATCTCCAATCCTTTGCTGTAAGCCAGGCCAAGGTAGTCCAGTCGCCGGTACAAACCACCGCGGCGACCTTCGGCTATCCGGGTACCACTCCAAGCGTGTCGGCCTACAACGCAACAAACGGCATTGTTTGGGCGACAGAAAACACCAACCCGGCCATCCTGCACGCGTATGACGCGGAAAACCTCGGCACGGAGCTGTACAACAGCAACCAGGCCGCGAACTCCCGCGACCAGTTCGGAGCAGGCAACAAGTTCATTGCGCCGACGATCGCGAATGGCAAGGTCTATATCGCAACCACCAACAGCGTCGCCATCTTCGGCTTCGTGCGCCAAAGCCCGGCGCCTTTGCCCGACGGCGACTACACCCTAAAAAATAACTCCAGCGGCCTTGTTTTAGACGATCCTGCTTCGTCCGGTGCCGCGGGAACAGCCATGTACCAGTGGCCCGCCAACAGCGGCTAGAACCAGGAATGGTTTCTCGCCTACAACGGAAGCGGCTACTACACCATCCAGAACGTCGCCAGCAAGCTGATTCTTGCCGACGTCAACGGAGCGACAACCCAGGGCATTTCACTCGAACAAAACACGCCGACCCACGACAACACACAGTTGTGGTCGATCACAGCCGCCGCCGGCGGGTATGTGATCAAGAACAAGGCGACAGGGCTGGTCTTCGACGACAACAACTTCAACAAAACCGCCGGTGCCCATATCATTCTGTGGTCGCCGAATGGAGGGTCGAACCAGTCCTGGACGATCCAGTAGCAGCAGGAAGCAAAAAAGCGGCGCGAAAGCTACTCGCGCCGCTTTCCTGTTTCTAACGAAACCTGCAATGAAAAGGCGCGGGACCTGCCGCCTTTTCCCCCTCGACTGCGCCGCGGGGCGGCCGGGTTACTGCCGGCGCGCCGGGCGCACGGCTTCCTGGGCCAGCAATGGTCCGTCGATGGATACCGGCGGCAGCTCCACCACGCTGGACGCCCCGGCGATGCCGAGCTTCTGGCGCACGGCCGCATCGATGCGGCCGAAGGTTTCCTTGTTGTCCTTCAGGAACTGCCGTACATTTTCGCGGCCCTGGCCGATGCGCTCGCCCGAGTAGCTGTACCACGCACCGGACTTGTCCACAACATTGTGAGTCACGGCAAGATCAAGCACGTCGCCTTCGCGCGAAATGCCTTCACCGTACAGGATGTCGAACTCGGCCTCGCGGAACGGCGCGGCGACCTTGTTCTTGACGATTTTGACCTTGGTACGCGAGCCGACCACCTGGTCGCCCTCTTTGACCGCGGCAATGCGGCGAATATCGACGCGCACCGAGGAGTAGAACTTAAGCGCGCGGCCGCCGGTGGTGGTTTCCGGGTTGCCGAACATGACGCCGATCTTTTCGCGGATCTGGTTGATGAAGATCAGGCAGGTGCGCGACTTCGACACGGTTCCGGTGAGCTTGCGGAGCGCCTGCGACATGAGGCGCGCCTGGAGGCCCATGTGCGAATCGCCCATCTCACCGTCAAGCTCGGCCTTCGGTACCAGCGCCGCGACCGAGTCCACCACCAGCACATCAACCGCGTTGGAGCGCACCAGGGCTTCGACGATTTCAAGCGCCTGCTCGCCGTAGTCCGGCTGCGAAACGAGGAGGTTGTCGGTATCGACGCCCAGCTTTTTCGCATACTGCGGGTCCAGGGCGTGCTCGGCGTCCACGAAAGCCGCCAGGCCGCCCAGCTTTTGGGCTTCGGCGATGATTTGCAGGGTGATGGTGGTTTTGCCGGAAGACTCCGGGCCGAAAATCTCGATCACGCGCCCGCGCGGGACGCCGCCCACACCCAGAGCCGCGTCAAAGGAGATGGAGCCGGTCGAGATCGCGGAGACTTCCATCTTCTCCTTGCTGCCCAACCGCATAACCGAACCCTTGCCGAACTGCTTGTCCAACTGAGAAAGTGCCGCTTCGATTGCCCGGGACCGATCTTCCGCCACGATTATTTCCCCCAAAGTTACGCATGTACCCGGCCGTGGACCGCAATTGTTCCACGTGGAACAATCGGCGAAGACTGTCTCGATCTGATACAGAGGCTCCACTAAGATTACCACCGGAAGGTACGCCAGGGGCGAAGAAAAAACAAAAACTAAGGTCATGTATTTTCACCAAAGTTCCCGTTTTTACCCACTGAGGCATCTTCACCGACGACGTGAGTCGCACAGCATATTTCAATGGAGCTTTTCCCGCAGGAAAAGCTCCGCCCACGAAGGCGCGGAATCCTACACTTTCAGTGAAAATGCCTCAGCGCTTCAGCAGGTCCACGGGCTCGCGGATGTCCGTTACCCGGAAGTAGCGGGCGAGCGACGGGTGCCGGCGAGCGACCGCCCGGTACATTTCCCAAGCCACGCGCCGGTAGGAGACGTGCCCCTGCGGGGCGGAGCGCAGCTCGGCGATGTAGAGCGCTTCGGCAAAATCCATGCGGAACAAGGCGCGCGTGCGCGCGGCGAGCGGCAGGAGGTACTGCGATGCTTCTTCTCCGGGCATGGCTCCAAGGCTTGCCGAGGCTTGCCGCGCTTCCGCCATGGCACGCTCGAAGCGATCCCGGAGACTGCCCAAGCCTTCCGGTGTTTCCCAGCCGTGCCGCCCGGTAAAGCCCTGCAAAAGCTGCCCGCAGCGGCGGTGCCGGTGCATGTCGCGGAAGCCGCCGAGGTCCATCAGAATGTCAAAGCGCAAACGGTGGCCGGCCGCGAACTCCCGCAGTAGTTCATCGTGCGGACCCCGCTGCCGAAAGCCCAGCTCGATGATTTCGTCGCGCGCCGGCGCATTGATGGAGGCGACGCAGTTGCGTAGCTGCCGGTAGGGGTAGTGGCTATTTGGGTACAGGAGGCTCGCCGCCAGGTCCACTTCCAGCGCATCGGCGTCGTCGATGAGATCGACGAGCGGCGCGGGGTCGATCGGGGCATCGCGCATCAGCCCGGCGGCTGCTTCACGCAGCAGCGTTCGGGTTTCGATTGCATACGGGTTGGCCACGGCGTACTTGACCAGGGTAGGCGCGGCGCGGACCTCCGCCGCTTCGGGCTTTGGATTCCAGGCGACCCCGACGGCCGCCTGGCGCAAGCGAACTCCCAGCGTCCGGACTTCGGGCAGAGGGTGCGAAAGCAGCCGGGACACCTGATTTTCGAGCGTCCGCGCATTTACAATCTGCCCGAGCGAGGTGTTGGCCGCGAGCGGAAGCAGATAGCGCGCTACGTCGAAGGCGCGGGCGCGCAGGGTGCGCGCAAAGGCTTCCGGCTTCATCTCCGGGGGGCGCTCGACGCTCCCTTGCAGCTGGGCGAAGACGCCGTCCGACACGGCGCGGTACTCCGCAAAGAGGGCCTCTATCGCGCGGGTATAAGTGAGGCGATCCTCGGCAGCCGCGAAGGCCGGAGTGTACCAGCCGCTTGTTTCAAAATCCTGGTAGCGCGTGGAGCGCTCCTGCCCGTCCCAGCGCTGCTCATCCACAAGCACGATAGCCGCAAGGAGGGAAAGCCGCTCGACGGCGAAGGCAAGGTGCGCCAGGTCGGCGATGGAGCGGTGCCCGTACTGAAAATAAAACGTGTTCAGGAACTGTTCGGCGCGCTCCGCGCTGATTTCCCGCAGCGACTCCTTGAGGGAAAGCGAAGAGCGGGAGTACTTGGCCATGGCATAGGCCAGCACTTCCGGGTCAGCGCCGTGGACTGCATAGACTTCCGTGCCGAGTTCCTGTTCCGGTTGCATCGCCACGTTAGGATACCGCCTTGCCGCCTGTGGAATCCCGGGGCCGGCTTTATGATTCCTCCGCAACAGCCCCGATAGGAGACAATAGGGCTGCATGGCCGCGCCCACCGAGATCGAGCCCTTGAAGAACCTTGGCGAAGCCGACGCGGTGCTGCGCGAGGTCGCGCACAGACAGCTGCCGATTCCGCAGCGGCCCTGGGCGATGCAGCAGCGCTGGAACGACCTCCTATTTGCCCACTGGCCCATGCCGGCGGCGGCAATTGAGGCGACGCTGCCGCCGGGGCTTACTGCGGATACCTTTGACGGTTCGGCGTGGCTGGGCGTGGTGCCTTTCGGCATGGACCGCATCCGGCTGCGCGGGCTGCCCGCCATGCCGGGCGCGCGCGCTTTTCCGGAGCTGAACCTGCGCACCTATGTCCGCGAGCGCGGCACCAACCGCACCGGGGTTTACTTTTATTCGCTTGATGCGAGCAATCCCCTGGCGGTTTCCGTGGCGCGCACGGTGTTTCACCTGCCGTATTTCTGGGCAAGCATGGAGATGCGCGTCGGCGAAGAACCGGGCCGCTCGCCGGAGGTCCGGTACCGGAGCAAACGGCTGCTGGCGAAGCACCCGGCACGGTTCCGTGCGCGCTATCGCGGGCTGGGCCGCATGGCGCAGGGGCCCATGGAGCAGTTCCTGACGGCGCGCTACGCCCTGTACACCGCGACCGGGAGCGGCAGGCTGCTGCGGGGCGACATCCATCACCTGCCGTGGCCGCTGGAGCGGGCTGAAGCTGAGTTTGAGGTGAATGAGCTTCCGGAGGCGCACGGCTTCCAGCTGCCGGACACCGCGCCCCTGCTGCACTACTCGCGCGAGCTGGCGGTGTATGTGTGGACCCTGGAGCGGGCCGGCGGCTTTCGCGCGGCGGCCGCGGCGGCGCGGCCCGCGCCCCCCCGCCCCCCCCGGGTTTCGCGGCAGGCGGTGGCCCCGAAACTGTCAGACCGGACCCCACTTCGGGTTGTGTTTACGCACA
>CAXTSG010000002.1:37727-38227 GCA_964246825.1 uncultured Acidobacteriaceae bacterium | reverse complement strand
GATCCACACCATACACCATCCTCAACAGGGCCAACACGGACCGGCGCTCCGCAACGGTACGATGCGGCTCACCATCGCACCGAAACCGTTTGCCGCACGTAACCGGAACCCGGCGGAAAGGTGATGTGGAGCGTTTGGAGGCCCGCATCCCCGGCCGCTCCCGAAGGCTCGGCAACAAGCGCATCGCCCGCCAACGGCTTTTCCGATGGAGGAGAACTGACCGGCAGCAGCTCCGCCCCTTCCACCCGCACGGCGGCGACCCCGTTGCGGCGCAGCGGCAGAAGGTACTCGGCCCCGGCCTGCCCTTCCAGCAGCCATCCGGCGCTCCGGGCATCGGCGTGCTGCTCCAGCACCTTGAGCTGCGCGGTTTCAGCCCCGGGCAGCGGCAGCTCCGCCGGAATCCCAAGCTCGACGCCCCCGCGCCGCCCCCCGCGCCCGCCGCGGGCGGGGGCGGGGCCGGGCGGGGGCCCGCACGACCTGATGGCGCAGGTGGTGCGCGC
>CAXTSG010000002.1:36327-37717 GCA_964246825.1 uncultured Acidobacteriaceae bacterium | reverse complement strand
GCGGCACACGGAGCACGCCGCTCGCGGTGGAGGAGCCGGGCGGTCCGGCCAGCTTCGGCAGGCTGCCTCCCTCCGACCGCATCCGCACCGTCATCGCCGCCCCTTCACGCTGAAACACAAGCGTGACGCGGCCCGCGGCCCCGACCGGCACATGCCGCAGCGTCGCTCCCGGCCAAGCGGCGGGCAGCTGCGGAGCCGCGGTCAGGGTGTCGGCCGCCGCCTCGTAGCTCACCCCGAACAGCCCGCGCAGCGCGGGCGCAAGCACCATGGCCGAAGACCACAACTGGTGCGTGGTGGAGCGCCCCATCGGCTCAAAATACTGCCCGGAAAGCAGCTCGGTGACCGCGCCCAGGTCCTGCGCCCAGGTCAGGTCCGCATTTTGCATTAAGTGCGCATAGCCGGAAAGCGGGCGGCCCGTGCGGTACTCCGCGAGCGAAGCCCAGCCGGTAAACAGCGGCCACACCGAGCCCTGGTGGTAGCTCATGGGGTCGTACACCGCTTCATGCTCGCCCACGTCGCGCGTGCCCCAGTCGGTCGAGAACTCGTGCGAAGCCCACCGGCGAAACATCGCCGCGGTCGCCTCCGGGCCCGCTCCCAGCCCGTAGCCCACGTCCCACCAGGCCACCGCCGGGTAGACAGTCGCGGTCGTGTCCAGCTTGCCTACTCCGTTGTAGCTGAAGGGGTACATGCCGTCGGCCCCGGGCCGGTATTCCCGCTCCAGCGTTGCCGCGACCCGCGCGGCGCGCGCCGCGGCGCCGTCATCCGGCTTGCCCGCCAGCGCCGCCCGCCGTGCGTAGGCCCGGCTCGCGTCCATGTCGAGCGCCGCCAGCCGTGCGTAGGCCCGGCTCGCTTCCATGTCGAGCGCCGCCAGGTAAATCTCCTGCCGCGGCATACCGGGCGGCCAGCTTTCCACCCAGCCCGTGCCCTGCGCGTTGTCGTAGATGCCGTCGCCGTCCTCATCGTGGGTGCTTTCAAACTGCCATGCCTTCGCAATCTCCGCCCAGTGCCGCCGCAGGTAGCCGGTATCGCCGGAGCGCTCGGCGTAGTCGCGCAGCACCATCAGCAGCAGCGGCGTCGAGTCCGCGGCGGCGTACTCGTAAGGCAGGTACGCCCAGTCCACCAGCTCCGCCGTCTGCGAATACTCGTGCATGATTTTGCCGTCGGCGCGCTGCCGCCGCAGCAGAAAGTCCAACTCCTCGCGCGTCAGGGCGAAGTCGCCGTAGCTGTCCACGGCATACAGCGTGTAAAGCGAGTCGCGGCCGAAGAACCACCCGAAGCCCGGCCGGTTTGAGTCGCCCGAGTTGTACAGCCCGGCCACCAGCCCCGTTTCGCTCCCGTGCCGCACCCGCAGCTGGTCGATGGAAACCTCGGCCCATCGGAGCGCCTGGTC
>CAXTSG010000002.1:35971-36317 GCA_964246825.1 uncultured Acidobacteriaceae bacterium | reverse complement strand
TGCACCTGGGTCGCCAGCCCCGGCCAAAGGTTCGCCGCCTTCGGCCGCGAGCCGCGCGGTCAGCGCGGTTTTCGTCGCGTCCCCGGCGGTGGAACCCTCTGCCATGAGCAGCGGAAAGTAGCGATCGCCGTCGCGCGCGGGCTCATAGCGCAGCAGCAGTTGGAGCGGGTACTCCCTGGGCCGCTCCTGGTAGGGCGGCAGGATGCCCGGCGCGGTACCGGGCATCGCAACCGCGCCCGCCAGCTCGGGGCTGTCCGTGTGCAGCAGGTAGTAGCCGCTGCCGCCGGTCGGTACCCACTCCGGGCTGGGCGCGTTGTAGTTCGCGGCCGGC
Source organism: uncultured Acidobacteriaceae bacterium (assembly GCA_964246825.1). Classification (GTDB taxonomy): domain Bacteria; phylum Acidobacteriota; class Terriglobia; order Terriglobales; family Acidobacteriaceae; genus EB88. The sequence goes on along the minus strand of CAXTSG010000002.1, from coordinate 35,986 downwards.
CACATGCGCTTCATC
>CAXTSG010000002.1:34019-35961 GCA_964246825.1 uncultured Acidobacteriaceae bacterium | reverse complement strand
ATCTGAAACATGGCGACCGCGCCCGTGCCGCCGGGCGCGTCGCAGGGCGGCGCAAACAGGATTTCCCGCACGGTAAAAGCCGCATGGGCAAAAGTAATCACCGTGTGATCGGGCTGCACCGTGATCTCCGCCGATTGATCGTTCACCTCGATCGGCACCGAATAGCCGTCAAGCTGCGCGGTCATGCGCAGCCGGCTCAACAACTTCACCGGCCACGCCCATGCTTCCAGGCTGCCGTCGCCCTGCCCCACCAACGCGCCGCACTCACCGGCAACCGTAAACGGCTGTAGCGCCGCGCTGCGCTGCCGGATCACAAGGCCGCCGACAGCCCCGGGCTCAAGGAGCGGAAACGCGGGCGTGGGCTGCAGCCACGGTACCTGCGCCCCGGCGCTGCCGCCCATGCCCGCGAAAAGGGCAAGCAGCCCAAGCCGGAAGACCGGCCGACAAAGCCGCCCCGCGCGCAACCGATGCACGAGCCGATGCCATACACTTGCTGCAATCATGTTCGCCCCCGCCGTGCGAAGAACAGCACCCCACATGCTACGCGCAGCCGCGCATGTCTTGGCTATGGGGCTGGTCCCGCTCTTCGCGCTCCCGGCCGGGGCCGCCCCTAAAGCCCCGGGCAGCGCGGAAGCCCGGACGGCGCAGGCCATGGATCACGCCGCCGCCGCGGGGCCCCTTGCCCTGCGGGCCTTTCTTCTTGGGATGCCCAAGGGGGCCGACCTGCACATGCACCTTTCAGGCGCGGTGTACGCGGAAACCTTTCTGGCCGAGGCCGCCGAGGACGGCACCTGCGTGGACCCGGCGGCGCTGGCCTTTGACCGCTCCGCCCCGAAAGGCGCCTGCAAGCCGGGCGAGGTGAGCGGCGAAGCCGCCATTGAAGCGGATAACCGGCTGCGCGACAGCTTGATCGACAGCTTCTCCATGCGCGGCTTTGTGCCCGCGCCCGGCACCACCGGCCACGACCAGTTTTTCGCGACCTTTCCCCGCTTCGGCGGGCTCGGCAGCCGGCACACCGGCGACTGGCTCGACGAAGTGGCGACCCGTGCCGCGCGGCAGAACGAGCAGTATCTTGAAGTGATGGATACGCCCGATCTGAAAGCGGTGGAGGCCCTTGCCGAAAAGCTCGGCTACGATGCCGACTTCCCGCGCTACCGCGAAGCGCTGCTGGCGGGCGGCCTGCGCGCGAGCCTCCGGCCGGCCGAAGACGCCTTGTCCGCCGCGGAAGCCGTCCGCAACCGGCGCGAGCACTGTACGGACGGAGCAGCGGCACAGCCCGGCTGCTCCGTTACCATCCGCTTCCTGTTTCAGGTGCTGCGCGAGCAGCCGCCCGCCGATGTTTTCGCGCAGGCGGTCTTTGCCTTTGAGCTCGCAAAGTCCGACGGGCGCATCGTCGGGCTCAACTTTGTGCAGCCCGAGGACGGCTATCTTTCCATGCGCGACTACGCGCTTCACATGAGCATGCTCGACGCGCTTCGGCCGCTCTACCCCACGGTCCACATCGCGCTCCATGCCGGCGAGCTCGCCCCGGGCCTGGTGCCGCCCGACGGGCTCGCCTTTCACATCCGCTCAGCCGTCGAGCAGGGCCATGCCGAGCGCATCGGCCACGGCGTCGATGTGATGTACGAAACCGACGCCGCCGCGCTCCTGAAAGAGATGGCTGCGCGGCACACCCTGGTCGAGATCAACCTGACCAGCAACGACATCATCCTCGGCGTCAGCGGCTCCGCGCACCCCCTGCCCGACTACCTCCGCGCCGGGGTGCCGGTCGCGCTTTCCACTGACGATGAAGGGGTGTCGCGCATCGATTTGACGCACGAGTTCGTCCGCGCCGCGCTCACCTACCGCCTTTCCTACAGGCAGCTGAAGGAGATGGCGCGCGCCTCGCTCGAACACAGCTTTTTGCCCGGCGCGAGCCTGTGGGCCTCCGCCACGCCTGAAG
>CAXTSG010000002.1:17848-34009 GCA_964246825.1 uncultured Acidobacteriaceae bacterium | reverse complement strand
AATGGGAGCTGGAGCGGCGCTTTCGCGTTTTTGAGCAGTCCTTCTAGGCGATGCGCATTGTTTTCGCCACCTTCGGCACCTTCGGCGACGTCAATCCGCTGATCGGGATCGGCAGCGAGCTTGTGCGGCGCGGCCATGCCGTGGTGCTGGCCGCGCCTGAAATGTTTCGCCGGCAGGCTGCCTCCGGAGGGCTCGGCTTTAAGCCGGTGCGCCCGGAGCAGCGGGCCGACGATGCCGCCATGATCGCCATGATTTACGACCGGAAGCACGGCACCGAGCGCGGCTTGCGCGAGTTTCTTTTTCCCGCGCTGCGCGAATCCTACCAAGACCTCCTAGCCGCGGTGAAAGCGGACGGCGGTGCCGACCTGCTCGTCACGGGCGAGCTGGCCTACGCCGGGCCGCTTGTCGCCGAAACTACCGGCATCGCCTGGGCCTCCTACGTGCTTGCGCCGTTTTCATTCTTTTCCGCCGCCGACCCGCCGATCCTGCCGCCCTACCCGCGGCTTTCGCGCCTGCTTGCTGGTACGCCGGGTGCCGGGCATCTTCTCCGGCCCTTTGCGCGCGCCGTTACCCGCGGCTGGTGCGCTCCGGTATACGGGCTGCGCCGGGAGCTCGGCCTCCCTCCGGGGCGCAATCCTTTGTTCGATGCCAAACACGCGCCCCGTTTGGTGCTGGCGCTGTTCTCCCCGCTGCTGGGCACCCCGCAAAGGGATTGGCCGGCCAACACGCGCCAAACCGGATTTATCTTCTACGACCGCGATGCGGAGCACGCGGCGCTCGCGCCTCGGCTTGCGGCTTTTTTCGAGGCAGGGCCCCCGCCGCTTGTGTTTACGCTCGGTTCGGCGGCCGTGATGGACCCGGGCAGCTTTTGGCGGGAAAGCACCGAGGCCGCGCGCCTGCTCGGCATGCGGGCTGTTCTGCTGACAGGCAAACATGCCGACGCGCCTCCCGATACCGACGACCTGTGCCATGTAAGCTATGCGCCCTACTCGCTGCTGTTTCCCCGCGCGGCGGCCGTGGTCCACCAGGGCGGCGTGGGCACGACGGCGCAGGCCCTGCGCGCGGGCAGGCCCATGCTGGTGGTGCCTTTCAGCCACGACCAGCCGGATAATGCACTGCGCATGGAGCGGCTGGGTGTGGCGCGCGTGCTGCCGAGGGAGCGCTACAGCGCCCAAGGTGCCGCACGGACGCTTCAATCCCTGCTGGCAGAGCCTCGAGGCCTCGCGCAGGCACAATCCGCCGGGACGCGGGTGAGCCGCGAATCGGGAACCGCCTCGGCCTGCGACGCGCTGGAAGCGGTTCGCCGGGGAAGCTGACACTCCTGCCGTAAAAAATTAAGGGCGAGCCGTATGCGCCCTCGATTCCGTTTTTGCCCTTTGCTACAACGGCTGGACGTCAGACGCCTGCCAGCCCTTCGGCCCTTTCACTACGTTGAACTGAACGGACTGCCCTTCCTGAAGGCTCTTAAACCCATTGGAGCTGATTGCCGAATAATGTACGAACACATCTTCCCCATTCTGGCGGGAGATAAATCCAAAGCCTTTTGCATCGTTGAACCACTTCACCGTGCCCTGTTCCATCGTGCGGATTCCCTGGAGTGGATTGCGCCGGAGTGAACAGAAGCCGCCGAAAACGGGCCCGCTCCGGCAATGCCGGGCAAGCCCTGGGCGGGTGAGCAACAAGGGGACGATGCCTGTTCGGTTCGAACGCGCCCCCAGTCTAGCAGAGCCTCTGTAAACACCTGCAATCCCCGGCGCACGCTCCTTATGCATCAGGCAAAGAGTTTCCCAAAAAGGCAGAGGCATCGGAAAATCCCGTTTCGGGAGAGCGTCGCCGCATACCGACGGCTGCCTTGCTCCCTCCGCGTTTACATCCCGCTCTGTTTCCACCATGCTTGTAACAGCGGGGCCCGCTCTGCTCTATGCTGGACAGGGTTTAGGAAAAAGGAATTCAGAATGACTCAGGCGGAAGCAACCGGCGGCATGTGGGATCGACGCATTCTTGCCAATACGTACCTCCGTATGGAGGTGCTGCCTGCCCTCGGCGGCAAGCTCAGTTCTCTGTCGCTGGCCGGCTCCGGGGGCGAGCTGCTGCAAGCGCCGCTCAAGCCTTACGCCGCGCGCACCGCGACCGAGCCTTTTGACGGTGCCGACGGCAGCGGCTGGGATGAGTGCCTGCCGTCGATCGGCCCCTGCCGCATCCCCTACGGCGAGAAAACCGCCGCCGTGGAAGACCACGGCGACTTTTGGCGGATTCCGTTTACGGTGGAAGAAGCGAACGATACGGAGCTGCGCATGCAAGCCGAAGGCACCTCCCTGCCGCTGCGCTTCCGGCGCACGCTGCGGCTGGAAGGCCCGGTGCTGCACCTCGGCTACTCGGTGGAAAATACGGCGGACGTGCCCGTGCCCTACGGCTGGTCCACTCACCCGCTCTTTGCGGTCGAGCCTTACGACCGTATTCACCTGCCCGCATCGGTCCGGCAGGTGACGGCGGCAGCCTCGGCCAACGGCCGCCTCCGCGCCGGGGGCAGCACCCACCCCTGGCCGCTCACGGTCAACGCCCTGGACAGCGCCCCGCTGGATCTTTCGCTGGGCGGCTCGATCGAGGACGGCGTCGGCGACAAGCTCGTGCTTCCTGCCCCATCGGAAGGCTGGGCGGCGCTCGAACGCACAACCCTGCGCACCCTCCTGACAATCCGCTTCAATCCGGCGGAGTGCCCGGTGCTCGGCTTGTGGATTTGCTACGGCGGCTGGCCCGGCGATCCGAAGGCGAAAAAGGGCTACACCGTTGCGCTTGAGCCCTGCAACCTGCCGATCGACTCTCTTGCGGACTCGCTCCGGCAAGGGGGCGGCGCACTGCTTGCCCCGGGCGAGCAGAAACAATGGAAGCTTCAGCTTGAGGTTAGCCCCGCACGGGAAAGGTAACTGCGTTGGACACAGTTGCAGCCGCAAACGATCTTGCCGTAACCCATCGTCGTGTTTTTTCTCAGGAGCCGGCCGGGGTCTATGCCGCTCCGGGCCGTGTCAACCTTATCGGGGAACACACAGACTACGCGGGCGGCTTCGTGATGCCGGCCGCTATCGACTTCGCCACCGTGGCGGCTGTGTCGCCGCGCTCCGACGGACGCTTCTCCATCTACTCGGCCAACTTCGACAAGCACGTCGAGTACCCGTCGGACGCGGTTCCGCCCAAGGGTTCACACAGCTGGAGCGACTACCCGTTCGGCGTCCTCCAAGTGCTCCGGGCCGAGGGCATCGAGGTTCCGGGCTTTTCCATGTCTCTGTTCGGCGACGTGCCGCTCGGCGCGGGCCTCAGTTCGTCCGCTTCCATTGAAGTCGCGACCATGCTGGCGCTGCTCGGGGCTTCCGGCACGGAGCTGCCGCGGCCCACCATGGCCTTGCTCGCCCAGCGCGCCGAAAACACCTATGTGGGCGCGAACTGCGGCATCATGGATCAGTTCATCGCCTGCTGCGGCGCGCGCGACCACGCCCTTCTGCTCGACTGCCGCTCGCTCGCCTTCAAGCTCGCGCCCATCCCTTCCGACCTGAACCTTATCATCTGCAACACCATGGTGAAGCACTCGCACGCCGGCGGCGAGTACAACACGCGCCGCGCCGAGGTGGAAGAAGCCACCGCCGTCCTGCGGAGCCACCGGCCGGAAATCGCGCTGCTGCGCGATGCCTCGCCGGCCGACCTCGAGCAGTGGGGCCGGGAAATGCCGCCCAACGTGCTCAAGCGCGCCCGCCACATCATCACCGACAGCCTGCGCGCGGAAGCCGCCGCGGCGGCGCTGGAGCGGGGCGACCTCGCGGAACTGGGCCGGCTCATGGCGGAAGCGCATAGGAGCTACCGCGACGACTTTGAAGCAAGCTGCCCCGAGGCCGACCTCATGGTCGAGCTTGCCAATCGGCAGCCCGGCCTGGTCGGCGCGCGGCTTACCGGCGGCGGCTTCGGCGGCTGCACCGTCAACCTGGTGGAGGAGCAGCACGCCGCCGCGTTTGAAGCAGCGGTCGCCAAGGGCTACGAAGCAAAAACCGTCATCAAGCCCGACGTTTTCCGCTGCCATGCCGCCGATGGGGCGCGGCAGGTGCTGTAGCTACTGCGCTTTCAGCTTTTCAAGCAGCCGCGCAAATGCCTCGTCGCGCGCCTTCCGGTTCTCCGGGGTCGCGTCCGGCGCTTCGCCCGCGCGCATGAAGCCGTGGCCCGCTCCGTCGTACACCACGGGCTCGTACTGCTTCCCTGCTGTCTTCATGGCTGCGGTCGCCGCGGGCACGGTCGACGAAATGCGGGCGTCGTTGCCCGCATAAAACCCGTACACCGGCGCGTGGATCGCGGCAAGCGCCGCATCCGGAGGCGGCGGGCCGTAGAACACAAACGCCGCGCTCAGGTCCGGCCGTTCTGTCGCAAACAGGAAGCTTTTGCCGCCGCCCCAGCAAAAGCCCGCCACGTCCAGCTTGCCGCTCGACGCGGGCAGCTTCTTTCCGTAGTCGGCCGCTGCTTGAAGGTCGCCCGTCACCTGCGCCGCATCCAGCCCGGAAACGGCTTTCACCACGGCATCCTGCCCGGCAAAGCTGTCGGTGCCGCCGCCATTCGGCCCCATGCCGCTCAACAGGTCCGGTTCCACCACAATGTAGCCCTGCGCGGCCAGTTCATCGGCCATGTTCTTGGCCCAGTCCGTCAGCCCGAAAATCTCGTGGATCAGGAGCACCACAGGCGCCTTGCCCTTGCGCTCCGGGTAGTCCACAAACACCTGCACGGCGCGCGCGCCGTTATGGACCGTGACATATTCATGGTGGCGCGGCGAACTCGCCAGCTTGGCTTTGGCCCAGTCCTGGGCATCGGCGCGCGGGGCAAAGCTGAGGGCAAGAACGCAGAAACTGAAGGCGCAAAGCAGGCGAGGACGCATGGGCACGAGTGTACTCCGCGCCGGGGGCGCTGCCCAGCAGCCGTTTATGCTTCAGCGGAATCAAATCATCTTGAATCAGTTCCCGCTTGAGTTCCAGCTTGAAATAGACGAAATCAGGAGAAAAGCATGAACCTGCAGATTCGCGTGGAAACCTTTGAGCAGACCGGGGAGCGGGCGCGGAAGATGGATGGGCGAGCGCCTGAGCCCGGAACGCTCCCTGACCTTTGAAACAGTGGAAGACATGATGGAGATTCTCTCGCGGGAACGTATTCGTGTCTGCGTGACAGCGCGGGAAAAACCTCGTTCCGTGACGGCCCTGGCGGAAGCACTGGGAAGAAACAGGCGGGCGGTGACCCGGGACGTGAAGCGCCTGACGGAGCTGGGGCTGCTTCGGCTTAGGAAAGAAGTCAATCCCGGGCACGGACAGCTGACGGTGGTGGAAACGGTAGCGGAACGTTTCGATGTGCGGCTGGAGTTCTGAAAGCAGGCCCTCAGATGCGCGGCAGCTCCCTCGCTGTGCCACGGGCGCGGATGCAATAACCCGGCAGGACGGAGTCCCGTGCGGCCGGTTTACCGGCCTCCCGCGACTTAGCAAAGCCTTCGATCATAGACACGGAAAGATACATTCGGCAAGACCCGAAACAAAAATCCTGCCTGCCCCTGCCAAAGCCTTGCTAAACTGTTGATGGCCTCGTTCGCGCGTGTTCGAGTCCAACCACCTATGCCTACCGACAGCAGCCCCTTCTCCTCTTCCGGCAGTGATTCCCAAACACCCGTCGCTTATTTCTCCATGGAAATCGCGATCGAGCCGGAGATGAACACCTACTCGGGCGGCCTCGGCGTGCTCGCGGGCGATACCCTGCGGGCCGCGGCCGACCTGAGCGTGCCGCTAGTCGCTGTCACCCTGCTGCACCGGAGAGGCTATTTTCGGCAGATGCTGGACGGGGACGGGCAGCAGACGGAAGCGGAACAGCCCTGGCCGATCGAGCGCTTCACCGAGGAAACCTCGGCGCGGGCGATTGTGGAGATTGAAGGCCGCTCCGTTCATGTGCGCGCCCGCTGTCACAGAATTCGAGGCGTTACCGGCCATGTGGTCCCCGTCTACCTGCTCGACACGGACCTGCCGGAAAATACCCCGGCTGACCGCACGCTAACCGACCGTCTGTACGGCGGCGACGGCGACTACCGGCTCCGGCAGGAAGCGGTGCTGGGGCTCGGCGGCGCGCGCATCCTCCTGGCGCTCGGGCTGGAGCCCGCGGTCTACCACATGAACGAGGGCCATGCCGCGCTGCTGACGGTGGCGCTGGTGGGCCGCGCACTGGCCGGGCGCGCCCTGGTGCATGCCGGCGCGCCCGAGTTCGCGCGCGTCCGCGAGCAGTGCGTTTTTACCACGCACACCCCGGTGCCGGCCGGCCACGACCGCTTCTCGATCGAACAGGGCAACCGCATCCTCGGCGTGGAAACCGTCGGCATGCTCCAGGCCGCCGGCGGCTGCCACGACGGCCTGCTCAACATGACCTATGTCGCGCTGCGCTTTTCGCGCTTTGTCAACGGCGTCGCCATGCAGCACGGCATCGTATCCCGCGAAATGTTTCCCGACTACCGGATTGACGCCATCACCAACGGCGTCCACGCGGCCACCTGGGCTTCCGACCCGTTCCTGAAGGTATTCGATACGCACGTACCGCGCTGGCGGCGCGACAACGTGACGCTTCGCTACGCCATCGACATCCCGGAAAGCGAGATCATCGAAGCGCACCGGGCCTCAAAGCAGCTGCTCCTTGATGCCGTGCGGCAGCGCACCGGCGAGGAGCTTCGCCCGGAGCTTTTCACCATCGGCTTTGCCCGCCGGGCCGCCACCTACAAGCGTATGGATCTCCTGTTCACCCACCCGGAGCGGCTGGTCGAGATGGCCGCCCGGTTCGGGGGTTTGCAGGTGATCTACGCGGGCAAGGCGCACCCGGCCGATGAGCCGGGCAAGGCCAAGATCAAGCGCGTCATCGAGTTGGCGCACGAACTTTCCGGCGGACTGCTCAAAATCCTCTACCTGGAAAATTACGAGTGGGAGCTCGGCCGCCTCCTGACCAGCGGCGTCGATCTATGGCTCAACACCCCCAAGCGGCCCTACGAGGCCAGCGGCACCAGCGGCATGAAGGCCGCGCTCAACGGGGTGCCGTCGCTGTCCATCCTGGACGGCTGGTGGATCGAGGGCTGGATTGAAGGCGTCACCGGCTGGGCCATCGAGGACCGCGAAGACGAAGCCGAAGAAGCGGCTTCTCTGTACACGCAGCTGGAAGAAGTCATCCTGCCGCTCTATCACACGCAGCCGGAGCTGTGGCGGCGCGTGATGCGCTCGGCCATCGCTTTGAACGGCTCGTTCTTTAACACGCAGCGCATGGTGGAGCAGTACGCTTTGAACGCCTACTTCCCGCCCGTGCTTACCGGCGAAGAAGCCGAAGCCCTATTGACTGCCTAGAGCGCCGCGGCGCTTGCGCGAATAAACTGCGCCACGGCTTCCGGCTGCGACAGCGGCAGCAGGTGGCTTCCCGCTGCCTCCTCCGTGCGCGCGCCGATGCGCTTGGCCAGGGCCCGCTGCGTTTCCGGGCTCAGGATGCGATCTTCCGCGGCGATCAGGTACGAGCTCGGCTTGCGCTTCCAGGCAGGGTCGGTCAGCTTTCCTTCAAAAATCTTGTAGTTCACCGGCTTCTGCACGGCGACGGCAAAGTGAATCACGCCCCGATGGAGGTCATGCCCTAGGGCATTGGCGGCAAATTCGGAGTCGAGCCATAAAAACCCGTTCGAATCCGGGCCGATCGTCATCTTCGCTTTTGCCGGATGAAGGTTCAGAAGGCTGCCGAACACCTCGTCCGCTTCCGGAGTAAAAGCCGCGACAAAGCCCAAGGCTTCCACCTTTGGATGGTTGCCGGCGGCCGAGATCACCGCGCCCGCATACGAGTGGCCCACCAGCAGCACCGGGCCTTCCACATGGTTCAGCAGCAGTTCCAGGGCAGCCACATCACCCTCGTAGGACTTGAACGGAAGCTGCGCCGCCCGCACCGTGTAGCCCTCGTGGGCCAGCGGCAGCAGCACCTCCCGCCAGGAGCTTGCGTCCATCCACGCACCATGTACCAGTACGATCGTTCCCCGCTTCCGCTCCCCGGCCATGGTCCGCTCCTTCTTGTTCGTTCTGTTCGATGCACTTCCTCGGATGGAGCAAAATGAAACAGTCTCAGAGGAAAGATCGTCGGCATATACAAGCCGGCCCGCGTGTAAATGCTATACTTCCGGTGCTTATGGTGGAAGGAATACCAGCGACACGCTTCACAACCGCCGCCCCCGCCATCGGGGCCAACAGCTATGCAGCCGCCGGCCGGCCGCTTTGCGTGGATTTGGACGGAACGCTGGTCAAGAGCGACACCCTGGTGGACGCGCTTCTCCTGATGGTGCGCACCCACTCGGGGGATCTCCTGCGGGTTCCGGGCTGGATTCTCAAGGGCAAAGCAACCCTGAAGCGCGAAGTCACCGAGCGGGTGCAGCTCGATGTCGCGCACCTGCCCTACAACAAGCCGTTGATGACCTTTCTGGAACAGCAGCGCGGGCTGGGGCGCAGCCTGTACCTGGCCACCGGTGCCGACCATGCCCTGGCCGAGCGGGTCGCCGGGCACCTGGGCATCTTTGACGGGGTGCTGGCCAGCGACGGCCGCACCAACCTGACCGGCCACAACAAGCTGGCCTCCTTTCAACAGCGCTTCGGGGAAGCCGGGTTTGACTACATCGGTAACGCCCGCCCGGATGTGCCCCTATTGACGCACGCCGGCACCGCGATGGTGGCCAACCCGGACGGGGCGCTCCGGCGCGCGATCCGCGAGCGGAGGTTTATCCCGGAACAGCAGTTTATCGACCGTGCCTCCCCGGTCCAGGCATTCCGCCGGGCGGCCCGCGTTCACCAGTGGGCCAAGAACGTTTTGATCTTTGTTCCCCTGCTGCTGTCCCACGCTCTCAATGTCCGCGACGTGACGGCCGCCTTTGCGGCGTTTCTTTGCTTCTCGCTTTGCGCTTCGTCCACCTATATCGTCAACGACCTGCTCGATATTGAGGCCGACCGGAGGCATCCGCGCAAGCGTCGGCGTCCGTTTGCCGCCGGCGACCTCCAGGCCAAGACGGGAGTTCTGCTTTCCGGGACGCTGCTTGTGCTTTCCTTTGTGCTGGCGGCAATTCTATCGGGCAAGTTCCTGGCCTACCTGCTGTTGTATCTCATCAGCACTCTGTCCTACTCGCTGTACCTCAAGCGCATCGTTCTGGTCGATGTGGTGCTGCTTTCCGGGCTGTATACCCTGCGCCTGCTGGCCGGGGCGGCGGCCTGCTCCATCGCCATTTCCCCCTGGCTGGCCGGGTTTTCCGTGTTTTTGTTTCTTTCGCTCGCCTTTGTCAAGCGCTTCGCCGAGCTCCAGAATATCCGCGCCGCGGGCCAGGTGCCGTCAAACGGGCGCGGCTACCTCCTGTCCGATACCGAGCAGATGCGCTCCTTCGGCACGGCCAGCGCTTACGCCTCGGTGGTTGTCTTTTCCTTGTACATCAGCGGACGGGATGTTACCGGATTGTATGCCCACCCGCAGCGCATGTGGCTGATTACGCCTATCATGATCTTATGGATCAGCCGCGTATGGCTGCTTGCCAGCCGGGGAGAACTGGATGAAGATCCGGTGATCTTTGCCGTAACCGACCGCGCCAGCCTGCTGCTGGGCTTCTTTACGGTTTGCGTCATCCTGCTGGCCATCATGTAACGGCGCCCGCGCGCGCCGGACTGCACTATGCACGAATGGAGGAACAACTGTGGCTGAGACCCTGCTGGAACCCGTGCCCGAAATATCGCCGGTGAAATCGGAGAAAACCGCCGCGAAAACTCCTTTTGAGTCCTGGGGGCGCTATCCCAAGCTCGCCGCCGACTTGCACCCGCTTACCTGGACCACCGACTTTCCGCCCCGCGAGCTGCCCCCGGGCAAGATGCTGCCGGTCGGCGCGGGCCGCTCCTACGGCGACAGCTGCCTGCTGGAAGACGGCACCCTGCTCCATGCCCGCGGCATGGACCGCATGCTGCATTTTGACCCGGCGACCGGCATCCTGCGGTGCGAGGCCGGCGTCACCCTGGCTGAAATCCTCGACTTCGCGGTTCCGCTCGGCTTTTTCCTGCCCGTCACGCCCGGCACCAAGTATGTGACGGTCGGCGGTGCCATCGCCAATGACATCCACGGCAAAAATCACCACATCGCCGGAACTTTCGGCTCGCACGTCCTGCGCTTTGAGCTGGTGCGTTCCGACGGCTCGCGCATCCTGTGCTCCAACCGTGAAAACCGCGACTGGTTCTCCATGACCATCGGCGGCCTCGGCCTCACCGGGCTCATTACCTGGGCCGAGGTGCGTCTGCGGCCGATCGTTTCCCGCAGGATCAACTACCGCGGCGACAAATTCATCGGCTTCACGGAGTTTGTGGAACTGTCGCGCTCGGCCCAGAACGTCGAATACACCGTGGCTTGGATCGACTGCGCTTCCACCGGGAAGAACTTCGCCCGCGGCATCTTTATGCAGGGCACCCACGCGGAAACGCCCGAGCCCCTGCGCCGGTCCAAGGAGCCGAAGCTGATCTTTCCGATCGACCTGCCGGAGTTCGCGCTCAACAAGTACTCGGTCGGGCTGTTCAACTTCGCTTACTACAACAAGCAGACCAAGAAGACCGTGACCTCGCTGGTCGACTACGAACCGTTCTTTTACCCGCTCGACTCCGTGCTGAAGTGGAACAAGCTGTACGGCAAGAGCGGCCTGCTCCAGTTCCAGTGCGTGCTGCCCTGGGATGAAGACAACCACGGCATCACGCAAATCATGAAGGCCATTACGGCCTCGGGGCTGGCGTCCTTCCTGGCGGTCATCAAGGTCTTCGGCGACGTGCCTTCCCCGGGCTTTATGAGCTTTCCCAAGCCCGGCATTACGCTTGCGCTCGACTTCCCCATTCGCAGCGAAGTGTCCTTTGACCTGCTGGACCGCCTTGCCAACATTACGCTCGACCACGGCGGACGCATGTACCCGGCCAAGGACGCGCGCATGACCGCGGCGCAATATCAGGCGTTCTATCCGCAGTGGGAAAAGTTCGCCGCCTACGTCGATCCGGCCTTTGACTCCGGCTTTTGGCGGAGGGTAACCGGGCGTGGCTAAAGGCGGCGTGCTCGACGCCGGCCGGCGTGATCCGGCCTTTCCCCACAAAGTCCTGATTCTCGGCGCCACCTCGGCCATGGCCCAGGCCACGGCGCGCCTGCTTGCCGACCGCGGTGCCAGCCTGTTTCTGGTGGCGCGCGACCCTTACAAGCTGGCCGCCGTGGTTTCGGACATGCAAACGCGCGGTGCCAAAAGTGTCTACTCCGTCGCCGCGGACCTGGACCGCCTGGAGGAGCACGAAAGCCTCATCCACTCGGCGGTGCAGATTCTGGGCTCGCTGGACCTGGCGCTGCTCGCTCACGGGGTGCTCGGCGATCAGGCCGCGGCGCAAAGCAATCCCCGCGTTGCCGAATCCATCTACCTCACCAATTTTCTTTCTCCCGCTTCACTCATCACGCTGCTGGCCAACTACTTTGAATCTTGCGGGTCGGGCTGCCTGGCCGTCATCTCGTCGGTGGCCGGCGACCGCGGACGCAAAAGCAATTATGTTTACGGCGCATCCAAGGGCGCGCTTAACATCCTTCTGGATGGCGTGCGCAACCGCCTGGACCGCGCCGGCGTGCATATCCTCACCATCAAGCCCGGCTTTGTGGCCACGCCCATGACGGCCCACCTGCCGCGCGGGCCGCTGTTTGCCGAGCCGCGCACCATCGGCAAGGGCATCCTGCGGGCCGTCGCTTCGCGCCGGGATACCGTCTACCTGCCGGGATTCTGGGCGCTCATCATGTTTGTCATTCGCGGTATTCCCGGTTCCATCTTTAAGAAGATGAACCTGTAGCCGCTTCGCGGCTTTGCTCAGGTCAAAAATAACCGCCGCTTCCCTATGGATTTCCGGGGTCTTCGCCGCGCACCGCGGCGTCTTTCCGAAAGTAACTTCCTCCCGGCAGCATCGCGCCAGGCAATTTCCCTTTGCAGGCAATGCTCCGAAGCATGCGGCCTCTCGCCTTACACTGGAAGTACCCGTAAGCCCGGAGACCCTGACGCATTATGTGGATCGTTCGCCTCGCCCTGCGACGGCCTTATACCTTTGCCGTGCTGGCACTAATGCTGCTGCTGATCGGCCCAGTGGCGATCATCGCCACGCCGACCGACATCTTCCCCAACATCAATATTCCGGTCGTCGCCATGATTTGGCAGTACACCGGGCTCTCGCCGGAGCAGATGGCCAACCGCATCGTGCTGCTTTCCGAGCGTACGCTGACTACAACCGTCAACAACATCGAGCACGTCGAGTCGCAGTCGCTCAACGGCATCGGCATCATCAAGATCTTCTTCCAGCCGAACGTCAATATCGCCGACGCCAACGCCCAGGTCACGGCAGTCGCGCAAACGCAGCTGCGGCAGCTGCCCCAGGGCACCACGCCGCCGCTCATTCTCCAGTACTCCGCATCCAGCGTGCCCATCATTCAGCTGGGGCTTTCCGGCCAGGGCCTGAGCGAGCAGCAGCTCAACGATTTCGGCCTCAACTTTATCCGGACGCAGTTGGTCACCGTGCCCGGCGCGGGCATCCCGTACCCCTACGGCGGCAAGCAGCGCCAGGTGCAGGTCGACCTCAACCTTCAGGCCATGCAGTCTAAGGGGCTTGCGCCCGCTGACGTGGTCTCCACCATCGCCTCGCAAAACCTGATTCTGCCCTCCGGCACCATGAAGGTGTCCCAGTTCGAGTACCAGATCGAGACCAACTCCGCCCCGTCCACCATCGAAGGCATCAACAATCTCCCGATCCGGTCGGTCAACGGCAGCATGGTTTACATCCACGATGTGGCGCACGTCCGCGACGGCTTCCCGCCGCAAACCAACATCGTGCGCGTCGATGGGCAAAGGGCTTCGCTGCTGTCGGTCATCAAAACCGGTGAGTCTTCTACCCTGGACATCGTTGCCGGCATCCGCAGCCACCTGCCCGGCATCAAGGCGCAGCTTCCGCCCCAGCTCAAGATCACGCCGCTCGGCGACCAGTCCGTATTTGTGCGGGCCTCCATCTCGGGCGTGGTCCGCGAAGCGGCCATCGCGGCCTGCCTTACCGCGATCATGATTCTGCTGTTTCTGGGCTCGCTGCGCTCCACGCTCATCATCGCGGTCTCGATCCCGCTTTCCATCATCACTTCGCTGCTGGTGCTTTCGGCCCTCGGCGAAACCATCAACATCATGACGCTCGGCGGTCTGGCGCTCGCGGTCGGCATCCTGGTCGATGACGCGACGGTAGAAATCGAAAACATCAACCGCAACCTGGAAGAAGGCAAGCCGATCGAGCAGGGCATCCTCGACGCGGCCGCGCAGATCGCCGTCCCGGCGCTTGTGGCGACGCTTTCCATCTGCATCGTCTTCCTGCCGATGTTTTTCCTATCAGGCGTGGCGCGCTACCTGTTCGTGCCGCTCGGCGAGGCCGTGGTCTTCGCCATGCTGGCTTCGTACTTTTTTTCCCGCACCATTGTGCCGCCCATGGCCATGTACCTGCTCAAGGAGCACGACGAGAAGGCAGCCGAGGCGAAAAAGCGCAGCCGCAATCCTCTCGTCCGCTTCCAGCTCGGCTTTGAGCGCGGCTTTGAGCGGCTCCGCATCGGCTACCAAACCGTGCTGGAGCTTTGCATCGCGCGGCCGGTTGCGTTCATGCTGCTGTTTTTCGGCTTTACCCTTGCTTCCGCGGTGCTTCTCTTTCCCTTTCTCGGGCAGGACTTTTTCCCGTCCACCGATGCGGGCCGCTTTACCCTCCATGTGCGCGCGCGCACCGGCACCCGCATCGAGGAAACAGCCCGGCTCTGCGATCAGGTGGACCGCACCATCCGTGAAGTCATCCCTCCGGCCGAGCTGACGACCATCATCGACAACATCGGGCTGCCCTACTCCGGCATCAATCTCACCTACTCAAACTCCGCGCCGATCGGCCCGGCCGACGCCGACATCCAGGTTTCGCTCAACGAGAAAAAGCACCACCCGAGCGAGGGCTACGTGCGGCAGCTGCGCACCGTTCTCGCGCAGCGCTTTCCGGGCACGCTGTTCTACGAGCTGCCTTCGGATATGATTACGCAAATCCTCAACTTCGGCCTGCCCGCGCCGCTGGACGTGCAGATCATCGGCCCGAACCTTTCCGGAAACCGCGAGTTCGCCGTCAAGGTACTGAATCGGATGCGCTACGTCCCCGGTACGGCCGACCTGCGCATCCAGCAGCCCTTCAACAATCCCCGTTTGTATGTGGACATCGACCGCTCCAAGAGCGCGCAGCTGGGCCTGCGCCAGAACGACGTAGCGCAAAGCCTTCTATCGGCGACCAGCGGCTCATTCCAAACCTCGCCGACCTTTTTCCTCGATCCGAAAAACGATGTGTCCTACAACATCGCGGTGCAGTCGCCGCAGTACAACCTGGACACCTTGAACGATCTCGCCAACATCCCTGTCACTCCGAGCGGCAGCGCCGCCTCCGGCAACGGCAGCTCCGGCGCGAGCACCAGCGCCTACCCGGCCGGCGGCGGCACCGCGCCTTCTTCGCTCGCGGCGCTCATGCCGCACAGCTCCATCACCGGTGCCGCGCCGCCGCAGATCCTCGGCAACCTGGCCTCGTTCACGCAGGGCGAGGAGATGGGCACGGTGTCGCACTACAATATCGCCCCGGCCGTCGACATCTACGGCAATGTCGTCAACAGCGACTTGTCCAGCGTGGACGCGAAGCTTGAAAAGATTCTGGCGAACATGAAGGACCAGTTGCCGCACGGCTCGCGCGTCACGGTACGCGGCCAGGTGCAAACCATGCACAGCTCGTTCCAGGGCCTCTACTTCGGTCTCGCCTTTTCGATCGTGCTCGTTTATTTGCTCATCGTCGTCAACTTTCAAAGCTGGCTCGACCCGTTCATCATCATCTCCGGGCTGCCGGCTGCCTTGTGCGGCATCGTGTGGTTCCTGTTTCTCACGGGCACCCACATCAGCGTGCCCGCGCTCACGGGCGCCATTATGTGCATGGGCGTGGCCACGTCCAACTCCATCCTGGTGGTTTCCTTCGCGCGCGAGCATCTGGAACAGAACCCGGGCGATGCGGCGGAGTCGGCCATCGCCGCCGGCTTCACCCGCTTCCGCCCCGTCATCATGACGGCGCTCGCCATGATCATCGGCATGGTGCCCATGGCGCTCGGCCTCGGCGACGGCGGCGAGGAAAACGCTCCCCTGGGCCGCGCGGTCATCGGCGGCCTCCTGTTCGCCACCGTTTCAACCCTGTTCTTCATCCCCACCTTCTTCTCCGTCATCCATAACCGCATGGAGCGCAAGCGCAGGGAGCGCGAGGAAAAGAAGCAGCGGTCGGAAAGCATGGAGCCCCAAACAGCATGAGCAGTCGTGAGGACGCATCCCCGCAGCAGGAAAAGCACCGGCTGGGCCCCGGCAAATCGCAGTCGGGCGAGGGCGAAGTCCGGCGGCGGCCGCCGCTTGCCGCCGGCAAGGCCGTTCTGTTCATTCTCCTGGGTCTCGCGCTGGCGGTCGTGCTGGCCGTACTCGGCATTCTGCCTCGTTTGAACGCGCAAAAACACCTCCAACAGCAGACCACCGCCGACGCCGCCCCGGATGTGCAGGTAGCAAAGCCGACCCGCGGCAAGCCCGAGGACACCCTGCTGCTGCCGGGCGCGCTCCAGGCCTACACCGACTCGCCCATCTACGCCCGCACCGCCGGCTATCTGACGCACTGGTACGCCGACATCGGCACCCACGTTACCAAGGGGCAGCTGCTCGCGGTCATCCAAAGCCCCGAGGTGGACGACCAGCTGCGGCAGGCGCGCGCCGACCTGGCGACCGCGCGCGCCAACGCCGGCTATGCCGCCGTGCAGGCGCAGCGCTACAAGGATCTCCAACAGCAGAACGCCGTGGCGCAGCAGGACACCGACAACTTCGTTACCCAGCAGGCCACCACCTTGACGCAGGTGCAGAGCGCGCAGGCCAATGTGGCCCGGCTGGAGCAGCTGGTCGGCTTTGAGCGGGTGTATGCGCCGTTCACCGGCGTCATCACGGCCCGCGACATCGACGTGGGCCAGCTCATCAACGCCGGCGCCACGGCCAACCAGCAGCTTTTT
>CAXTSG010000002.1:6294-17838 GCA_964246825.1 uncultured Acidobacteriaceae bacterium | reverse complement strand
CATCTCGACCCTGCGCGTTTTTGTTTCCGTTCCGCAGGTCGACTCGCGCGGCGCAAAGCGCGGCACCCCGGCAGAGATCATGCTCGGCGAGTACCCGGGCCGGACCTTTACCGGCCGTATCGTGCGCACCGCCGACTCCATCGATCCGAATACCCGGACGCTGCTGGTCGAAATCGACGTCGACAACCGCGACGGCAAGCTGATGCCCGGGGCTTTCAGCGAAGTGAAGCTGAACCTGGATATCGGCGTCAGCAGCCTCATCGTTCCCGTGCCGGCGATGATCTTTCGCGCGCAGGGGCTCCAGGTCGCGGTTGTGGAAAACAACAAGGTCCGGCTCGTGCCCATCACGATCGGCCAGGACGACGGCCGCGTGATCCAGGTAGTTTCCGGTTTGACGCCCGACAGCGAAGTCGTGCAGAACCCGCCGGACTCCATCCTGGACAACGAGCTTGTACACATCGTGCAGGGGAGCGGCGGCCCCGGGCAGGGCGGCCCCGCAAACGGCAGCGAAGGCGCGCAGCAGCAGTCCGGCTCGCAGCAGTCCGGCTCGCAAGCAAACGACGCTGCCGGGAAGCAGAGCGGCGGAGGCAAGCAGTAATGCGCCTTTCCCTTTCCCTTCCCCTTTTGCTGGCCGCGGGCCTGCTCTGCGGCTGCACGGTCGGGCCCAACTATCAGCGGCCCAGCTCGGCCCCGCCCGCGCTTACCTACCGCGAGCTGCCGCCGCCGCCCGGCAGCTGGTCGCCCGCCGTGCCGGCCGATGCGCTCGGACGCGGCGAGTGGTGGCGCGTCTTCGGCGACCCGGCCCTGGACGAGCTCCAAGGGCGGCTTACGAGCGGCAATCTCCAGATACAAACCGCCGTGCAGAATTATCTTTCCGCCTCGGCGGGCGTGCGGCAGGCCCGCGCCGACTACTACCCGGTCGTCACGCTCGGGCCGGACATCACGCGCAACCACCAGTCGCACAACCGGCCCATCCCGGCCGGGCTCGGTACCGGGCAGTACAACGACTTCCAGTTGACCGGCCAGGCCAACTGGCAGCCGGACTTTTGGGGCCGGGTGCGCCGCGAGGTTGAAGGCGTTCGCGCCAACGCGCAGGCGGTGGCCGCCGACCAGGCCAACATCGAGCTTTCCGTCCGAACCGAGCTTGCGCTCGATTACTACCAGCTGCGCGGTCTTGACGCGCAGCAGCAGCTTCTCGATGTCACGCTTTCGTCCTTCCGCGACGCGCTCGATCTCACCCGGCGGCGCTTCCGCGGCGGCGTCGCCACGCAGGCCGACGTGGCGCTCGCGCAAACCCAGTTTGCCGGCACGGAAACCTCAAGCATCGATGTCGGCGTGGCGCGCGCGCAGTACATGCACGCGATCGCCACCCTGCTTGGCGTCAGCGCATCCTCGTTTTCGCTTCCGGCCATGCCGCAGAACCGCAATATCCCCAACATCCCCACGGGCGTGCCGTCGGAACTGCTGGAGCGCCGGCCGGATATTGCTGAAGCCGAGCGCCGCGCCGATGACGCCAACGCGCAGATCGGCGTCGCCATCTCCGCCTACTACCCGAACATCTCGCTTTCCGGCATCGGCGGCTTTGAAAGCGCGGAGCCCGGCACCTGGATTCAAGGCCCGGCGTCCTTGTGGAGCGTGGGCGCGTCCGCGGTGGAAACCATCTTCGACGCCGGACGACGCCGGGCCGTTACCGATGAGGCCCGAGCGAACTACGGCGCGAGCGTCGCCAACTATCGGCTGACCGTGCTGAATGGCTTCCAGGAGGTAGAAGACAACCTCGCCGCGCTGCGCATCCTGGCCGACGAGCAGCGCTCGTCCGCGGCGGCGGTGGCCTCGGCCGTCAACTCCACGAATCTGAGCACCGCGCGCTACAAGGGCGGCGTGACCACCTACCTGGAGGTGCTGACCGCGCAGCAGGCCCAGCTCACCGACCAGCGCACGGACGAAGACATCGTGACGCGACGCTTTGTAGCGGCGGTGCAGCTGGTCTCCGCGCTGGGCGGCGGCTGGAACACAAGCAAGCTGCCGGCGCACCCATAGGAAGCCCGGGTTACAGATACCAGGGCACGTTGATCACCACAATCCGCTGATTGCCGCGCACCAGCAGCAGCAGCTTCAGGAGGTTGCCGCGCTGGTTGTGCAGCAGGTTCTCATACCAGTGCCGCACCACCAGCTCCGGCACAATCACCGCGATATGCCGGCCCGGGTGCAGCCGCTCCTGCTCCAGAATGTGGTCGATCATGGGCAGCAGCACGAAGCGGTAAGGAGATCGAAGCGTCAGCAGTTCCGGCACGTCCTTGTTGACCGAGCGCAGCGGTGCGGCCCCCTTCGACTCCCACTCCCGGCAGATCGTGTCCTGCTGGTCCTCCTCCTCTACCGACACATGCACGGCCTGCACCTCGCTGGAAAGACTCAGCGCAAAGCGCAGCGCTTTTTCTGAAATGCGGCTCCATCGGTCCAGCGGCACGATGATGCGCGGCGGCAGCAGGCTTTCCAAGGTCAAGGGCGTATCGATGGAAATCTCTCGCTTTACCCGCTCGTAGTGGCGGTGCACCATCACCATCAGGCCGATCAGGATCGGGATGAGCAGCGCCGTGATCCACGCGCCCGCCGTGAACTTGGTTACCAGCACGACAACGGTGGTAATGCCGGTGGCTACCGCGCCCACGCCGTTGACCAGCATCTTGAAGCCGGAGCCCTTGCTCGGGTGCGTGCGCCAGTGCATCACCATGCCGGACTGCGACAGCGTAAACGCGAGAAACGCGCCGATGGCGTACAGCGGGATCAACCGATCGGTGACGCCGCGAAAGATCAGCAGGAGGCTGCCCGTGAGCAGCACCAGCGCATATACACCGTAGGAGTACAGCAGGCGCCGCCCGCGGAGCATAAACACGCGCGGCATGTATCCCCTGCCGGCGATGACCCGCAGCACGCGCGGAAAGCCCGCGAAGGCGGTATTGGCGGAAAGCGCCAGCACCAGCAGGATGCTGGTCATGCTGATGTAGTAGAAGACGCCGTGCCCCGCGACCGCGCCCAGCAGCTGCGACAGTACACTCTGGTACCGGGGCGAGTTAGGATCAACCGCGCCCACGCCGTAGGCCCGGCACAGCCAGGCAATGCCGGCCAGCAGGGCAACCAGGGTGGCGATGATGATGGTCAGCGTGCGGTTCGCATTCTGCGGGCGCGGATCGCGAAACGCGGTCGCGCCGTTGCTGACCGCTTCCACGCCCGTCATCGCGGTACAGCCGCTGGAAAATACCCGCAGCAGCAGCCAGAAGGTCAGGGCACCGGTGGCTGCCGGCAGCTTCGACGGGGCAACATACGGGTGCGGGTGCCCGCCGCTTGCAAGCGTGTGGAACACGCCCAGCACGATCATGAGCAGCAGGCATGCAATAAAGATGTAGGTGGGGATCAGGATGACCAGGCCGGTTTCGCGCACGCCGCGCAGGTTCACCAGCGTGAGCACGGCCAGGATGCCAAGGCAGGCCCCTAGTGTGTGCGGCTGCACCGAGGGCACGGCGGAGATCAGCGCGCCCACCGCGGCCGAAATGCCGACGGCGGCCGTCAGCACATAGTCGATGATGAGCGCGGAAGCAGCCAGCAAGCCCGGCGCGACCCCCAGGTTTTCCGACGCGACCGTGTAGGAGCCGCCGCCGTTCGGGTAGGCCTCAATGGTTTGCCGGTACGAGAAGAAAACAATCAGCAGCAGCAGGATGATCGCGCCGGTGATTTCCACGATGTACGGCACGCCCGGAAAGCCGAGCGGCAGCAGCAGGGTTAATGCGGCTTCCGGTCCGTAGGCGGCGGAGGACAGCCCATCCAGGCCGAAGATGGCAACGCCCGAGGACGGCCCGATCTGCTCGGCACGCTCGTCGGTGCTTGCCAGCGGTTTGCCTAACAAAAGGTCTACAAAGGCCATGCTTACCTCAATTCTTCCCGGCGGGGCGCATCCGTGAGATGCAGAGTAGAAGGCGGAAGCGGGACCGGCTCCATGGCGGTGTCGCACAGCAGCTCCGCATAGCCGGAGCGCATCAAGCTATGCCCGCAAAAGACGTGCGTCGTCCGGTAGCCGTGAGCCGCCCAAAATTGTTCCACGTGGAACAAATCGTTGAGCGTGACGCCCGGCACGGGCGGGGTGACGGGCTGCCAGTCGCGGGTGATCTCGGCTTCGGGCCCATTCGCGTAGCCGCCGATGACCACAAAAGCCGGGTGCCGCGCGAGCTCCCCCTGCACGGTGCTCCCCGAGCGCGTACCGGTGCTCCAAACCCAGTAGCGATGCTCCGGCTGATTGCCGTACAAGTTGCGCGGAAAATACAGCAGTGGGTCAGTGCTGCCGTAGTAGTAGCCTGCCAGTTCCACGCCTGGCACACCGGCCCCGTGCGCGCGGAGGTAGTCGGCGGTCATCCTGCCCGGCGCGTAAGGCTCCCGATGTTCGGCCCGAATGGCATGAAGGCTCCAGCCGATCTGCTGGAGGCATACGAGCAGGAGCAGCCCCGCCGATACCCGTTGAAGCGGGAGTCCGCGGCCGGCAAGCCCTTTGGCCGCGGGCCAGCTAAGCCAGGCGGCCGCCACAAAGCCGGTCAGGATAGTCCCGCAATGGCGCGGAGCCAGGTAGAACGACAGAAAAACCGCAAACAGAAGCCCGTACGGCAGCAGGCCGAGAGCGCCCAGCGGTCCGGACTCCCTTTGCCCGGGGCGCGGGAGCCTCGCCTGGGCCGCAATGCAAAATACAAGCACCAGCGCGAGTACCCGCGAGGAGGAAAGCGGATAGGTGACCACTGCGAGCGCCCGGGCCGCCTTGTTGCGGAAGCGGGCGAAGCCGTGCCGCTCATGCACGGGCATGGGAGCCGGCTGGAGGCCCGCCATGGGCAGCTGCGGCAGCGCCGCCGGCAGGGCCGCATGGAAGCCCAGGGCCCGCTCTGCCTGGGCAAGCGAGCGGTGAATGTTGTTGCCGGTGCCGAAGTCGACATCGGCGGCGGGTGCCATGGACGCGGCCGCCCCGGCCCACAGTGCCAGGAGCAGCAGAAGCGCGGCGGGGCTTTCGCGCAGCCCGCAGCGCCGCCCGAACAGGCCTACCAGCAGCAAGCCGACGGCAGCCACAAAGGTGTGGAGCGACAGGTTGGCCATAAGCCCAAGCAGGGAGGCCAAGAGTACCGGACGGTTCCGGCCCGAACGGAGCAGCGCCGCCGCCCCGAACACCAGAACAGCGAACAGGCAGTAGGAGCGCGCCACGACCGTGTCTTGGTACAGCAGGAAAAACGTAAACGGCAGCAGCCAGCGCACCAGCGGCGGAAACGGCGCATAGCGCAGCAGAAGGGCGACGGCCGCTGCCTGGACGCCGGCCGCGACCCAGCGCGCCCCGGTAAAGGAAAAGTGCGCCGCCTGGAGCAGTTTGAGCAGGGCATGCCACAGGCCGCCCGAGCCTTCGTAGTGGAGGCTGTGGCCGAACAGCGTGCCCCAGCCGACGCCCGAGGCCAGCAGCCATGCCTGCGCTTCGTCAGCCCAGGGCGTGTGCTGCGCGACGGCAAAGGCAACGATCGCGCACCAGAGGGCAAGTAGAAGCGACTCGGCCCAGCCCCAGCGCGGGTGCTCGGGCGATGGGTCCAGCAGGCGCAGCGAGGCGCGGAGTCCTCCCTGCCAGGGCGGCGGCTCGGGGCGGGGCACCGCGGAATGGGCGGCAAGGCTCACAGGGGTATCGTAAAGTCTTCCGGAGCCGCTGACACGCGCGAAAAAGCCGCTACTGCGGCCGCAGCGCCATCACCAGCACGCGCCCGTCGGTTGTGATCGCGCCGCCGGTCGCGGTCTTGGCGTCGCGCCCCGGGTCCGCGGGCAGGGCGTAGGCGGCCTCGATGAAGTCGCGCTCCGTGTCGATATTCGGGTCCACATGGTGGGTCACGCCGTTATCCCTTTGATCGCGGTCCAGCCCGTTGTCGTGGGTTGCGGAGCCGACCCATAGCGGCAGCCCGGCGACGGTCTGCCCGCTGCTCCATACCCGGAGGTGATGCCGCTCCAGCGCAACCATCAGGGGGTCCGCGCGCGCGTAGCTCAGGTCCTGCGCCCGCCCGAACAGGTAGAGCTTGCTCATGGGCACCGCCAGGTAGGCTTTTTTCGACAGGGTCGCGGCCAGCCCATGGAGCACGGCATCGTGGTCCGGCTGGTCCACCTTGACCCAGCCCGCCGCCGTAAAGGCTTTTTCCACCTGCGCCTCTGTTCCCAGGATGGTGAAGTTGACCACATCGCCCGGGTCGCCCTGCTGGTCAGTAACGCGCCTCGGCAAAGCACGGAGCATCCGCGGCGTAACGACCTGCCGAAGGTCGATCGGCGCCGCCGCGGTAGCCGTTTCCGTCGCTTTGCTCAGCTTCAGCGTCACGGTATAGGACCCGGAAGCGCCAAGCGCGGAGCTTGTGTTGGTCGCCAGAAACAGCTCGCCCGCGGCCGGCATGTCCCGGCTCAAGGAGCCGTCGACGGCGAATGGCACCGCCGCGTCCGTGCCGCCGATGCGCCCCACCAGGGCTCCGGTATTTGCGCCGTCAATGGGCAGGCCGCGCAGCAGGTCCTTCCAGCCCTTCGCCGCGCCGGACGGCTCGGTGGTGCGTCCGTCCGACAGGGTCAGCGTGCCGGCGGCGGTTACGAGCAGGTGGTCCGAAGGGGTGACGGCCACGCCTGTGTCCACCCAGGTGCCGGTACCCGGAACAGTGACCGTGTAGCTCTCTCTGCGGGCGGCAAGAGCCGTGGCGGAAGGCCCGGTAAGCGGAATCAACTGCACATTCGCGGAGGGACCGGCTTCCTGCGCAGCCGCGAGAAGCGGCAGGCAGAACACTGCTGAAACTCCCCATCCTGCTGTTCGCTTCCGCACCGATCCCTCCCGGCCTTCCTTATGCGATAGATGCAGGAGCAGCGGCTCGCCTCCCGCGCAACGGTAATCTACCCCGCCGGGGAGGCCGCTGCTATAGTAAGCCCGCCATGCCCGCCATTCGAACCCTGTTCCCAGCCTTTGCCGCCGTTCTATGCTGTTCGCTGCTGACCGCCTGCGGCATTCACCTGAACGATTTGCCTTCGGACGCACCTTCGCCCTTGAACGGGAACTGGCTCCTAGCCGGGCAGCTTGCGCCGTTTCCGCAGCAGCAGCCGGGCATGAGCCTGTCCAGCGCGCTGACGGTGGACGGCACAACGGTGTACGCGGCCGGGTTTCTTCAGGTCCAGTGCTCGCCGACAAGCGGCTTTGGGGAAACCTTTTCCTTGCAAGGGCAGCTTGCGAAGGACGGCACCTTTACGCTGACACAGCCTTCCACTCCCGACTTATCCACGGAGTTCATTTCTATTTCAGGCAGCATCCCGGCGGCAGCAGGGGCGAGCTGGTCGGGGATGTACCACATCACACCTTCCGGCAGTGCCAATACCGCAAACTGCACCTTAACTCAGGCAGCCTCATTTCAGGCATCCGCAATCGCGCCGCTCACCGGCACTTATGGAGGCCCGTCCACTCGCTTCCCCGGCTCGCCGAACGGCCTGGGCGCGAACGTTTCGTTGGCACTCAACCTCAATCAAGGCGCGGCTCTTACCGGCATGTCATCGTCGGGCTCTTCCGGAATTATCGCAAATGGCGCTTTGCCGCTGGCGGCAACGCTTACCGTTATAGGCTCGTCCTGCTTTACCTCCGGCACGACCGGGAGCCTGAACGGTTCCGACTTTGTCGCGGGGGGCTTCTTCGGCATGACGCTGACGATGAACGATGGTTCGCAAATGCAGTTGACGGGCTTTCTCAACGATTTAACGGAAGACCAAACCACGGTACTGTACGGCATCAAGGGCGGCAATTGTGACAAGGAGGGAGGGGAAACCGTTCTGACTCACTCCTGACGCACGAAAGCCCGGCTTGCGGCCGGGCTTTCGTGCGCTTCGCGGAGAGAACTAGGTCCCTTCCGACCAGCCCGCCAGGTAGGCTTCCTGCTCCGGGGTCAGCACGTCGATGGCGACGCCCATGGCCGCGAGCTTGAGCTTGGCGACGCGCTTATCCAGGTGTTCCGGGACCGGAAAAACATCCTTGGGCAGGTTCTTGTACTCGGCCATCAGGTACTCGGCCGCGAGCGCCTGGTTGGCAAAGCTCATATCCATAACGCTGGCCGGGTGCCCTTCGGCGGCGGTCAGGTTGATGAGGCGGCCTTCACCGAGCAGCATGATGGTGCGCCCATCGGTCAGGGTGTACTCATCGACGAACTTGCGCGCCGTGCGATGGCCGGTTGAAAGCGATTCGAGCGCCGGAATGTCAATCTCGACGTTGAAGTGGCCGGAGTTCGCAACCAGCGCGCCGGACTTCATCACTTCAAAGTGTTCCTTGCGGATGATGTCCTTGTTGCCGGTGAGCGTCACAAAGATATCGCCGACCTTCGCGGCTTCCTCCATCAGCATGACGCGGTAGCCGTCCATAACGGCTTCAAGCGCCTTGGTCGGGTCAATCTCGGTCACGATCACCTGCGCGCCCATGCCCTGCGCGCGCTGCGCCAAGCCGCGCCCGCACCAGCCGTAGCCCGCCACCACAAAGGTAGAGCCCGCGATCAGCGCGTTGGTGCAGCGAATGATGCCGTCCATGGTGGACTGGCCCGTACCGTAGCGGTTGTCGAACATATGCTTGGTCAGGGCATCGTTGACCGCGACGACCGGGTAGCGCAGAACGCCCTCCTTGGCCATGGCGCGCAGGCGAACCACGCCGGTCGTGGTTTCTTCCGTGCCCGCGATGACCTCGGCCAAGGCATCCTGGCGCTTGGTGTGCAGAAGGGTCACAAGGTCGCAGCCGTCATCCATGGTGAAGTGCGGCTTGTGATCGAGCGCGTGCTGGAGGTGCCGGTAGTAGCCCTCGTTGTCGACGCCGTTGATGGCGAAGGTTTTGATGCCGTACTCGGCAACCAGAGCGGCCGCGGTCTCGTCCTGCGTTGAGAGCGGATTGGAAGCGCACAGCGCGATATCGGCACCGCCGTCCTTGAGTGCGAGCATCAGGTTCGCGGTTTCCGTCGTCACATGGAGGCAGGCGGCGACACGCACACCCTTGAGCGGCTGCGTCCGCGCGAACTCCTCACGGATCTGTGCGAGCACGGGCATGGACGCGCCGGCCCACTCGATCCGCTTGCGGCCTTCCGCGGCAAGCGCAAGGTCCTTCACATCGTGCTGGATGGTCACTTCACTCGGGGCAGGCGCGGTCATAGTAGCCATAATTTTTTGAAGGGCCGAGCCGGGCTCAGCCGAGAATCTCCTCTATCGATGAGCCTACCACTCCTCTCTCCATCCTCCGGGCAGCCTTGTTGTCTCTATTGACAGAACTTGTTTGCGAAAACAATACAGAAAAGGCAAAGGACCGCGGTTGTTCGCGGTCCTTTGCCGATAGCCGTTCACCGGCCTCCTAAGAATCACTCTCCCGGCGCGAAAACCTCTTCTTAAGTCTTCTGTGCCGCGGGAGTTGCTGCGTCGCCGCGGCTGCCGATCTTTGTCAGCTTGCCGCCTTATCTCCGGCAATCACGGTATAAGCAATTTTTATGCCGCTTATGGCCCTGAATGGAATGAACCACTTACCGCATGCAGGAGGGCGGCATCCTACGGTTTTTTGTAGCCCTGTCTTTCCTGTTCGCCGGATTTTTGTAGGGGTTACCGCTGGCACTTGGGGCAGCTGTGGGTGCTTCGCCCACCGATAATCGTGCGACGAATCGCGGTGCCGCAGCCCGGGCACGGCAGCCCTTTGCGCGCGTACACGCGGTGCTCCAGTTGAAAAAAGCCGCGAACGCCGTCGGCATCTACATAGTCGGAGACGGACGAGCCGCCGAGGGCAATAGCCTGGCGGAGTACGGCCTGCAGCTCCCGGTGGAGGCGGTGCAGTCGCGGCCGCGATACCCGGCCCGCGAGGAGCGAGGGGCGAATCCCAGCGCGGTGGAGGCTTTCGTCCGCGTAGATATTGCCGACCCCGTGCAGCAGCGATTGATTGAGCAGCGCGGCCTTGATGGGGAGCTTGCGCCCGCGAAACAGGGCGGCAAACTCGTCCTCTCCGATGGTGAGCGGTTCAGACCCGGGGCCGGCGAAGCTGCCGGCTGCCGGCAGGCGCAGGTCGAGCCGGCCGAACCGGCGCGCGTCCACAAAGCGCAGCTCGCGGCCGGAAGAAAGCGTGACCTGGGCGTGGGTGTGCGGGGGCACCGGTACTTCGGGCTGCGCGACTAGAAGCCGCCCGGTCATGCCCAGGTGAACGATCCATTCGGCTTCCAGCATGCCAGCCGGGTCTGCAAGATCGACCACGATATGCTTGCCGACGCGGCGCACCCGCTGAACGGTCCGGCCCGGGAGCGCCTCGGCCAGAACGGCGGGCGCGGTTTTAAAGGGCTCGGGCTTGGCGCTGAACCATGCGGAGACGATTTGCTCGCCGGCGATGCGGGCGTGGACGCCGTTGGCGACGGTTTCTACCTCGGGAAGTTCGGGCATGCTTAGTAGATTCGCAGAGTGCCGGCGCGTTTCAGGAGGTTAAACGGGATACGTCCAGTGCGTCAGCAGTGGGCCTTCGGCCCCGTGGACCGGGTCGGAGTGCGGAAAAGAAAGCGCGCGCATGCGCGCTTCCTTCGTGGCGTCGGGAGCGGCGCGGCAGATATCCCACTGCTGCCCCGGCGGGTAGGCACCGACCACCAGAAAGTCGGGGCTTTTGGACAGCTCGCAGTGGCCGGTACCCGCGGGCAGCAGCAGGACGTCGCCCGCGCGGACCGTGACTGCGCGCCCGTCCTCGCCGCCCAAAACCAACCGGGCTGAACCGGCGGCAAAGCCCAGCACCTCGTGCGCGGTGGAGTGGTAGTGGTGAAAGGTGTAAACGCCGTTGCGCCACTGCGGCGGCCAGCCGTTCTTCGTAAAAACGCCCTCAAAGCGGCTCGCAGGGTCAGGACTGGTAACGGCGATCGCGCCGCGATACCAGAGCACCGGCAAGGCCGCGTTGTTGGGCATCCACCCATTCCGGTGCAGGGAGATCACTTCCGGCATAGTCATGGATTCGGCCTCCAACGAGCGGGCAAGCGGGCTGAGCATGGGAGCCGTGCCTAGGGCTGCGAGCATCGAGTGGAAGCGGCGTCGACTGAAATGATCCATGCGGGTTGGGATGAGGGCGGTATCGCGCAAGATGTGCGACGACTGTTTGCGCCGCTTGTCGGGTGCAAAAAGAACGAGCTCCGAGAAGAGCCCGTTTCTTTCTGTCGAGTATGCATTTCAGCGCCAGCCGCGGTAGCTGGGGTCATAAGGGCGGTTACGGAAGTCGTCACGGCGGTAGGCGCGGTCGTAGAAGCGCTGCTGCTCCCACTGCTGCCGATGCCACTCGGCAGCGCGGGCTGCCTCCCACTGCTGGTGCTCGATCCAGCGCTGACGCGCGAGGTCGTTGTAGGCATAGTTGTAGGCATAATCGTTGCCATAACCGTAGGCAGGATAGCCGCCGCCGACTTGAACGCCGAAGCCGATCTGCTGCGCTTCGGCCTTGTGAGGAGCTGCAACGAGGAGCGCTGCCGCCAGAGCCGCGCCCGTGAACCATTTTGC
>CAXTSG010000002.1:1788-6284 GCA_964246825.1 uncultured Acidobacteriaceae bacterium | reverse complement strand
TTCATGGTCCCACCTCCGTGCTGCGTTAGAGGAAACACGGTCCATGGAGGAGGGTTGCGCGCAACTTCTAGAGCGGGTGCTGTGTTTGGAGGCACTTTACCCCGCCAGCATCTGCTCCAAGCGCTCCACTTCCACGCGGCTGCCCACGATCAGCGCGGTGCGCTCGTGGATGTTTGCGGGTTTTGTATCGAGGATGCGGCCGCGGCCGGAAACGGCGCGGCCGCCGGCCTGCTCGGCGATCCAGGCGAGCGGGTTGGCTTCGTAGAGCAGGCGCAGCTTGCCCCCAGGCTGCTTGTCGGTCGGCGGGTAGAGGAAGACGCCGCCCTTGAGCAGGGTTCGGTGGAAGTCCGCGACCAGCGAGCCGATGTAGCGCGAGGAGTAGGTTTTGCCGCCCACCTTGCCGGTGCGCAGCTCGGTCAGGTACTGCCGGTAGGGCGCGGGGAAGGACTCGAAGTTGGCCTCGTTGACCGAGTAGTAGGCACCCTGGGCGGGCATCCGCATGTTGTCAAACGAGAGCACATAGGCCCCGATGGCCGGGTCGAGCGTGAAGCCGTGGACGCCGCTGCCGGTGGTGTAGACAAACACGGTCGAGGGGCCGTAGACGACGTAGCCGGCCGCGACTTGCTGTAGGCCGGGCTGGAGCAGCGCGTCTTCAAGCGCCATGCCGGGCTCGCGGCGAAAGATCGAGAAGATGGTGCCGACGTTCACGTTGACATCGATGTTGGAGGAGCCGTCGAGCGGGTCGAAGACGATGATGTACTTGCCGCGGTCCCCGGAGCGGTCGAAGAAAACCGGCTCGTCGTTTTCTTCCGAGATAAGCGCCGCGACCGAGTCGCGCAGGCCCAGGCAGTGCAGCATGGCTTCGTTGGCGAAGACGTCGAGCTTCTGCTGCGCTTCGCCCTGGACGTTGGTCGCGCCGGCAGCGCCGTAGACGTCGGTAAGGCCGGCTTTGCGGATTTCGGCGGCGATCATCTTGGTGGCAAGCGTGATGCCGGAAAGCATCCAGGAGAAGGTGCCGGAGGCCTCGCCCTGCTGGCGCTGCTGCTCCAGAATGTGCGACTGGATGGTGGTGATGATTGGACTCGGCATCGCTTTACGATACCAGCGCGTTCACGGCCAGGCCGGAGTAAATCTAATATGAAGCGGGAGAAAGGTTTTATGGCGACGACCCTACAGCAGGACATCGCAACCGCAGTTTTTGAGGCACTTGAAGACCCGCGGTGTGGGCCAGCGACCAGAACTCCTCTCCCCATGCTTGCGGCTTTGAAGTCAGGGATCGGGATACCCGCACTTTATGGATTTACCGCCACGGAATCACAAAAACCGTGACAGGCCGCCCTCAAGATCGGTTAGAAATTGCCCCATCCGCCTCCCCAGCTTGGAAAACTCGACAACAAGCGACCAGCTGTTCGGCATCCAACAAGTTATGAGCAAAGACGCAAACATCCAGGCACAAACTAGGTTCGGCGAAGCAATCAACACGGGCAACCTCGACCTGATGCGCGAACTGGTTTCTCCGTCCGTCAAGGAGCATGACCCAGGCCCGCAGCAGGGTCCGGGCGCGCAGGGCTATATTGACCTGTTCGCAGAGATGCGGGCGGCGTTTCCCGACTTGAAAGCGACGCCCGAGCACATTACCGCCGACGAGGATACAGTTGCCATGGCTTACACCATCACGGGCACCCACCGGGGAGACTTCCAGGGCATTGCGCCTACCGGAAAGACCATCCAGGCGCGCGGCGTGCAGATTGCCCGCTTCCAGGACGGCAAGATGGTCGAGCGCTGGGGCTCGTCCGCCGAGCTCGCCATTCTGAAGCAGCTCGGCGCGGAGCCGAAAAAGCCGGGCGGCCTTTTAGAAAAGGTCGGGCTAGGGTAGATTCCGGCAGAGTGCATTTTGCCCGGCTTGTGGAGTCATTTGCCCTGAACAAAATCGTGCCGGTGGACGATAAGTAAGGGTAGAGTGCAAGCGGAAGCGACAAATCATTTCCGACGGAACCCGCGCTTTGCCTGCAACGGGCCGGCGGAGGTCTACCCGACGGTCGGGGGGTCTCCGCTGGCCGCAAAGGTGCTGAACATCAGCGCGGAAGGCGCGCTGGTTGAGCTCTTAACGCCGCACCCGGTCCCGCTCCACAGCCGGGTTGAGCTTGCCTTTACTGTTCACCATCTCCTGTTTCGGGTTCGGGCCGATATCCGGGTTATCCGGCCTTGCGGCCTCCAGATCGGCTGCGAGTTCTTTGCGCTGAGCCGGCGCATGCTGCTCCAGATCCAGGACCTCGTGGAAGAGCTGGCCCGCGATGAAGGGGTACACATCCCGCGCCTGGCACCGCTGCATTGACCGGCCGGAAATCGAAGCCGTTATATGATCGAACCGGGTCGGCACCGCTCCGGCCCGCTACCAGCTTACCTTTGAGGAACCGGGCTACACATACATTGCAAATGCAGGCAAAAACAGCAATCGTTCTGGGTGCCCAGTGGGGCGATGAAGGCAAAGGCAAGATTGTCGACGTGCTTTCAGACGCTTTTGACGTCGTGGCGCGCTACGCCGGCGGCCACAATGCCGGGCACACTGTCATTATCGGCGGGCAGAAATTTATCTTGCAGCTGGTGCCCTGCGGCGTGCTCCGGCCCGATTGTCAGGCCGTGATCGGCAACGGCGTGGTGCTGGACCCCATGGCGTTTCTCAAGGAAACAGCCAAGCTCCGCGAGCTCGGCGTCGATGTGGATCGGCAGATCAAGGTTTCCAACCGCGCCCAGGTGATCCTGGAGTATCACCGCATGATTGAGCTTGCGGCGGAGTCGGCGCCGGGCCGCCAGAAAATCGGCACCACCTCGCGCGGGATCGGACCGGCCTATGAAGACAAAATGGCCCGCAACGGGCTGCGCGTGGTCGATCTGCTCAACAAGGACCTGCTGAAAACTCATATTGAAAACGCCTGCCGCGAGAAAAACACGATCGCGCAGGCGCTGTTCGGCACGCACCCGCTCGATTCCGCGCGGATGTACGAGGACTACGCCGCGGCCGCCGAACAGATTCGCCCTTTCGTGACCGATACAGCCGCGCTGCTCAACGATGCCATTGAAGCAGGCAGAAGCGTGATGTTCGAGGGCGCGCAGGGCACCATGCTCGACATCGACCATGGCACCTACCCGTTTGTAACTTCATCCTCGGCGACCGCGGGCGGAGCGATTACCGGGACCGGCGTGGGCCCGACGCGCATCGGCACGGTGATCGGCGTGACTAAGGCCTACGTAACGCGCGTCGGCGAAGGGCCGTTCCCGACCGAGATCCACGATGCGGCGGGCGAGGAGCTGCGGCGGCGCGGGCAGGAGTTTGGAGCCGTGACCGGGCGGCCGCGCCGCTGCGGCTGGCTCGACCTGCCCTTGCTGCGCTACTCGAACCGCATCAACGGCACGGAGTGGCTGGTTGTGACCAAGCTTGACGTTCTGGATGAGCTCGCAACGATCCCAGTGTGCGTCGGCTACGAGATTGACGGGCGGCGCGTGGACACCATGCCCGCCGATGTACGCGGCCTGGAAGCGATTCGGCCGATCTACACCGAGCTGAAGGGTTGGCGGCAATCGACGGAAGCGATAAGAACCTGGGATGATCTGCCCGAGGCAGCCCGCGACTACCTTTTCTTTCTGGAGCGGGAGTCCGGCGCGAAGATCGGCATGGTTTCGACCGGCCCCGACCGCGATCAGACCATCGAGCTGCCGCACTTTGCCGCGGCGCTTCGGCAGCTGCACGCTTGAGCGCGCCCAACCATTCCCGAGAGGACTCGCATGGCTGAAACGATTAGCTTTCTGGTGCGTCTCCGTTTCGCTCCCGAAGACCGGAACGACATTTCCGAGTTTCTGCGGCAGCTTGCGGCGGAGTCGCGCAAGGAGCCGGGCTGCCTCACCTACATCCCGCACTGGAGCGAGGCCGCCTCGGACACAGTGTTAATTTACGAGCAGTACCGCGACCGGGCCGCGCATGAAGCGCATCGCGCGACGCCGCACTTCCAGAAGTATGCCGTTGCCGGCTTGTACCAGCGCATGCGCGAGCGCTCCGTGGAAGATCTGCACATCGTCGCGTAGTACCCATGGTGCAGCCGCCGAGGCAAGGGTGGACATCCCGTGAGACCGCCTTCACATCCGGGTAGGTACATGAAGCAGCAGGCTTCCCAGACCGAAAAGTACGCGGCTGCCGGCACGGTGTTTTTAGTGTGCGTGCTGCTGCTGAGCTTTCCGGCTTTCGGCATGGTTCCGCTTACCGGCGGCGGCAACAAAGGGGCGCTGCAGAAACAGATCAACCAGTTGGAGCAGCAGTGGCAGGCCGCCCTGCTGGCCAACGACACGCCGACCCTTACGGCGATGCTGGGGGACAGCTACGTCGGCATCGGCCCTGACGGCACGATCGCCGGCAAGGCGGAAGAAATCCAGGCCCGGACCTCCGGGCAGGATCGTGTGCAGGTGCTGCAAGTGGTGGACCGCAAGATTCGCGTGTACGGTTC
>CAXTSG010000002.1:0-1778 GCA_964246825.1 uncultured Acidobacteriaceae bacterium | reverse complement strand
AGCTCGGCTCCTACCCGCGCGCCCATCCACCTCGGCTCCGGCGAGCCGCTGCTGGGCGAGTACCGCTACACGCGCGTTTGGAGCCTGGGGCGCGGGCAGTGGCATATTGTGAGCTTTGAAGCGAACCGCATCCACGATGGAAGCGCGCGCAGCCGGCGCTGAAGCAATTTAGCGACACTGCCCTGTGAAGCGGTAATGTTCAGCTTAGCTTTGTAAAGGCCCATACTCGACCGGAGATTTCTCAATGGAGGCGAACGGTATCGACTGGAGTCAGTGCCCAATAGCTACACCTTTGTCGAGATCCCGCTACCGCACTCGCAATCCGGCCTGAGAACAATTATTTCAGCAGCTTACCTTTGAGCTTGCGTTCCATCTGCGTGTACCCTCACAAAGCGGGGCGGCTCAACCGCCCCGTTAGATGAAGATGGCCCGGGCTGCAACCCGGGCCGTTCAGTCTAGGAGGATTCGCGCATGCCGAAAATGCCGAAGCCGTGGGGCCCAAAGATAGAGCTTTGGGTCCGTGTGGTAGGCAATACGATGCGGCTTGCGGTTGAGGCTGTTGTCCTCTTCCGTTTGCTGATGCATCGCTAACCTACCGATAACCCCGGAGAGCGCGTTGCGAACGCTCTCTGGGCTACTCCAGTATCTTCTCATGCTCTTCCCTGCCGCCGAAAGAGAAATTTCAAGTCGTTCCGGCATCCGAGGAAGGCAGCCAGCGAGCCTCTGCCAGCAGAACCGCATCCGCAATTGCCACCGCTTCCAGGGCGGGCCGTACCGCGTGTACCCGCAGCAGGCTTGCGCCATGGAGCACGGCGGCCACGCAGGCGGCCGCGGTTGCCTGCTCCCGCCCTTCCGGGGGTACATCTCCGCTGCCGTAGAGCTGCCCCAGCGTCCGGCCGAGAAACGACTTGCGCGACACCCCGGCCAGCAGAGGGCCAAGCTGTAATAAATCCGCCTGCCCGGCCAGCAGCGCGTAGTTGCTCTCCCACGCCTTGCCGAAGCCGTAGCCGGGGTCGAGCACGATCTGCTCCGCCGCCACGCCTGCCTTCTCGGCCGCGCGCAGCCTTGCGCGCAGCTCCCGCAGCACCAGCGGCACTACTTCCGCCGCGGGAAGCGCAGGCAGCGTTCTCCACTCGTCCGGGCGGCCGCGCGTGTGCATCAGCACCACGCCGCATCGGGCTTCGGCGCAGGCCGAGGCCATCGCGCCGTCCCAAAGAAACCCGCTCACGTCGTTGACAATTTCCGCGCCGGCCCGGACCGCAGCCCGGGCCGTGACCGCGCGGTAGGTGTCTATAGAAAGCACGGCATCGGGCCGCTCGCGCAGCAGTGCCTCGATGACCGGCAGCACCCGGTTCTGTTCTTCCGTTTCGCTGATGGCCCGCTCACCTGCCGCGCCCGAGCCCGGCCGGGTCGACTCGCCCCCGAGGTCGAGCAGCGTCGCGCCCTCGTCGAGCATATGCAGGCCCTGCTCGACGGCGCGCTCGGTCGAGCCCGCGGCGTCGCGGGCCTGAAGGCCGTCGCCCGAGAACGAGTCCGGCGTCACGTTTACGATGCCCATGACCAGCGTTCGCGCGCCGAGCGGCAGCACCCGCGTCCGCAGCCGCCAAACGCGCTCCGTTCTGTGCCGATTTTCCGCCACCGCCCCAGACTACACGCCGCCCCTGCTACAGTTTGGGGCAGCATGCGTTCTTTCCCTGCCCTTCTGACAGCGCTCCTTGCCGCACGGCTCTTTCTCGGCGCGTCCGCGGCGGCGGCCCAGCCCGGCAGCATGGCCGCCG
>CAXTSG010000001.1:36290-38262 GCA_964246825.1 uncultured Acidobacteriaceae bacterium | reverse complement strand
CAACGGCACTGTGCTGGCGAGTGACATCACCTCGCAATACAAGGTATCGCCCACACTGCCTTCCGGCGCGGCCCTGCCCGGCAGCACGCCGATCTTCGACCAGGTGGCCTTCAGCGCGCCGACCGATGCGGGCGGCGGCGCACCGACGAACAGCTACTATCTGAACAGCCGCGTCGACTACAACGCCACCGCTTCAACCTCAACCTATGTGCGCTATGCGCTGCAAAAGTTTACAAATACCAATGGGTACGATTTCTCGTCGCCCTACGCGCAGTACAACGTGGGCGACAGCGCGACGAACAACTCCGTGCTGTGGAACATCTCCCATATCTTCAGCCAATCGCTGCTGACCAATACTAAGTTGAGCTTTACGCGCTTCAACGCGATCGACACTTACAACGCCTCGCTCCAGAACACGCCTACCTTATTTCTGTTCAACGGGGCCAGCATCGCGGGCGCGGGCAACGGTCATGCGGTGCAGATGCCCGGCTTCTACAGCACCGACATTGGCGGCGGCGGACTGCCCTACGGCGGCCCGCAGAATACGATCCAGTGGAACCAGGACCTTAACTGGACCAAGGGCAGGCATGAGCTGCAGTTCGGCGCGCAGGTCATTTATATCCAGAGCAACCGCTCCTACGGCGCATACGCGCAGGCGGATGAAGAGCTCGGCACCACGCCCATCACCGGCATCAATAACTTCCTGGCCGGCAACAATACCTTATTCGAGGCCGCGGTGAACCCGAACGGGGCGCTGCCGTGCGAAAAGAATTATGTCACCGGCAAATTGACGCAGACCGCTTCCTGCACGATTAACCTGCCGGCAAGCGAGCCGAGTTTTGCCCGTTCCGACCGCTTCCATGACAACGCGGGCTATGCGCAGGATTCATGGAAGGTGCTGCCGAACTTTACCTTTAACTACGGCGTTCGCTATGAATATTACGGCGTACAGCATAACAACAATCCGAACCTGGACTCCAACTTCTACTACGGGGCGGGTCCGGGTATTCCGAACGAGATCCGCAACGGTCAGGTCGCGACCGTGCCGAACAGCCCCATCCACAGCTTATTCAAGCCCAGCTACGGCACGGTCGCGCCGCGCGTCGGCTTTGCCTACGACCTGTTCGGCAACGGCAAGGGTTCGCTGCGCGGCGGCTACGGCATCTCGTATGAACGCAACTACGGCAACGTCACCTTCAACGTGATTCAGAATCCGCCGAACTACGCGGTGATCCAGGTACAAAACACGCCGGTGACAAGCTCCAATGCCGGTCCGCTCGGCGGCACCAGCGGTTCGCAGCCGCTGCCGCCGACCAGCCTCCGCAATATCGACCAGAATATCCGCACGGCTCAGTCGCAGTTCTGGAGCCTCGCGGTGGATCAGCAGATTGTGCCGAACACCGTGGTGTCGTTCCAGTACGCAGGCGCGCGCGGCACCCACCTGTACGACATCAAGAACTACAACGAGATCGGCGCGGGCAACGTTTACCTGGGCGATCCGTTCGATGCCCAGGCGGCGGTGGTCGGCGGTGTTCCGACGCAGACCTTCCATTATTCGCGTCCGAATAACGAATACGGTTCAATCAACAACCGCGGCTCCAACGGAGATTCCTACTACAACGCGCTGAATGTGCAGGTACAGTCCACAAATCTGGCGCACTCCGGCATTAACCTGGTCGCCAACTATACCTGGAGTCACTCGATCGACGACACCAGCTCGACGTTCAGCGATTCCAACAGCTCCTCGAACGGCGTGGGCAATCTCGGCTACACCAATCCGTTCGACCCGGGCCTGGACAAGGGTGCGTCCGACTTCGACATCCGCAACCGCTTTACCGTGGCTCCGATTTGGGATACGCCGTGGGCCAAGAACGAGCATGGATGGAAGGGCGAAGCGCTCGGCAACTACCATGTCAGCGGCATCTATACGGTGCGCTCCGGCACCCCGTTCAGCTTTGTCGACTCGACAAAC
>CAXTSG010000001.1:32851-36280 GCA_964246825.1 uncultured Acidobacteriaceae bacterium | reverse complement strand
GTGCGCTACACGCCCACGCCGGGCGGTGCTCCTATCAACTTCCGCGCGAACAAGTCGCAGGGAAGCCTTGGGCTGAACAACTTTCTCTTGGGCACGCTGCCGACAGCGCAGGCCTTCGGAAACCCGGCGTTCGGCCCTTCGCCGGATAACAGCGGAACCCTGACGACGATCCAAAAGGGGCAGATCGGCATTTCGGACTTCGGCCCGTATCCGGCAAACATGACCCGGCGCAATTCGTTCTACGGGCCGGGAGCCTGGAACTTCGATCTGGCGGCCAGCAAGAGCTTTCCTATCAAGGAAGGTATTGCGCTGGAAGCGCGCGCCGAGGGCTTCGACATCCTGAACCACCACAACCTGTACGCGACTGAGACAGAAACCGATGTGGCGCAATTCGGCTATGCCACCGCGCCGCTCATCCAGGGAAGAAAGGGCGGCGTCGCCGGAGGAGCAAATGACGAGCGCCGCTTCGGTCAATTCGCACTTAAACTCAACTTTAAACCGCCAGCCCCACCAACACAACGCGCCGCGGGTGATAGAGCCCGTTTCTGTTGCTGCACGTAACCGGGTAGGCTGGTCTACTTCTTATCCTCGCCGTCCTTTTTCTCCCCATCTTCCTTGCTCTTCCAAAATCCCTGCACGGCTCTTTTCTCGTCTTCGGCATGCCAGGCGAGCAGGCGCTGCTGGGCTTCTTCGCGCGTGACCTCCTCAACCGAGGTGGCTTCCAGAAACTTGACCTGGTGCCAAGGAACCATGTGCGCGCCGCGCAGCAGGAAGCCGGAGTCGGCCCAGCCGCTTACCAGCTCGGACACCTTGGCTTTTACATCCTTTGCGTCGACAAAAGGGTACAGCTCAAAGCTGGAGCCGTCCGCCAGGTGCGCGGCGACGTGGGCGATCAGAATGGTGTCGCGCTGCGGGTCGGGGGTGTTCTGCTCGGGTTCCGCCATCGGGCTGTTTCTCCTGCCGTGCTGGGTCGTTGCAACAGCATCTTTGGATGCAGCCCGGTCGGCTACGGGCGCAGCGATTCACGGTTGTAGCCCGGGTTGCCGACGAGGG
The DNA here is from genome assembly GCA_964246825.1 of uncultured Acidobacteriaceae bacterium. Lineage (GTDB taxonomy): Bacteria > Acidobacteriota > Terriglobia > Terriglobales > Acidobacteriaceae > EB88. Next base: position 35,227 of record CAXTSG010000001.1, on the reverse strand, counting down.
CTTCGACCGATTCGCGGTCCTGCCGCTCGCGCCGGCGGATCACAAACAGGCGGACCGAAAGCGCGATGACGCCGCCCAGGGTGGTGCAGACAAAGCGGCGATGCGCGATCTCCGGCCCCGGAATGTTGTTGAGCGAGAGCAGAAAAACGATGTAGGAGGTGACGCACGCCGAGAAAAGCGCGTAGTTCACGTTTTGCAGGCTGTAGGAAAGCCAGGTAAACAGCACGACCAGCGCGGCCAGCCCCACCGGATGCAGGTGGATGTGGATGAGGAAGATGCTGGAAAGCACCGCGCCGAGCAGCGTGCCGATTGTGCGTGCAATGGCTCGGCTGGCCGTATCGGCCGTGCCGGGGCGCAGCACCAGCAGCGCCGTCATGGGAATCCAGTAGCCGCTGTCAAAGTGGAGCTGACGATAGATTTCCGTGCTGATGGCGAGCACAGCAGCGACGCGGGCCGCATAAGGCAGGGCGGAGTCGCGCAGCTGCCGATGCCGGAGCGACAGCACCGCCGCAAGATAGGTGCGGCGCAGGGCCAGCTCTTCCTCGCGTACATAGCGGGCCAGCGCGCGCACATTGCCGCTGATCTGCCCGAAGATGCGCAGCATCACCGCCGACATCAGCAGCTGGATGATGCCGCCAAGGAAGATCAGCGCGGCGCGCGCGGCCGCGGCGCGCGGCGTGGCCTGGAAGGCGGAAGCGACCAGCAGCGTGACCACGCACTGCTGGGCGACCCAGCTGTAGCCCGCGCCACGCTTCGACATCATGCCGTAGCCGAAGCCGAACAGGGCGGCAATCAGCGTGAGGCTCCAGTTCCTGTGCCCGGCACTGACGCCGATAAAGGTGCAGACCGCCATGCCGAAGGAGCCAACCATAATCGGCACGAGCGGGCGGCCGTCGATGGTCTGCTTGGCCCCGAAGCCGGCCGTCATGGCCCCGCCGCCGGCGATCATGCCGGCCGCCGGATGGCCGGCCGCGATGCCGACTCCCAGGCACGCGGCAACGGCCAGGGCGAAGTACCAGTCGGTGCGGAAGGAGGCCAGCTTCCAGTGATAGATATAGCTGTCGGCGATGTAGGCAAACGCCGGCTTGACCGCGGGTTGGGTGACGGTGCTAGACAGGGACGGCTTCCTTTTGACTGTGTTCTACCTGCGCAAGAAAACATTGCAGCCAGGCGGCGAGGTCGGCCTTGCGTACCTGGTTGCGCATGCGCGTCATGCGGCGGCGCTGCTCGCCCGCATCCATCAATACCGCTTCGGCCAGGGCATTGGCAACGGCACTCTGGTCATATGGGTTGACCAGGAGCGAACCCTGCTTGAGCTCCGTGGCGGCACCGGCGAACTCGCTCAGGATAAGAACGCCGTCATTCTCGTGCCGGCAGGCGCAGTATTCCTTTGCGACCAGGTTCATGCCGTCCTTGAGAGGCGTGATGAACGCAACGCGCGAGGTACGATAGAGCGCCAGCAGCTCTGTTCTGGGCAGCGAACGATGAATGTAGTTGACCGGTACCCAGCCCGGCTCGGCAAACTCGCCGTTGACCTGCGCGACCAGGCGCTCGATTTCTGCTTTCAGGACCTGGTAGCCGGGGATGGTTTCCCGGCTCGGCACCACGATTTGAATCAGCAAGGTCCGGCGGTGGAGCTCCGGGTGACGGCGCAGGAAAAGCGCAAATGCCTTCAGCCGCTCCGGGATGCCCTTGGTGTAGTCCAGCCGGTCGATGCCGAGGATCGTCGTCATGTCCTTGCCGTGGTGCACTCGCAGCGCGGCGGCGCGGCGGCGCACATCGTCCGCGTCGGAAGCGCGTTCAAAGTCGGCAAAGTCGATGGAGATAGGAAACGCGCCGAGCAGGGTTTCCTGCCCGTTGCGGCGCACCAGGCGGATTTCTCCCGACCGCCGCGAAACAGTGACCTCGGGCAGAAAAGCGCGCAGGCATGCCAGCAGGTTCCGTAAATCCCTCGCGGTTTGCAGGCCCACCAGGGTGTGAGCGAGCAGCCCTTCCAGCACCTGGCGCGCCCAGGGCAGCTTTTCAAAGATGTCCGGCGGAGGAAACGGGATGTGGAGGAAGAAAACAAGGTTGGCCTTGGGGGAGGTTTTGCGAAGAATCGGCGCAACCTGCATGAGCTGATAATCGTTGATCCAGACGAGCGAGTCGGGCGAGGCTACGGCCTGCACGCTTTCAGCAAAGCGCCCGTTGACGCGGAGATAGTATTCCCAGTAATCCGGGTCGAAATTACAGCGCGACTGGAGATCGTGGAACAGCGGCCAGATAATTTCGTTGGAAAAGCCTTCATAAAACTTGGCATGCTCTTCCCGGCTCAGGGCGATCGGCTCGTACCGGTAATGGTGTTCCCGAGACAGCGCGGCAAGCTCTTCCCGGATT
>CAXTSG010000001.1:21026-32841 GCA_964246825.1 uncultured Acidobacteriaceae bacterium | reverse complement strand
GATCCAGATGCCTCCGTGCTCGCGCAGGAGGGGCTCCAGGGCCGTGACCAGGCCGCCGCTGCTCTGCTTTGCCTTAAGCGTGCCTCCCGGCACTTTCTCAAAGGAAAGCGGCAGCCGGTTGGATACGATGATGAGCTCTCGCTTCATAGACTTCAGATGCTGTTTGAGGATAGGTCGGCTCACCTCAGTGTACCGCCGGACTCTACGCCCGTTGCCTGGAGCCATTGATCAAGAAAGTAAAGCAGATCGCCGGGCGGGCTGAGGGAAAACTGCGCCGAGGAGACTCGCGGCGGAGTACGGACCAGCAGGGCAAGCCCGCCTCGGGCACGGATCGCCCGGAAAGCATCCTCATCCGTAGTGTCATCCCCCAGGTACGCCGCGACGCCTGCATCGGCTCCATCCAGGAGGGCATGGACGGCGTGGCCCTTGGTGTGGTCCTCGGCCCGAAGCTCCAGGCCGCCGTCAAACGGCAGCAGCGCCAGTGCGTGTTGGCCGGCCAAGGGAGTCAGGGCTTCATAGGCTCGCTTTTCCACGGCAAGCGGTGTGTCTGCCGCGCGCCAATGTACGGCGATGCTTGCGATTTTGCGCTCGATCGTCGCTGCCGGCTGCGCTGTTTGAAGCAGAGCCTGCGCCCGGTCCAGGACGGCGCGCTGCGCGGCCGTCGGGGCCAGCAGAGTAGACCGTCCGTTCGGGGTGCGGTGTTCCCGTCCATGCATGCCCCACAGCTCCGCATCCGCCGCTAACGGCAGCAAGGTGATCAGCTCCGCAACCGGCCGACCCGTGACGAAAGCAAGCCGGGTCGGGCCCGAAATAAGGAGCAGCAGCCGCTCCTCTACCCCCGGAAACGGCACGGCCTGCATCTTGTCGGCGCGGAACGGGGCTAGGGTCCCGTCATAGTCAACAATGAGATGCGCCTGCGGCGTCGCTCTTACTTTGGTCCAGAAAGCATCCTGCGCTTCCCGGCTGTTTGTCCATAGCGGCGGAAGATCGGGCACGGCTTCCCTGCCGTTTTCAGAGGCGGCTTTCTCCATGGTGCTATCGGATGCACAACGGCCGCTCGCTCGGTTCCACGGGGTGCAGGCGGATTAAGGCTCCGTACCGGGCTCGCCCTCCCTTCCCTGCGCAGCGCCCTGTTCCCTGGAAATCACAACCAGATTGACCCGGCGATTTCTTTGACGCCCTTCCACGGTTTGGTTGTCGCCGACCGGGCGGTACGGGCCGTACCCGGCCATGGAAAGCGCCGTAGGGTCATAGTGGGCGTCATTTACCAGCAGCAGGAGCACGGTCATGGCGCGGGCGGCGGAAAGCTCCCAATTGGAACTGAACACGGCCGTGTGGATGGGTTGATCGTCGGAGTGGCCCTCCACCCGGAGCCGCGCCCCATGGCGCTTTAAGATAGCAGCCGCCTGAAGGATCAGGTCGGATTGACCCGGGAGTACATTGGCCTCTCCGGAACGGAAAAAGCCGAGCTCCTGAAACGACAGCACGAGTCCGTCGGCGTTCTGCTCTACCGAAACCTCTTGCCGCTGCATCGGAGCAGCCAAAGCGGTACGGAGCTCCGCTTCAAGGGTGTCGACGCGAGGGTCGGCCCTGTTCGCCGCCGGCTCCGCCGGGGGAACGGAAGCAGGCTGCGCGGTGCCTGTAAAACCTCGCTGGATGGCTCCCGACAGTGTGCCGAAAGCGGCGGGACTGTGACGCGAGGTTGCAAACAGCACAACAAAAAGCGCGAACAGCAGCGTCATGAAGTCAGCATAGGAAACCAGCCAACGATCCTGGGACACAAGCACCTGCTGCCGGGAACGCCCGCGCTTCCGATTCGCCGAGGTGCCGGACGCGCGTTCAGCCCGGATGTCGTTCATCGCGCCACCACCTGCGGCAAAGCTGCCGGGTGAGTGCGGACTGCGGCATGGCTGCCGAGCTTCTCGCGGACAGCGCGCGGGCTTGCCCCTTCCGCCATGGCAATGACCCCTTCCAGGGTTGTTTCCCGCAGAGCCTGCACCTCTCGGGCCCGCAGCCTCAGTTTGCCGGCAAGGGGCAGGAACAGCAGGTTCGCCAGTCCTACTCCGTAGAGCGTCGCCACAAAAGCAATGGCGATGCCCCGACCCACCTCGCCGATATTGTCAAGGCGCTGCATCACCTGGATGAGCCCGAGCACCGCGCCGAGAATGCCGACGGTGGGCGCGTACCCTCCGGCGGCTTCCAGCACCTTGGCACCCTGCTCCTCCTGCTCTTCCAAGCGGGCGAGCTCCAGCTCCATAATGTCGCGCAGCTCACGGGGAGCGATGCCGTCAATAGCCAGCATCAAGGCTCTTCGAAAGAATGGGTCCGTGATTTGCCTGAGCTCCGGGTCGAGCGAAACCATGCCGGCTCGGCGTGCCTGGAGTGCGTACCGCATCAGCTGCTCCGTTCGGTCACCATGCATTTGGTTCGCCTCATCGCGGGCAGCCTGCTCGAAGGCAGCCCACACCACGCCCGGAGGAAACTGGACCAGAAGCGCCGCCAGGGTGCCGCCCAGCACGATGACCGCGGCCGTCGGTTGCAGGATTTGCGAGACGTGGCCGCCTTCAAGAAAAAGTCCGATGAGAACTGCCGCGGCCGCCAGAAGCAAACCGGCCGGCGTTCTCCACGAGATGCGGCGTGCCGCCTTCCCCAGTGTTCTGCTTGCTCCCGGCTTCTTCATCGGCAGGAATACTCGCTTTCTTGAATTGCCCATGCCGCTTTTTCTTCCGGCCATGGCGGCGTGGCCGGGTCTGCTTCATAAAGCACTTCGCCCATGGATAGCTCCCGCAGCTCCTTTTGCGCCTGCACCAGCATGTCGGCACCTGGAAAGCGGGCCAGGCCGCGGGAAAGAACGTCCCGGGCTGCATCCATCTCGCCGCTTCGATGCAAGATGGCTGCGTGGCGAAGAAACGAGCGCGGGGCGGGCGCGAGCTCTGCCAGCGCCGCCGCGGCTGACGCGGCGGCATGGAGATCGCTCTCGGCGACCGCGGCCCGGAGCTGCAATGCATGGAGAGGCTGTGAGGTCGCATCGATGGCAAGCCCCCGGGCAGCCCATAGACGCGCCTCCGTCCAATGCTTCATCAGCAGGTGAAGCTCGGCCGCGTGAAGGTAATGGAGGGCCCGCCCCTGTGCAGCCGCGTACGCCTCGGCCCGGGCGATGGCGCTTTCCATCCTTTGGAGACCGGTCTCGCGGAAACCGTGGTCCATCTCCAGCAAAGCGAGCTTGGCCGCCATGGAAAAATCCTCAGGCTCCTGCTCCAGCACCTCTCTATAGATTGCGCGGGCTTCCTCCCAGCGCTGCAATGCCGCCAGAATATCTGCGCGAACTGCTGCTACCCGCGGCTTTACTTTGTCTTCCCGGCTCATCTGGTCCATGGCGATCAAGGCTGCTTCCTTTTGGTCAAGGCGCAGCAGCGCGAGCGCGATAGAAAGCCACACGTCCGGCAGTTTGCTGTTGAGCTCCGCGGCTCTCATGAAGAGCGAAAGGCCCTCCTCCACTTTTCCGCCCCAGGCGCACAGGGCGTCTCCGTACTGGAGCATGACCAGCGCGTCCTGCGGCCGCTGCCGGTGCTTCTCGGCTAGGAGGCTGGTGTAAAGAGCCTGCTTCCGCTTCCAGTTCTCCGCATCGATCCGGTACCAGCCGAAGTGATGGATAAAAAAGCCGGCACGGCCGATCGTGCGCCCGAGCTCCATCAGGCGGTACTCCACCTGCTCATGGACGTGGCCGACGTAGAACACTTCGGGATCTCGCCGATACAGGCGCACCACCTCGCTCTTGATAAAGTGGGTAGCCTCAGGCGCGAGAGGGTGCCGCTCATGAGGCGCTAACTTTTGTATACCGGCCAACGGCTTGTCCCGGGGTTTCAGGTAGTTCCGGACAGGGGTGATGTAGGCATCAGCCCGCGGTGCCCGCAGCTCGCGCCGTATCCAGCGATGTGCTTCGGCGTCCAGCTCCTCATCGGCATCGAGTACCAGGATCCAATCCGCATTACTGGCGCTTAAGGCCGTATTGCGGACCGCGGCAAAATCGTCGCACCAGGGATGCAGGAGGACGCGGGCACCGCACTGCTGTGCGATTTCAACGGTGTTGTCCATTGAGCCCGTATCGACAACGAGGATGGAGTCGACCAGCCGCTTTGCGCTTGTGAGGCAGCCTTTCAGGGTCGCCGCGCTGTTCTTCGCGATCACACAAAGATCTAATGTAGGCACGCAGCTTGCTCCGGAACACAGGATGCAGGAGTTGCTGCAATTACGGGGCCGTTCTTTTCGGCTTTTCTACCGGCTGCTCGCCGGACGATGAGAAGGCGGTGAGACGAAGCGGAACGCCCCGGGCTGGCAGCGAAAAGAAAGAGAAGAATAAAGCAAATTGCATTGAACAAATTCCGGGAAGTGCCGATAAGTGGGTTGCAGGACAAGGAAGCCAAGCACGAAGCAGCCGCAACCAACGGCGCCGGTGTGCAGGCGGACCAAAATCTTAAGGAGCAGTACACCCATGTCGCTTAGCATCCTGAATAACATCTCGGCTCTGGAAGCAGAGAACAACCTTAACGTAACCACCGCGGCTGCCAACAAGAGCCTCCAGCAGCTGTCCTCCGGCTCGCGCATCAACTCCGGCGCGGATGACGCCGCCGGTCTGGCCATCTCCGACGGCTTGAACGCCAATGTGGCAGCGCTTAACCAGTCCTCGCAGAACGTGACGGACGGCGTGGGTCTGCTCCAGACCGCCGACGGCGCGCTCTCGCAGATCACCGCGCTGCTGAACCGCGCTGTGACGCTTGCAACGGAAGCCTCCAACAGCACGGCTTCGCCGCAGATTGCCTCTATCAACGCGGAGTACACGGCGATCCAAACAGAAATCGACAACATCAATACCTCAACCGCCTACAACGGTGCGCAGATCTTCGGACAGGCATCAGCTACGCCTGCCACTTTCAGCATCTTCACCAGCGATGGCGAAAACAGCACTCCGTTTGCAATCACTGTAAGCGACACAAGCTCGGGCTCGCTGGGCTTGACGACGGCCGGCTTTACCACCACCGGCGGGGCGCAAGCCGAGTTGACCAAGTTGACGACAGCAATCGCTACAGTTTCCGCACAGCGCGGCACCCTGGGCGCCAACGTGGAACAGCTCCAGGCTGCTTCGCAGGTGGACACAACCGAGTCGCAGAACCTGGCCAGCGCGTCCAGCGACATTACCTCGGCGGATATCGGGGCCACGGTTGCGAATGACACCAAGTACTCAGTGCTTGAGCAGACCGGCATCTCGGCTCTTCAGCAGGCGAACCAGCAGTCGCAGACGGTTCTCAAGCTGCTGCAGTAAGGAGTTTTAAAGTGGTGACAAACCCCACCGCTCGCCGACAAGTGAGGGTTCGCGTCAACAAACGCGGCCCTCGCTGCACTTGATTTTTAGAAGTTAGTTCACAAGCTTTACTGACGAAATAACCGCACCTTGCGAAAACGCGGCAGTCAAACAGGGAGCAGCCTACGTGAGTACCGCATCCACATCAGCCCTGTCTTCGGTTCTCAGCGCGCTCAACAATGGAGCGTCAGGCATTGACGTTACTTCAGCGGTAGCAAGCATTATCGCCGCGGACCGTGCGCCGGAAGCTGTTTGGCAGGCAGAGCAAACCACGCTTTCGAGTGAAACTTCTGCCATTCAGCAGCTGGAAAGCGACTCGTCCTCGCTTACCGTCTCGCTCCAAGCGCTCGGCGACCCGCTCGGCGCGCTTAGCTCTGTCAATGCAAGCTCTTCCGACACTGCGGCAGTGACAGCATCCGCCGCTCCCGGTGCTTCTTCCGGCGCGCACACCGTGGTTGTCAACAATCTGGCCACGACCGGATCCTGGTACTCCGCGGAAGAAAGCAGCAGCTCTGCCGCGCTTCCCCAGGGTTCGTTCCAGATCACGTCCTCAAGCGGTGCCTCAACAACCTTCACTACCGGAAACGGCGTCAACACCCTCGACCAGCTTGCCGCGGCCGTAAATAGCGCTGCCCTCGGTGTCACCGCAAGCGTTGTGAACGACGAGAACGGCTCCAGGCTCGCTCTCGTTGCAAACACTTCCGGAGCGAGTGCCGACTTTAGCGTGAGCACCTCCAGCGGCCTGACATTTTCCCGAGCGGGCAATCCGGCCCAGGACGCTTCCCTCGATGTGGACGGCGTTCCTGTCTCCAGCGCGAGCAACACGGTTGCCGGCGCTATCAGCGGCGTAACGCTGACGCTTACCGGGACAAATACAAGTGCTACTTCCGCCACGGTCACGGTGTCACCCGACAACAGCGGCATCGAGTCAGCCGTCAACAGCTTTATCACGAACTACAACGCCCTCGTTACCGGTCTGAACGGCCAGTTCACCTATAGCAGTTCCACCTCATCGGAAGGCGTACTCTCTACCGACAGCACTGCCCGCTCGCTCCAGGAGGACACGTTGGCTGCGGCTAATTACAGCAGCGGTTCGGGAAGTTATCAAAGCCTTGCCTCGCTGGGCATTACAACCAATCAGGACGGCACCCTGTCGCTCAACACGGCGCAGCTGGACCAAGCCGTAAGCAGCAGCTACCAGTCGGTGGTGAGCTTTTTCCAGGGAAACAGCACTGACGCGGGCTTTGCCTCAAACCTCATTTCAACTCTCAGCAACTACACCGATCCGGCTCAGGGCGCGTTTACCGTAGACCTGCAAAGTATAGCCAGTGAAAATCAGGATTTAACAAATCAAACCAATACTTTCGAGTTGTACATAGCTACCCAGCAAACGCTATTGACGAACGAATACAACAAAGCCAACATTGCCCTCCAGCAGCTGCCGAACCAGATCAAGCAGGTACAGGCGCTGCTCGGTGAAGATAATTCCGGGAGTAACTCATAATGCCGACTCCACCGGCTCTCGCCTATCGTCAAGCCGCAGCCCAGCAGGCTTCCTCAGTCGGGTTGGTCATCGCCCTTTTGGATACCCTCGCCGGAGACCTCCAGCGTGCAGCTACAGCCATGGCGTCCAAGGATATTGAGGATCGAGCCCGCAATCTCAAGCACGGCTTTGCTGTTTTGACTCAACTCGACACTCTTGTGGATGCGGACCACGGCGGCCAAACGGCACAACAACTGCGCCGCTTCTACGGTTACCTCCGAACGGAGATGCTGCGTGCACAGTTTCAGCAGGAGCACCACATCCTGGACCGCACCCGCGGCTATGTCCTTGATGTACGCGGGGCGTGGGAAGCAGTCGCAGTGAGGAGCGCCCCCGGTACGGCTTACGCCGGAATGAACTCGCTCGCCCCTGCGTCAGAACAGCTCGACTGCTCGGCTTGAGATTGGGCAGCGAAAAGCCGTTGTGCAGCAGTACAGTTCAAAGGCTCCGAACCCAATGGCCGGGAGTCTGCTCCTGCAATACTCCTCCCTGCCAGTCTGCCTCGGCAGGAGAACCTAGCGGAGTATCTAAAGGCATGTGCAAGGTTGGAACAGCTTGTAAGAGGGCACGGGTATAAGAATGGCCTGGATTATGGAATAAGGTTTGAACGGGAGCGGATTCAACTACTACTCCGCGATGCATAACAAGAACGCGTTCGGCAACCTGAGAAACCACAGCAAGATCATGCGAGATGAAAAGCATGGACAAACCATGATGTTCGCGCAGCTGCGACAGCAGTTCTAAGATTTGCTGTTGCACAGTAACATCCAGAGCTGTTGTTGGCTCATCGGCAATGAGGAGGAGCGGCCGATTGATAATGGCCATTGCGATTAAGATGCGCTGCCGCTGACCGCCGGAAAGTTGATGCGGATAATCGCGGGCGCGCTGCACTGGATTGGGTAGCGCAACTTCTTCCATGGCTTGGTGTACTGCTTCACGAACAGCACGGGCGGACGGTCTAGTTTCCCCAGCCCGCTTGTGCGCTAGATAGGCTTCCGCAATCTGAGCTCCCACCGGCATCACGGGATTTAACGAGGTCATCGGCTCTTGGAAAATCATGGCGATTTCGCGGCCGCGTACATCCTGCATGGATTTGCCTGACAAGGTAAGTAAATCCCGCGGAGAATCATTTCGTACTTTGAAAAGAACACTGCCCTGAATGGTAGTGGAGGATTCGGGAAGAAGTCGAAGAATGGAAAGCGCGGTCACCGATTTACCGGAGCCGGACTCGCCGACAAGCCCCAAGGATTCACCCGGGGCGACGGCAAAAGAAATGTTATCCACCGCAGGCAGAAGTGCGTTCTGAAAGCGCACTGTGAGACCTCGGACCGAGAGCAACGGTTCCAATGCTGTAGACACACTCATCATGCAGGATGAGTGTAGCAAGAGGCGCACGCTCCCATTTTGGGAACGCTTATAAAAATTTTGCTGATTACTGATTCAAAGCACAGGAAATGCCGATAGGAACCGCAGCGAACAGCTTTCGCAAGTGAGGGCATGATGGAATCAGAAGTACGGAGCGTACCAGAGATAGCGCTTACCCCATCAGGAAAAGTCATAAGTGCGCCGCTCATGAAGCAGTGGGCTCGAGGTGCCGGACGGCGCTTAAAACCTGCTGGAGCTCTCGGCATCCTTTTTGCCAGTGCCTTCGGCATCCTCTCAGAACAAGGTTCTGTCACAGCAAACTCTGCAATCATCTCGACGCGAGTTGTTTCAGTACGAACACCGATTGAGGGTTTTCTTTCCGCTGCGGCGCTTCAAACAAATCAGCCGGTGAGGCGCGGCGCTTCCCTGGGTTTGATCGCCAACACTCGCTTCGACTCCCAAGCGCAGGAGCTTTACCGGGAGCAGGGTATTGAGTCCTCACGGCAGGCTGCGGCCATAGCCGCCGAGGAGCGCGCGCTCGTCGCGCAACGGACAGTGCTGCTGAACCGCGTGCAGGCACACACCAGTGCCTTGCGCGATCGCATGGACCGCGATGTGGCTGAAGCAGAGCGCGCCTTGGCAGCCAAGAAAGCCGGCTTTCGTCTTGCCTCTTCTGATCTTGATCGAGGTCGGCAGCTCTACGACGCCGCACTTATTTCAAAAGCAGCGCTGGAGAGACTGGATTCAGCCGCAACAATTGCAGAAGAAGAAACCAAGGCGCAAGAAGCCGCGCTTGCTGCCATACGCTCCGAAAGTGCCGCTGTAAGTCGTGGCACGATGATCGAAAACGGAAACAACAACGACGTCGCTTATTCCGATCAACGAATTGACGAGGTCAACTTACGTTTAGCTGAGTTGGAGCGCGAACGCCTCGGCATGGAGGCTGCCCGTGACGCTGCGCAAGGCAGCTACGCCGAGGCCGCGGCGCACAATCAGGCCATGGGCAGCGCAACCCTGACAGCGCCGGCCTCCGGAGTATTGTGGAAGTGGTTTGCCGCGGATGGTGAGCACATCGGTGCCGGCGAAAAAGTTGCGGAACTGGTGGACTGCCGATCAGCGTTTCTGCTGGCTGTAGTTCCTCAGGATCGCGTACCGGCCATAGCGGTCGGCGCACAGGCGCGCTACCGGCTTTCAGGCGAAAGCACCGACCGGACGGCGCACGTTAGCTCGATCAATGCTGAACTGCCTACGCTTGAAGGAAACAAGCTTGCAGCCGAACCGGTCAAGGTAGACGACCGGCCGGAAGTGCTGGTGCGATTGGACGTCGATCCAAAAGATATAGTGAAAAGCTGCCTTATTGGTCGAACGGCCTCGGTAGTCATTAAGGCGCACAGCGACGATGTTGTGGCTACTCTTTTTCATCACTACTTTTAATATGGCCGGAGGAAGGCCCTGATGATGGAGCGTGAAATTTGGGCACCACTTTTGCTGGCCGTTGCTGCTTGCCTCGGCACTGTGCATCTGCCCTGGAGCGGTGCTAAGTTCGGACGGCCGCTTCTTGCCGCAGCGGGTATTTTCTTCTACCTGCGCTACTATTACTGGCGCGTCTGCTACTCCATGCCCACGCACCAAAACCGCCTACAGCATGGCTGGGCTCTTTTGTTTCTTTCTTTTGAAACTTTCTACATCCTCAGTAATTGCCTTGTACTCTTCTTTCTTTCTCGACACCGCAGCCGCTCTGCCGAGGCAGATCTTGCCGAAAAGTCCCCTCTGCGGGATGCGCCGACTGATATCTTTATCGCAACCTACAATGAAAGCCGCGACATTCTTGAGCGTACGATCGTAGGGGCGCTTGCCGTTCTCCACCAAGACCTCCGCGTTTGGGTGCTGGATGACGGCAACCGCGCCTGGGTGCGCGATCTCGCTGAATCGCACGGCGCACTTTATACCTCCCGTATCAAAGGAAAGCATGCCAAGGCCGGCAATGTGAATCATGGACTTGAGATAGCCCTTGAAATCGGCCGTAAACCTCAGTTTGTTCTGCTTCTCGATGCCGACTTCATCCCCAACCAGCGCATTCTAGCTCGCACTCTCGGTTTGTTTGAGGACCCCACAGTTGGCATTGTGCAAACGCCTCAACACTTCTTCAACTTTGACCCGATTCAGACAAACTTGCTGAAAGATTCAGTCTGGCCCGATGAGCAGCGCTTCTTCTTCAATGTCCTCCTGCCGTCTAAAGACGCCTGGGGAGCAGCCTTTTGCTGCGGCACCTCAGCAATCCTGCGCGTGAAAGCATTGCAGGTCTGCGGCGGCATGGCTATTGAAACTGTAACGGAAGACATGTTGACCACTTTCCGCATGTCCGAATATGGCTACAAAACTATTCTTCTTGACGAGCCGCTCAGTATGGGGCTCGCCCCGGAAGGCCTTGCCGAGTACATTTCGCAGCGCTCCCGTTGGTGCCTCGGCGCTATTCAGCAGCTTTTTACCCGCTGGTCTTTCCAGGGGCGGGCCCGGATGGGCTGGGTGCATCGGCTTTCTTTTTTCGACTCTATCATCCACTGGGTTGCCGGTGCTATTTTCCGCGTCATGCTGCTCACCGCGCCGTTGGTCTACTGGTGGACGGGCACTTCCGTCATTCAAGCCGATCCCGGCGATCTCGTCTGCTGGATGTTGCCGGCCACGCTCGTCGGCACCTACTTCATGTGCCACTACGGTCGCATGTACATCCTGCCGATCGTCAACGACATCACGCAAATCCTCATCGCCGTTCCTGTGATTCAGACCGTTGTTATCGGTCTTATCCGTCCCTTTGGACAGCCGTTCAAGGTCACGGCCAAAGGTATCTCGTCCGACCGGGTCACCGTGCATTGGCAAATGGTAGGTCCGCTGCTGCTGCTCGCAGGCTTGTCTGTCATAGGCATGCTGCTGCGCCTGCCGGCGTTTAGCCATTTGCATGGCGCGCCCGGTTATAACTTGAATATCATATGGACGCTGCTGAATGCAGCTGTCATGACATTGGCCGCCTTGATCGGCGTTGAACTGCCTCGGCGGCGGCGCGATGAGCGTTTTCTTGTAAGTCGCCCCGTAACGGTTTTATTGGACAACGGCGTCGAACTTCCCTGCACGCTTCAGGATATTTCCCTCGGCGGTGCCCTTCTTTCTCGACAAGATGGCTGGTCAACACTGGTCGGCACCTGCATGCTGCGTTTAGAAAGCGGCAATGTGATTGAGTTCACACCCATACGCCGATTCGGCCAGTCACTCGCGCTACGCTTCAACGAAGATAAGGAGGTTCGCCAAACCCTGATCGTGGAACTCTTCACCGGCCGTTACAGCAATGACGTGGATGTCATCCATCCCGTAAAGGTATTCGGTCGGCTGCTTCACAGGCTCGTGTTCGCCTGACACGGGGTGAGTAGAGAAAAGGGTTTCTCAGAACAGCGGCAGCCCGCCGGCGATGACTGCTTGCCTGCAAATTGCTGTTAGCTGCCGAAAGCAGTTTGGACAAGCAGCAGGAGATTGAGGGCAACAATAAGCCCCACGAC
>CAXTSG010000001.1:16337-21016 GCA_964246825.1 uncultured Acidobacteriaceae bacterium | reverse complement strand
CCCCACGACAGACCAGCCGACGCGGCGCGTGATGGGGCGGTTCTGGAAGCGATCCATCACGCCGGCGCGGCTTGTGAGTAACAGAAGCGGGACGATGGCAAACGGGAGAGTGAAGGAAAGAACCACCTGCGACAGAATGAGGATCTTCAATGCGTCCAGGCCGGTGCCGATCACGATGATGGACGGCACCAGGGTAAGCAGGCGTCGCAGAAAGATGGAGAATCGCACCTGGAGAAAGCCTTCCAGCACAACCTGACCGGCCATGGTGCCGACAGTGGAGGAGGAGAGCCCGGAACAAAGCAGGGCAACGGCGAAGATGGTCGCTGAAGCAGGACCGAGCAGCGGACCGAGGGTACGGTGGGCATCTTCAATCGAGATATCGCCGGATTGGCGAGATTTGCCGAATGCTTCGGCGGCGACGATCACCATGGCGGAGTTGACCAGCCAAGCGCCGTTCATCGCGAAAAGAACATCAAGCTTTTCATAAAACAGCAGCCGCAGTCGTGACAGGTAATGATGGTCCTTGACGTGAGGCCGTTCAGTTTGTTCGGCGACACGGGGCTGGACGAGCGCGGAGTGCAGGTAGACGACGTGCGGCATCACGGTCGCGCCGAGCATGCTGACTGCATCGAAAATGCTGCGGCGGCCGACCTCGGGCACCAACGTATGAAGAGCGACAAGCTGCCATGCCGGATGAACAAAGGCCAGCTCGACGGCGTAACAAAGCCCGATAGCGGCAACAAAGCCGATAATGGCGAGCTCGAGCTTGCGAAAGCCCCGGGTTTCCAGCGCAAGGAGGGCAAAAACAAAGACCGTCGCCAGCAGCGCGGCAAAAAGCAGGGTGCCGGTGCGCGTCCATCCACGATAGAGAAACCACGGACCAAACAGGAGGTAGAAGCCGAGTGAGGCACCAAGAAACTCGGCAAGGTCGGTGGCAAGGGCTGAAATTTCCGCGGCGACCCAGAGAAGAATACCGGTGCGCCTGGAAAAGTGGATTCGGCAGTTCTGCGGAAGAGTTTGACCGGTGGCAATGCCGAGTTTGGCAGACAGATACTGAATGAGAATGGCCATGGAGTTGGACCAGAGCAGCACCCAGAGCAGCTGGTAGCCGGAGTGCGCGCCGGCCGCAAAGTTCGTGGCAAAGTTGCCGGGGTCGATGTAAGCGATGCTGGCAACGAAAGCCGGGCCGAGATGGAGCAGGATGCGTTTGGCGTGGCGGATGCGGGCGCGAGGGTGCTGCTTCGATGGAGAGGGCGCGACAGTGGCGGGCGCGGGCACGCTTCAGTATCCCATCCGCGGGCAATAAGGGGTTATGGAGGGGCATGGCTCTTAAACAATGCAGCAGAATCTCAAGCTTTGCCGGCGGGCCGGTGCGGTAGCGCAGCGTTGATGCGTCCCAAACAGTTCATGAAGAAACGAGCTACAAGGAAGAACCGCAACTCAGCCGCGAAATGCGAGGCACTCTCTTTCAAGGGTGGACGGTTTTAGAAAAGCACGAGGCCGCGCGGCGGCTTTTGTTGAAGGCTTTCAATCCTGGACTGGAGATCGGAGGCGTAGAGCTCAAGCTTGTGACCGTCGGGATCAAGGAAGTAGAAGGATTCTCCTTGGCTGCGGTTCTGCTGCCAGGAACCGACACCGGCGGCCTCCAACCTCTCGACCGTGGCTGCGAAGTGCCCGGGCGCGGCGGTAAACGCAAGATGGGTGTACTCGGGCAAGGGGCCGGAACGCGCTTCAGGATCAAGCGTGAGGCAGATCCAGCAATACCCTGCCGTGACATACGCGCCCTTGCACCAGCGCGCGGCCGGCTTCAGTTCGAGCAGGTCGGTATAGAAGCAAAAGGACCGCTCCAGGTCGCGCACGGCTAACGTGGCGTGATTCAGTCCGGAGATCATGCGAGGTCCTCTCTATACTTGCAGGATATGGCGGATACAGGGCTGGCGGAACAGTTGGGTGTGGATGCGAGCGTACTGGAGCGGGCGCGCCGCATCAAGGTGTTCCTGATGGATGTGGACGGCACGGTTACCGACGGCAGCGTATGCCTGATCGCGGCGACCGATGCATCCGGAACGAGCACGGTGTCGGAAATGAAGGTGTTTGACGCGCAGGATGGGCAGGGGCTGTCCCTGGCGCGGACCATGGGGATCGAGACCGGCTTCATTACCGGGCGCAAGTCGCCGGCGGTGCTGCGCCGCGCGCAGGAAATGAAAATCACCTACGTATACCTGGGCCAGCCGAAGAAGACTGCGGCGTTTGAGGAGGTGCTCCAAAAGGCGGGCGTGACGGCGGAAGAAGTCTGCTACATGGGCGACGACCTGCCGGATATCCCGGTCATGCAGCGGGTGGGCCTTGCCGTATGCGTGCGCGAGGGCGCGCCGGAGGTCAAAGCGGTAAGCCACTATGTCACGCGGCGCGCCGCGGGGCACGGCACCGCGCGCGAGATCGTGGAACTTATCCTGAAAGCGCAGGGCCGGTGGGACGAGGCCGTGCCGCTGGCGCTGGCATGACGGCGGCACCCGGTAGAGCGGCCGGCGCAAAAATCCTGCTGATCGGCGGCGGCGGCCGGGAGCATGCGCTGGCATGGGCGCTGCGGCGCTCGCCGCGCGTCGGCGAGATCGTGTGCGCGCCGGGCAACGGCGGCATGGCGGCCATGGCGCGATGCGTGCCGGTTGACTCGGCGGACGTGGACGCCCTGGTACAGTTGGCGGTGCGCGAGCAGCCGGATTTGGTGGTGGTCGGCCCGGAAGCGCCGCTGGCGCTGGGGCTGGTCGATGCCTTGCAGCAGCGGGGGGTTCGGGCCTTTGGGCCCACGCGGGCCGCGGCGCAGCTGGAAGCAAGCAAAGCGTTCGCAAAGCGCTTTATGCAGCGGCATGCTATCCCGACGGCAAGCTATGCGGTGTGCGGCTCGCGGGCCGAGGCCCAGGCGGCCCTCGAGTTGTTTCCGGGGGCGCTGGTCGTCAAGGCAGACGGGCTGCACGCGGGCAAGGGCGTGCTGCTATGCGCCGACCGCGCCGAGGCTGAAGCGGCGATTGCCGGTTTGTTCAGCGGGCGGCTGCTGGGCTCGGCGGTGGAAAGCGTGGTGCTGGAGGAGATGCTGGAAGGCGAGGAACTCTCCTTCTTCATCATGAGCGACGGGCGGCACGCGGCGCCGCTTGCCCCGGCGCAGGACCACAAGCGCATCCATGAGGGCGATGCGGGACCCAATACCGGCGGCATGGGGGCCTACTCGTCGGACGGAATGCTGCCGGCCGCGATGGGGGAATGGATTCTCCACTACATCGCCCAGCCGACCATCAATGCCATGGCGGCGGAAGCAGCGCCGTTTACGGGCGTGCTTTTTATCGGTTTGATGATGACCGCGCGCGGGCCCATGGTGCTGGAATACAACACCCGGTTCGGCGACCCGGAAACGCAGGCAATCCTTTTGCGCCTGGAAAGCGATCTGTACGAGGCGATGGACGCGTGCGTGGAAGGGCGGCTCAGCGACACGGCTTTTCGCTGGAAGCCGGGCGCTTCCGTGTGCGTGGTCGCGGCCTCGGGAGGCTACCCGGGCGCTTACCGGACAGGGATGGAAATCACGGGGCTTGCTTCCCTTCCGGCGGAGCTTCCCGTGTTTCACGCCGGAACTGCCTTGGCGGGCGGCTCGGTGCGGACAGCGGGGGGAAGGGTGCTTGGCGTGGCCGCCGCGGCACCGACGCTCGCCCAGGCGCTGGCGAAAGCCTACGCGGGGATCGGGCAGCTTCACTTTGACGGGATGTACTACCGGCGGGATATCGGGTACCGCGCGCTGCGGCAGGCTGCCGAGGCGGGCACGAAGGAGGCGCGGGCATGATCGTGAAGGATGACCTGACGGCGGACGTTCCAACCGCAAATGGGCCGATGCGGACGTACTTCTTTCACCCGGCGGCTGCCGGACGCTACCCCGGGGTGGTGCTGTACTCGGAGATCTTCCAAATGACCGGGCCGATCCGGCGGTTTGCCAACCTCCTGGCCGGGCATGGCTACCTGGTCGCCGTGCCCGAGGTGTACCACGAGCTGGAAGCTCCGGGCACGGTGCTGGCCTATGACCAGGCGGGCTCGGACCGAGGCAACCGCGATAAATACGCCAAGGAGCTCGCGGCCTACGACGATGACGCGCGCGCGCTGCTGCAGCACATGGCGGCGATGGAGCAGTGCACCGGCAGGCTGGGTGTGGTCGGCATCTGCCTGGGCGGGCACCTCGCGTTTCGCGCTGCCATGAACCCGGAGGTGCTGGCGTCAGTGTGCTTTTACGCGACCGACATCCACTCCGGGACGCTTGGCGCGAGCCGCCGCGACGACTCGCTGGCCCGCGCCGGGGAGATTCGCGGCGAACTGCTGCACATATGGGGCCGCCAAGACCCGCATGTGCCGCTCGAAGGGCGCCGCAAAATCCAGGCGCGGCTGGATGAGGTAGAGGCCAACTACCAGTGGATGGAAGTCAACGGCGCGCACGCCTTTCTGCGCGATGAAGGCTACCGCTACGACCCGGCGCTGGCCGGCCTGCTGCAAAGCGTCATGCTGGAGGTACTGCACCGCAAACTTGCACTCGGCCTGTAACCCGGCTCCTCGCGCCTTATGCCTTTAAAAGGACAGCATGGGGTAGATTCTTTGATAGCACGCCCGGATAACGCCGTAGCACTCGCAGGCAGCTTCCTGCAGCC
>CAXTSG010000001.1:11004-16327 GCA_964246825.1 uncultured Acidobacteriaceae bacterium | reverse complement strand
TGCAGCCTGGGGCGATTGACGATCTCGATATTGCCGCGGCTGTAAACAATCAATCCGCTGCGCTGAAGAATACCGGCGGCAATGGTCACGGCAGGGCGGCCGACCCCCAGCATCTCCGCCAGAAACTCCTGCGTGAGGTGCAGGCTCTGCGTCTCCATAAAGTCGGAAGACATCAGCATCCAGCGGGCCAGGCGCGCTTCCAGGTCGTGGAGCCGGTTGCAAAGCACAAGCTGCGTGGTTTGTTCCAGCAGGGCGTAGGCAAAGGTGTGCAGCGCCAGCAGCAGGTCCTCGCTTTTGAGGCACTGTTCGCGGAGGAGTTCAGCGCGTATGCGGTGGCCGCCCCCCGCGCCCTGCATCATGATCTGGTTCTGCGTTTTGCCCTGGCCGAGCAGGGGATAAATGCCGACCATGCCCTCCCTGCCGATGATGCCCACCTCGACCGGGGTTCCCTGCGTATCCATGCTGGTCATGGATGCCATGCCGCGCTCAAGAAAATACACCCACGCAACCGGGCTTTCCGGCTTTACCAGGAGAAAGCCCTGCGGGAGGTCGAGAGGAAGGAGGTGCTGGGAGATTTCCTTAAAGGTGCCTGCGGAAAGATGACAAAGCGTGGCATTGCGAAGGGTACTTTGAACCGTTTCCGCTTCTGATAGACGCATGCTGTCCTCGGCAAAGGGGGCTTAGAAAGCTCCTCTTCGCGCGCAAAGACAGATCTATAGATATGGATCGCCCGCCCTGTCGCTTACTTACTAAAGTAAGCCTCGCTCGGCATGAAGTATGTACGGTATGGTACGGAAGTTATCAGGCGCCGCTCCTGTTTTCCTGCTCGGGATCCGTTTAGGAAAAACTCATGCGGTCTATGCGTCCAGCTTGGCGGCGACCAACCGGTTCAGCAGCTCCGGATTTGCCTGCCCCTTGCTCGCACGCATGACTTGGCCTACGAAAAAAGCCGCAACCGTTTTCTTGCCGCTCCGGTACTGCTCTACCTGCTTGGGATTCGCGGCGATCACCTCGTCGATCAGCGCTTCCAGCGCGCCGCTGTCGGAGATTTGCCGCGGCTTTTCGCGCTCGTACACGACGGAAAAGTCTTCGCCGCGCTCGAAAGCAGTATCAAAAAGCTGCTTGAGCTGCTTGGAGGAGAGCGCGCCCGACTCGGCAAGGTCGGCGGCCGCGGCAACGCCGGCCATTGTGACAGGCGACTGTTCCAATTCGAGCGATCGGGCTTTCAGGCGCGAAGTCAACTCGCTCTGGACAAGATTGGCAACGCGGCGGGGATTTTTCGCGGCCCGCGCGGCTGTTTCAAACTGGTCGGCAAAGGCGCGGGTCGCGGTCAGGGTTTCCGCGTCCTGCGGCGTGATGCCGTAATCGGCAATCATGCGCGCGCGGCGCGCGGCGGGCAGCTCCGGCATCCCGGCGCGAATCGCGCTCTGCATGGCGGCGGACACGGTAAGCGCGGGAAGATCCGGTTCGGGAAAGTAGCGGTAATCATGGGCCTGCTCCTTGGAACGCATAGAGTAGGTGCGGCCTTCGGCCTGGTTCCACAGCCGCGTTTCCTGTGCGACGCGCTCGCCGGACTCGATCAGCTCCACCTGGCGCTCGATCTCGTAGGCCAGCGCCGAGCGGATATAGCGGAAGCTGTTGACGTTTTTCACTTCGGCCTTGGTGCCGAACCGCTCCTGCCCGCGCGGGCGTACGCTCACGTTGGCGTCGCAGCGCAGCGAGCCTTCCTCCATGTTGCAGTCGGAAACGCCGGTGTAGAGCAGGATTTCCTTCAGCCCGGTCAGGTACTCGTAGGCTTCCTCCGGGGTGCGCAGGTCGGGCTCGGAAACAATTTCAATCAGGGGGGTGCCGCAGCGGTTCAGGTCAACCGACGTGCTGAGGGCAGAGTCGGGCAAGCCGTCGTGCAGGCTTTTGCCGGCGTCCTCCTCCATGTGCAGCCGAGTGATGCCGATGCGCCGCGGCCCGCGCTCCGCCGTGGCGATGTCAAGGAAGCCGTTCTCGGCCAGCGGCTTGTCAAACTGGGAAATTTGGTACCCCTTGGGCAGGTCGGGGTAGAAGTAGTTTTTGCGGGCAAACACGCTGGTCTCGCGGATCTCGGCATGGATGGCCATGGCGGCAAGCGCGGCAAACTCGACGGCGCGCGCGTTGAGCACGGGCAAGGCCCCCGGCAGCCCCAGGCACACCGGGCAGACCAGCGTGTTGGGCGGGGCACCGAACCGGTTCTCGCAGGCACAGAAAGCCTTGGTGCGGGTCAGCAGCTGCACATGCACTTCCAGCCCGATCACGGGCTCGTATTTGGCAAGGATGGCGGGCGAAAGCGTCGCGGCGGTGGCCATGGGGTGAGTGTAACAAGGCCGGCAAGCCTTCCTGAGACCACGGCCGCAAAGCAGCAAGCCCGGCTCAGGACATCTGTTCCACAGGCCGATTTACGAAGTTTTTCCTTTGAAGATGAGTCGCATCTCGTGAACCTTCCGCGCTGTGCCGCATTGCGAAAAGCAGGCATACAACGATGCCGACGATGGCCCAGGTAAGCTGCGGCATCACCAAGCCGCGCCACAGCACGTTTTCCGTGACAGCCGAAGGGAGGTAATGGTAGACCGACTTGCGTAGATAAGCTTCCATCGGGAACAAAGCCGCCGCGCTGAAGAGAAGAATAGCGCGGGCGGACCGGCGATGAAGGTTCTGCACGGCCCAGGCAATGGCGAGCACAATGGCTCCTGCATTGTAATTGCGTTGGTACACAGGCAGAAGGCATAGGAGGCTGACGGCGGCGATAGGCGACCAAAAAAAGCCGGCTTTGCGGTTGCGCCAGGCAAGCACCGCCCATGTGCAAATCAAGCCGGCAAAAATCGCATATGCAAGGAACTTGCTGGCCCCAATGTTATGCGTAAGCTCGTACATGGGCAGTTGTAGATCGAGCAGATCAAAGCGGGAAAGAGCGCTGCCGTGCCACTTATCCTCGCCATCCGGGCCGAAAAAGAAGGCGACATTCTCGTTATAGTGCAGATGCCATAAAGGGGCGAACGCTTGGAGCTGCCGCGCACTCGCCAGAAACAAGGCAAGCGCTGAAGCACCGCTTACCAGGACGACTTGCCAATTCAGCATGGCAATGTAGTAAAGGACGAAGGCAGCCCCGACAGTCGGCTTCAGCGCGCAGGAAATGCCAAGCGCCAACCCCGCGGCAATGCGGCTTCCCCGCGCGGCGAGCAGCACTGCGCCGATCGCCAGGAGCAGGGCAAGAACGGACAGATTTCCTTTACTGATGCCGGTTAAAATAGGTGACAGGGCAAGCCCGAAAGCTAGAAAAATGCTTCGCGGCCAGGTAAAGATTTTGCCCGACGGATGGATGCTTCCTGCTATCAGCAGCAGCAGCGCGATGTACAGCAGGGAGCAGCAGGCGATATAAAGGTGCCGCGTCCCGTCCCAGCCGAGCTTTGTCACGGGTGCCAGCAGGATAATGGCCGATGGCGGATACACAGGCCGAAGCGCTCCCGTGTCCTTGAACGCTTCTCCGCTGATTCCGGCCTTTTCCCAGTCCCGCTCGAAGTTTTCCGCCGCATAAGGGTCCATATGCTGGGCATACCGCAATGCCGATACAAAAGGAGTTGCCAAATCGCCTGCGATGCTCGCGTGCAAGGGTCCGCGAACAATAAAAAGCGAGAACGCTCCAAGAAGAAGTACCCATTGAAATGCGACCGGAAAAAGCGGCTTTGAAAGCATCACCGTTCAGCTGTCCTGTTCGTCAAGTGTCTTTATTTATCCACTATGGCAGTGCTCTGTGGAAAGCGCTGAAGCTTTTTGCTCCTGACATCCTGCACGAGGGTCTCACCGGTGCCTTCGGAATGCAAGATACCCGATGGACGAAACAGCTTTTTGGAAGCCTACAGGAGAGCATGGAGCATCAGGCTGATACCGCACACAGGTACAGGTAAGAATACGAGCCGGGCAAGAATGTTCCAAGCATATGGCCCCGTTCCAAAAGTCTACGGAAGCGCAATGCCGTGCCTGCGTAGCCTTGCTAGACTTGAACGATGATCCTGCCTTTCGTCCGCGAGCTCCTGGCGGATCTGGAGCGCTCGCCCGCGTTTGAGCAAACCGCGCGCCACCTTTCGCTGGGGCGGGGGCGCAGGCGTGTGTCCGGGTTGCCGGCCATCGTGCTGGTCGCCGACAACAAGGCCGCCGACGCCCTTTACCTCGCGGTACGCGCGGCGTGCGACCTGACTGGGGCGCTCGCGCCCGAGCGGGTCGTCAAGCTGCCCGCGCCCGATGTGCTCCCGTTCGAGCACCTGTCGCCCCATGCCGAGGTGCAGGAAACCCGCGCGGCGGCGCTGTGGAAGATTGCGACCGACTCAGCTTCCATCGTGATTGCGCCCGTGGAAGCGGCGGCGCAGAAGCTCTTCCGTGCAAACTACTACGCGGACCTGGCGCGCACGCTCAAGCGCGGCGAAGAGCACGACCTGGATGAGCTGACGACGCACCTCCAAAGCGTGGGCTACGACGCAGTGGACCTGGTGGAGATGCCGGGGCAGTTTACCCGGCGCGGCGGCATTCTCGACGTGTACTCGCCCGAGGCCGAGCGGCCGGTGCGCCTGGAGTTTTTCGGCGACGAGATCGAGTCGCTGCGGCGCTTCGACCCGGAAACCCAGCGCTCCTTGCAGCCGCTCGATGTCGCGGTGCTGCTGCCGCTGACGGAAACCCCGGTGACGGAAACGCTGCTGGCCGCGGTGCATGCGCGGCTTTCCGGCTCGCCGCTGGAGGACGACGCGCCCGGCACGCTCGCGCGCACGGCGGCTTCGGGCGAGGTCACGGTCTTTCCGGGGTGGGAGTTTTTCGCGGGCGTCGCCGGCGCGGACGCCACGCTCCTGAGCCTGTGGAAGCGCTCGGTGCTGTTTGTGGAAGAGCCCGGCATGCTGCGCAACCAGCTGGAGCGCTGGTGGAACAAGCTCCAGCAGCGGCACGAGCGCTCGGGCATCGGCTCGCTGATGCAGCCCGAAGACCTGTACCGGCAGCCGGAGCTGCTGCTGGCCCAAATCTCGAACCACGCCGGGCTTGACCTCGACCAGCTGGGCATTGTGGACGTGCTGGAAGAAGACACCACGCTCGGCGAAATCGCCTTTACGACGCGGCCGACCCAGCGCTTCCACGGCAACGGCATCGCGCTCACCGAGCAGATCAGGGACCTGCTCAGCGCCGACCAGCGCATCGTGATCGCAAGCGCCAACCAGGGCGAGCTGGAGCGCATGGCCGACCTGCTGCGCGAGCATGAAATTGCTTACCGCATCGGCTGGCGCACGGAGCAGGCTTCCGCCGAGATGGGCGCGAG
>CAXTSG010000001.1:9052-10994 GCA_964246825.1 uncultured Acidobacteriaceae bacterium | reverse complement strand
AGTGAGCGCAAGGGCCGCCCCGGCGAGCGCACGGCACCCGTGCTGGTGCGCGCTCCCCTGGCCGCGGGCGTGCAGCTCGGGGATGCGAACCTGGTCGTCATCGGCGTCAATGACGTGTCGGACGACGCCGATGTAGCCGCGCGCCCTGCGGCCAAACGCTCCAAAACAGCGGCGTTCGTCTCCGACTTCCGCGACCTCACCGTGAACGACTATGTGGTTCACGTCGAGCACGGCATCGCCCGCTACATGGGCCTGCGCGAGATCGAGCAGGACGGCGTGCAGGTTGAGTTCATGATCCTGGAGTTTGCCGACGGCGCGCGGCTCTATGTGCCGTTGACGCGGCTCGACCTGATCCAGAAATACCGCTCGAGCGAGGGCGGCCCCGCGCCGGTCCTTAACAAGCTCGGCTCGCAGCAGTGGGCCAAGACCAAGGCCCGCGTCAAGAAGGCCATGGAGGACATGACCGATGAGCTCTTGAAGCTCTATGCGCAGCGCAAGGCGGCGCGCGGCCACCAGTTCGCCCCCGACAACGAGTTTCAGCGCGAGTTCGAGGACGCCTTCGACTTCACCGAAACCGACGACCAGCTCGCGGCCATCAAGGACATTAAGGGCGATATGGAGTCCGAGCTGCCGATGGACCGTCTATTGTGCGGCGACGTGGGCTACGGCAAGACGGAAGTGGCCATGCGCGCGGCATTCAAGGCCGTGCAGGACGGCAAGCAGGTCGCGGTGCTGACGCCGACGACCGTGCTGACCTTCCAGCACTTTGAAACCTTCAAGCGGCGCTTCCGGCAGTTCCCCGTCACGATCGAAATGATTTCGCGCTTCCGCACGCCGAAAGAGCAGAAAAAGATTCTGGAAGAGGTAGAAGCGGGCCGCATCGATATCCTCATCGGCACGCACCGGGTGCTGGCGCAGGACATCAAGTTTCACGACATCGGCCTCCTTGTGGTCGATGAAGAGCAGCGCTTCGGCGTCAAGCACAAGGAGCGCCTCAAGCAAATCCGCTCGCAGATCGACGTGCTGACCATGTCGGCGACGCCCATCCCGCGCACGCTGCATATGTCGCTCATCGGCCTGCGCGACATGAGCGTGATCGAAACGCCGCCGAAGGACCGCATGGCGATCCAGACCGTTGTGGCGAAGTTCGACGACAAGCTGGTGCGCTCAGCCATCGAGCTGGAAATGGAGCGCGGCGGCCAGGCTTATTTTGTCTACAACCGCGTGGAGTCGATCTACGAAATTGCCTCGAAAATCCGCGAGCTGGTGCCCGCGGCCCGCGTTGTGGTGGGCCACGGGCAAATGGGCGAGGCCGAGCTGGAACGCACGGTGCTGGCCTTTATCAACCATGAGTACGACGTGCTGGTCGCGACCACCATCATCGAAAATGGCATCGACATCCCGCTGGCGAACACCATCCTCATCAACCGCGCCGACCGGCACGGCCTTTCCGAGCTGTACCAGCTGCGCGGGCGCGTCGGCCGCTCCAATCGGCGGTCGTATGGCTACTTGCTGATCCCGCCGGAACAGGAGCTGACCGACATCGCGCGGCGGCGTTTGGCGGCGCTCAAGGAGTTCTCGGACCTGGGCGCGGGCTTCAAGATTGCGGCGCTCGACCTGGAGCTGCGCGGCGCGGGCAACATGCTGGGCGGCGAGCAGAGCGGGCACATTGAGGCTGTCGGCTTTGAGATGTACACGGGCATGCTGGAAGAAGCCGTGGCCAAGATCAAGGGCGAAGCGGAAACCGCGCACATCGCCACGCAGCTCAACCTGGGCATCTCCCTGCGGATTGATGAAAGCTACATCCCGGAAGAAAACCAGCGGCTGCGCATCTACAAGCGCATTGCCGCCGCCGGGAGCGAAAAGGCCGTGGACGACGTGCGCGTGGAGCTCACGGACCGCTACGGCCCGGTGCCCGAAAGCGTCGGGCACCTGCTGGAAC
>CAXTSG010000001.1:0-9042 GCA_964246825.1 uncultured Acidobacteriaceae bacterium | reverse complement strand
GGCGGCCCCCGCCCGCCCGCGGCGCCGTGGGCGCGGGCGTCGGCCGCGCCCCGGCCCCCCCCACGCGCGACCTGGCCCACCTCCGCTTCGCCCCCGAAGCGGCGATCGACCCCGGCCGCCTGATGCGCCTGGTCGCGAAGAACACCAAGCAGGGGGCGCAGTTTACGCCGCAGGGCATTTTGCGCTTCCCGCTTCGGGAAAAAGACCCGGTGCAGGTGATCCTGGAGATTCGGCTGCTGCTGGAGGAGCTGACGGCGGCGGAGGCCGTGGCGTGAGCTTTGTGCTGAATGGTTGAAGAGGTATGATTTTCTTGCTGGACCACGACTTCTGGACGCGAGAGGGTTCACAATGTTGAAGAACAAGCCGACTCGCAAACCAGGGCAAGACCTCACGACAGTTCCGACATACACAATCCCTGAAGCCTCGGGAATCCTTGCTGTTCCGTCAAGAACATTGTTGTCTTGGTACGACGGCGCGGAGCCAATCCTCAGGGCTTCAGGACGTATCCGCTCGATTCATCTGCTCTCCTACCGAGACATGGAAGAAGCTTACCGTATTTACTTATTGCGCGAGCGCTTTGGATACTCCTTGCAATTTTTGAGGCGGTCCATGTGCAATGCTCGTCAGCTGTTTAAGTGTAAGCATCCGCTTCAGAAAGCGGACGCCGTAAAGGAATGCCTTGGCGATCTGGTGTACGACAAGCCCCGTCGAGGCGATAGTCCGCGCATAGTCACATCCCTTGGTCACACGCCCGGTCAGCAGTTTTTACAAGAAGTTGTAGACCTGTTTGGTGAACGTATCGTGGATGGGAAGTTCATTTTTCCGTGGCGGTTTGCCAAAACAGATCACAGTAGCCGACCGGTATCTGTGAATCCCAACATCATGTCGGGGCGATTGGTCGTCACTGATACACGTATTCTTGTAAGTGCTCTTGTTGAAGGTAGGAAGAGCGGTATAACAAACGAAGACATAGCTAAAGATTACGGGCTAACGCCTGACATTGTGGAAAAGGCGTTAAGTCACCTTGGCTTACACCAAAAAGCGGCGTGAAGAGTGCATTATCTTTCTTGATGAAGGCTTTTCGGCTGAATCGGTGGCCGCCGGCCTACGATCGAACGGTTTTACCGTTGAGCGATTTCCTGATTGGTTCAAGGACTCATCCGGGCAAACGCGCAGAAATGTCCTCGACCCCGAAGTAATCAAGTTCTGCCACAAACACGGCTGGATGCTTGTGACACGCGACCACGAAATGAAAAATCTTTACCGAGAGGAAATCCGTAAAACGGCGATTGCAATTCTTGCAACTGCACACAATAGTGCAGCTAATCAGAATGATTGGGTTGAAGCTATTATCAAGCTGAAACCTCAACTCCTACGAGAGTTCACAAAGCGTGAACGCCCATGGTTTGCTACCTTCAGCCGAGAAGGGCGAATTACTACTATCCAAACAATTTCATAGTAGCCGCTCGAGATTATGAAGTTGTTCACTGATATTGCAGGTGGCATCAATTATGCATATGAGTTTCGAAGAAGCAGCGAAGCTGTTTAATCGTTTTCTGATTAATCTACCCCAAGAAAAGCAAACCCGCATCCACATCCTCACGGACTCCGACTGCGACGGCCTGCCCGCGGGCGCGCTGCTGGCGCGGTCGCTTGGGCTGGCCGGCTACGAGCACGTCACAATCGAGGCCAAGCGCAAGGGCGAGTCGGCGTGGAACCCCGAGGTGCTCGAACGGCTGTGGGCGCGGGAGCCGGAAGCCCTGTTTGTCCTTGACCTGGGCAGCCGCCCGGACGCGCTGCTGCCCGGCGTGCCGACCCTGCTCATCGACCACCACATGCCGGGCGGGGTGCCGCCGGGGGCCGAGCTCATCACCGGCTACGGCACGGAGCCGACGCCTACTACGGGCCTGCTCGTCTACTGGTGCGTGCAAAGCATCCTCACGGAGGAGCAGCGCGCGCCGCTGCTGTGGCTCGCGGCCCTCAGCATCCTAAGCGACCTGGGCGACAAAGCGCCCTTCGCCGAGTTGGCCGAAGCGCGCAAAATCTGGCCGACCGGGCCGATGCGCGACGCGGTGGCGCTGCTGAACGCGCCCCGGCGCACAGCGCTGGCCGATGCGGGCCCGGCCTTGAGCGCGCTGCTGAAGGCGGTAAATCCGAAGCAGATCACCACCGGCGAGCTCGAAGAAACGGCCGCGCTGCGGGCCGGCAAGAAAGAGGTCGCGGCGGCGCTGGCCGCGGCGAAAAAGGCAGCGCCGCGCTTCAGCCGAAAATGGCGGGAGCGTTTGGGCGCGGACCTCGTGGCCCTGCGCATGGACACGCCTTGCCAGGTGCATCCGCTGGTGGCGCAAACCTGGCGCGGGCGCTTCCGGGAGTCGATTGTGATGGGCGTAAACTTCGGGTTTCGGCCCGGGTACGTACATTTTTCCGCGCGCGGACCCAAGGGCGTGAACGTGATCCAGTTTCTGCGGGAGCACGCCCCGCCCGGCGCGGACCAGGGCTACGGCAACGGGCACGACCAGGCCAGCGGCGGCGCGGTCCCCGTAGCGGCCTGGGATGCCTTTGCCGAAGACCTGGGCTTTGGCCCCGAGATGCAGCTCGCGCCCGCCGCATCCTAGCCCTGAGACCATGCCAGCCAAGACAAAAAAGTCGTTGAACAGTGAATCCGCCGACCCCTCGGGAAGCAGCAGGCAGGAAGCAGTAGAAACAGCGGGTACAGCCCCCGCCTCCAAAAAAACTCCGGCGAAGAAAGCCGCCAAGAAAGCAGCGAAGAAAAAGCCGAAAGCCCCCAGCAAGAAAGAGCTGGCCGATGCCGACCTCGAACGGCGCCTGCGCGAGCCGCTCCACCCGTGCGCGGGCCTGGAAGCATCCGGCGCGCGCGCGTGGCCGCCCGAAGCCATGCGGCTCGGCTTCGCCGTTAAGGTGATGGGGCAGCCGGGCTTGAAAAGCAACGACACCCGGCGCTGGCAGCAGAACCCGCACCTGCGCGTTTCGCTCGGGCACCTGTGCGAAATCTTCGCGTACCTGCGAAAGCACAACATCGCCATGTACCGCATGAGCTCGGACATGGCCCCATACGCGACGCACCCGGACATGCCGCAGTTTCACGCGATGGTGCGGGAGTCGGCGGCGGATTTAGAGTATGTCGGCCGTCTGGCGCGCGCGCTCGATATCCGCCTTTCGTTCCACCCGTCGCAGTTCATCGTGCTCAACAGCGAAAATGAAGACCTGACGCGCAAAAGCATGGCGGACCTCGACTCACAGGCCGAAATGCTGGACCGCATGGAGTGCGGGCCCGAAGCGCGCATGGTGATCCACGTCGGCGGCGCGTACGGCGACCGCGAAAGCGGCTGCGCGCGCTGGATCAAGACCTGGAGCCGCCTGAGCGAGCCGGTGCGACGGCGCCTGGTTTTGGAGAACGACGACATTCGTTACAGCGCGGCCGACGTGCTGCGCATCCACGAGGAAACCGGCGTCGCGCTGGTGTTCGACTATCAGCACTTCTGGTGCATGAACCCGGAAGGGCTCGCGATGCTGCCGACCATGGAGCGCTTTCTGCGAAGCTGGCCTGCCGGGCAGCGGCCCAAGCTGCACTACTCCTGCGCGCGCACGGAGCTGCGCGAGATCAAGCGAAAAAACCGCAAAACCAAGAAGATTGAAACCGTGCTGCAGCCGCCCATCTGGACCGGGCACGCGGACTACAACAATCCTTTCGAGACCATTCCCTTTCTGCGGTCCATTGCGCACCTGGACGCGGATATCATGCTGGAAGCCAAAGCAAAAGACCTGGCCTTACTGCGGCTGCGGAACGACATTGCCAAGTACGCGCCAGAGCTGGCCGCGCGCTACAACATCGGCACGGCGGAAGCGCGCGAGGACGCGCCGGAGCTGGTAGCAGCGGCGGAAGGCGAGGAAGCGCAGGAGGAAGCGCAGGAGGAAGCGCAGGAAGCGTGATTGCGCTCTCCCGCACTTGCATTTCTGCGCCGGTTTGTTCGGGCGGACTTCACGGAGTGGGTTGATCTCCGTGCGGCGCTTGGCGCTGGTTGGCGCTCTTCGCCCGCGGTCCGTGCCCGCTGCTTGCCTGTTAACTTCCTTATCGGCAGCCCTCGCCGAAGCATGAGGGCTTTTCGTAAAAATCTGCTCCCGTATACTAGGCTCGCTGTATTAAGGGTAGGTATATGCGTCGCTTCGGGATCGTTTTTCTTCTATGCGTGAGCTCCCTGGCGGCTTCGCCGCGGGCGCACGCGGCCGACCAAGCCGCTTTCAGCGCGCTGGTTGATCGCTTTTTCACGGCGGCCCTGCCCTACCGGCCGTCCGAGGCTACCTCACTCGGCATCCACGACTACGATGCGAAGCTGGAAGACTGGAGCCAGGGCACGCGCGATACGGAGGTACGCGGGCTGCACTACTTCATGAGCAAGTTCGACGCGTTCCCGGCCGACGGGCTGGACGGGAACACGCAGGGCGACCTCCTGATGATGCGGAACTATCTGCGGTCTAAGCTGTTGACACTGGAAACCGTTCGCCCGTGGCAGAAAAATCCCGACACCTACTCCAGCGGCATCACCACCGCGGCGTTCTCGCTCATGGAGCGCGACTTTGCGCCGCCGGACGACCGGCTGCGATCGCTGGTCGCGCGCGAGCAGGAGATGCCGAAGGTGCTGGATGAAGCGCGCAAAAATCTCGAGAACCCGCCACAAATCTACACGGAAATCGCGCTGGAACAGCTGCCGGATGACATCGCCTTCTTCCGGAACGACGTACCCGCGGCATTCGCGAAAGCAACCGACCCGGCGCTGAAGGCTCGATTTGCGAAAACAAATGAGGCTGTGATCGCGGCGCTGACCGGCTATGAGCAGTGGATGCGAACGGACCTGCTGCCGCGCTCCAAAGGCGACTTTCGCTACGGGGCGGATACCTTCGCCAAGAAGCTCCAGTACGACGAAATGGTAACAACGCCCCTGCCGCAGCTGTTGCAGGTGGCAATGGAGGATCTCCGCCGCAACCAGGCGGAGTTTGCGCGGGTAGCCAAGCTGGTGGACCCCGCAAAAACGCCGGGTGAGGTCCTGGCGGAGCTGACGGCGGACCACCCGGGGCAGAAGCAGCTGCTCGGGTCGTTCCACGACCAATTTGCCGGGCTGATCGGCTTCATCCACGACCGCGGAATAGTAACGATCCCGTCCGAGGTACAGCCGGTGCTGGAAGAAACGCCGCCGTTTGAGCGGGCCACGACGCAGGCCTCCATGGACCCACCGGGGCCGTTTGAAACGCACTCGACCACGGCCTACTTCAACGTTACGCTGCCCGAAAAGAGCTGGACGCCGGAGCACACGGCCGATTACCTGCGGGTGTTCAATGTCGGGACCATCACCAGCACGGCGGTCCACGAAGCCTACCCGGGGCACTACGTGCAGTTCCTGTACCTAAACGCCTACGGATTAAGCAAGGTTCGCAAGATAGTAACGGCGAACACCAACGTCGAGGGCTGGGCGCACTACTGCGAGCAGATGATGCTTGACGAGGGCTACGGGCAGCCGGGCACGGGAGCGAAAGACGCGCGCGAGAGCAACCTGATCCGCCTGGGCCAGCTGGTGGACGCGCTGCTGCGCGATGCGCGCTTTGTGGTTGCGATCCGCATGCACACCGGCGATATGACGATCGCGCAGGCGCAGGATTTCTTCGTCAACGAGGGCTACCAGGTACGCTCCGTGGCGGAGGTGGAGGTCAAGCGCGGCACCTCGGATGCAATCTACCTGTACTACACGCTGGGCAAGCTCCAAATCCTGAAGCTGCGCGAGGACTACCGCAAGAAGATGGGCGCGGCCTACACGCTGGCGGGCTTCCACGATGCATTTTTGCGGCAGGGCGGCGCACCGATTCCCCTTGTGCGCAAGGCGCTTCTCGGGGACGACTCACCCAGCCTGTAAACACTGCCGTCGTTACCGATGTGCGCTCTGAAGAGCCGAGCGATGGTGACCCGCGCATGAAAAAGCATTCGGCCGCCGCTGTCAAGGCACCACGGTGCGGGTGCGCCGAGCCCCTTCTCTGGCACAATAACGGCAAAGGGATGCAGGGGTAAAAGGAACGTATGAAGCAGAAAGTACGCAAAGCAGTTTTTCCGGCTGCCGGGCTGGGCACTCGATTTTTGCCGGCGACCAAGGCTATCCCCAAGGAGATGCTGGCGCTGGTCGATAAACCGATTATCCAGTATGGGGTAGAAGAAGCGCTGGCCGCCGGGATTGAGGAAATCATCATCGTGACGGCGCGCGGCAAAAGCGCGATCGAAGACCATTTTGATACCAGCTTTGAACTGGAATCAACCCTGGAGCGCAAGGGCAAGCACGAGCTTTTGGCCCTGGCTCGCGGCGTTGCAACCATGGCGAAGCTTGCCTATGTGCGCCAAAGTCAGGCTCTGGGCCTGGGCCACGCCGTGCTGCAGGCTAAGGACCTGGTAGGCGATGAGCCGTTCGCGGTGCTGCTGCCGGATGACGTGATGGCCGGCGAGGTGCCGTGCCTCAAGCAGATGATTGATGCGTTTGACGACGTGCGGAGCACGCTCATTGCCACGCAGGTGATTGAGGGCGAGGCCATTTCAGCCTATGGCGTGCTGGACGGCAGGGCGGTTGAAGGCAAGCCGCGGCTGTTCGACGTAAGCGGCATGGTGGAAAAGCCGAAGCTCGCGGATGCGCCGTCAAAAAACGCGATCATCGGCCGCTACATTCTGACGCCGGCGATCTTTGGAAAGATTGAGAAAATCACCCCGGGCGCGGGCGGCGAGTTGCAGCTGACGGACGCCATTAAGGCGCTGCTGGGCGAGGAAAAGGTTTACGGCTTCTCCTTTGAGGGCGTGCGGCACGACGCGGGCGACAAGCAGGGCATGCTGCGGGCCATGGTGGACTTCGCGCTGAAGCGTGAGGATGTGGGGCCGAAGTTTCGGGAGTATTTGAAAGGGCTGCCGCTGTAAGGGCAAGGTGGAGGGTCAAGGTTAGGAGCTCGCCTGTAAGCTTGTGCGTGCAGAATAGTAAGCACCGAAGTTAAATGCCAAGGGCGCGATAAACTTTATCGCGCCACTCTGCTTCCTGCTTTTCCCTTACAGCTTCCACGAATTACTTCTTCAGCGACTTCATATCAATCACAAACCGATATTTCACGTCCGACTTCACAACCCGCTCATACGCCTCGTTGATCTTGTCGATCGGGATGATCTCGACATCCGACACGATGCCGTGCTCCGCGCAGTAGTCCAGCATTTCCTGCGTTTCCTTCATGCCGCCGATGCCGGAACCGGTCAGCGAGCGTCGATTCGCCAGCAGGCTGAAGGCCGGGATAGATGCAGGCTCTTCGGGAATCCCGACTTGGCAGAGGACGCCGTTGCGCTTCAACAGTCCGAGATACACATTTAAATCGTGCGGCGCGGAAACCGTGTCGAGGATGAAGTCGAAGCTGTTTTTCTGCGCGGCCATGGCAGCCTCGTCCTTCGAGCTGATGACCTCGTCGGCCCCAAGGCGCTTTGCATCCTCGGCCTTGTTGAGCGAAGTGGTGAACTGCACCACGCGCGCGCCGAAGGAGTGCGCGAACTTGAGCCCGAGATGGCCAAGCCCGCCGAGGCCGACCACGCCCACCTTTTGCCCGGCCTTCACACCCCAGTGGCGCAGCGGCGAGTAGGTCGTGATGCCCGCGCACAGCAGCGGGGCCACGCCCGCCGGGTCGAGCTTCGGCGAGATCGGGTGGACAAAGTGCTCATTCGTCACGACCACGTCCGAGTAGCCGCCGAAGGTCGGCGCGCCGTCGTACTCCTTGCCGTTGTAGGTTTCCACCGCGCCTTTTTCGCAGTACTGCTCCTCGTCCGCCTTGCAGTTCTCGCACTCGCGGCAGCTGTTTACGATGACGCCCACCGCGGCCGCATCGCCGACCTTGAAGCGTGTCACCTTGCCGCCGATCGCGGAAACCTTGCCCACGATCTCGTGTCCCGGCACCATGGGGTACTTCGAGTTTTTCCACTCATTGCGGGCCTGGTGAATGTCCGAATGGCAAACGCCGCAAAACTCGATGTTGACAACAACATCGTGCGGACCGGGGTCGCGGCGTTCAAAGGAATAGGGGGCAAGCGGAGTGTTGCTCTGCTGGGCGGCATAGCCTTGGGCCTGGATCATGATTGTTCTTTCTTCCTGAAGTGGGAGCGGGTCCTGTCTCCCTCGGGCTTGGATGCACGGCTGGGGCTTATGGCATCTGTATCGGACTTGTGGGTGGAGCTTCCGCGGCAGGAGCCTGCTTTGCCGATAGGGACCTTGCAGCAAGCATTTCGCGCCGCAGAATCGCGTTGATGCGCGATTGGTAGCCTTTGCCCTGCAAGCGCAGCCAGTAAAGCACATCGGAGTCGATGCGCACCGTGGTTGAGGTTTTTGTCGGCTTATAGAACGGGTTGCGGATGGCATTCTTCCAGAACGTGTCATCCGTTTCCGGAATATCGCTCAGGTCGATTTCACTATCAGGCTTCTCAGAAAGTGCTTTAAACCGTGCTTCCTGCTCCGCCGATAATGGCGGGAGGTTAGCAAGATCCACTTCATACCGAACGAGCTTCTCTTTCATACTGCTTCCTCTCCTTCCGGGTAGCGGGACGAGCCGAAATAATGCGAATGACTTCGAAGTCATCCTCTTCTGTTGATGTATGGGCGACCATAAAGATCAAGTAGCTGTTAGCAACGCCCAGCGCCTTCCAGCGAAGCTCCCCGTCGACGACACGGTCCTGCTCTAGAAGCAGGTTTGGGTCGGCGAAGACGCGAAGCGCTTCAGAAAAGCTGACGCCGTGCTTCGCCAGATTGCTGTCCGCTTTGGAGTAATCCCATTCGAAACGGGTTTGCACTAAATCTATGTTATTACAGTTTTGTCGGTCTCGGTAGGCTGAAACAAACCATTACCGCGCAAACTCGCTCCGCTTGCGGCTGTAGCCGAAGTAAATCACCAGCCCCATCAGCAGCCACACAAAAAAGCGAAGCCAGGTCACGATCGGCAGCCCGGCCATCAGCGTAATGCAGAACAGGATGG